>USBZ01000042.1 GCA_900553065.1 uncultured Desulfovibrio sp. | reverse complement strand
GTCCGCCCCGCTGCGCTTACATATCCAGGATTTTCGGAAAAGCCTTCAGCCTGTTCTCACGACCACGCCCAAGGAACCACCGAAGGCGGAAACGCTAGCGCTCCACGTATTCCAGAATCCCTTCGCCCTGCACCAGATCCCGCAGAAAGGCATTGTTGTGTCCATGTCCCGAACAGGCAACCGTGAACGAACCCAGCATGGGGGAGCCCAGCATGGCCATGTCGCCTATGAAGTCCAGCATCTTGTGTCTGACGAATTCATCGGGAAAACGCAGGCCTTCCTTGTTCAGAATTCCGTCGTCCCCGATGACGATCACGTTTTCCAGAGAGCCGCCCCGGGCAAGGCCGCGGCTGTGCAGGTATTCGACTTCCTTCAGAAAACCGAACGTGCGTGCCGGAGCCACTTCCTTTTCAAAGCTTTCAGGCGTGATGTCCAGCACGAAACGCTGCTCGCCTATGACGGGATGAGGGAAGCGTATGGTGTAGTCCACGCGGAATCCGTCGTAAGGTTCCACGGAAATGGAGCGGCCGTCCTTTTCCAGCGAATGACTGCGCATGACTCTGGCCATGCGGCGAGGCGCGCTCTGAGTACGGAAGCCGACGCTGCGCAGAGCCTCAACCACAGGTCTGGCAGAGCCGTCGAGAATGGGCACCTCGCCTCCGACGACATGAATTTCCACGTTGTCCACGGCAAGACCGTTCAGCGCTGCAAGAACATGTTCAATGGTGGAAACGCTGACCTTGCCGTCGCTGACCGTGGTAGCAAGCTCCGTCGTGCTCACGGCTTCGGGGCGGGGAGAAAGCAGATGCTCGCCGTCCTCGGAATGAATATGAAAAACAATACCCGAATCCTCCGGCGCGGGCCGGAACTCCATGCTGACTTCATGGCCGGAGTGCAGAGAAACGCCTCTGCAGACAACAGATCCGCCAAGAGTGGTCTGGGGCATGACTATCTCCTGAACGCCTGACGGAACACTCCGTCACGGCTTCCCCGGACGGACCGGGGGCTTACGCGCGTCAGCGCCTCACCGCAAAAAGGAATCGATCCTTTCCGGCAAGATCGCGACCAGTGCGCCTATCCATCCAGTATGCGTCCGGGCACAACGCCCGGCACGCTTCGCCCTGAAGGTAGCCGTGCTCCATGAGCAGAAGGCCGCCTTCCTTCAGCAGGGCGCGGGCCGCCGCTTCCACTGCGCGGGGATGCTCCAGTCCCTCGGGACCGGGCACCAGCGCGGAACGCGGCTCAAAATTCCTGACGCCGGGATCGAGTTCGGCGTATTCTTCTTCACTGATGTAGGGGGGATTGCTTATGACCAGATCAAAGCTGCCCGGAGCAAAGGGCAGCGGCCGGGTGAAATCGGCCTGCAGAAACTCCACACGGTTCTCCGTGCCGCAGAGGCCGGCATTGCGCTGCGCCGTGCAAAGCGCGCCTTCCGAGATATCCACGGCCACGCCGCGCCATGAAGGCCGCTCTGCCGAAAGCGTCACGGCAATGCAGCCGCTGCCCGTACCGAGATCAAGAAAGCGCACATCCTGCCTGCCCTGAAAGAAATCAAGCGCCGCTTCTATGAGATGTTCCGTTTCCGGGCGGGGAATCAGCGTATGGGGATTCACCAGAAAATCGCGTCCGTAAAACTCACGCCGACCGAGGATATAGGCCACCGGTTCCCCGGACAGACGCCTGCGCAGAAGTTCCTCCAGAACGGCTTCCGCCGCCGGAGAAACCGGCTCTTCGGAATGGGCCACAAGAGCAACCTTGTCTATGCCGAGCACATGACAAAGCAGAAGCGCCGCCACCGCTGCCGGAGCATCCGTTCCGGCGAGTCTGGCCGTCGCGCGTATTTTCCATTCACGTCTGGTCATAATGATATAAATATAACACAGGACGACATTCAGGACAAGCCGTGGTCGCAACCCCGTCTTTCTTCACACTTTTCTTCAAAGACCGGCAGCGGAAGGCAAAACCTCCCGCAGTACCGTCCTCTGTACCGGTTCCGAAGGGAACAGCGCTTCCCGGCCGTTACACCCGTCAGTCGGAAAATCCCGGATCCTCGGGAAGATTCCGTCCGGAGGCCTCCGTTCTGGCCAGTTCGTCGCAGCGTTCGTTTTCCTTGTGCCCTGCGTGCCCCTTGAGCCAGTGAAAATGCACCTCGTGCCGGGAGAGCAGCGGCGGCATTCTCTTCCAGAGATCCTGATTCTTCACCGGTTTTTTGGCCGACGTCATCCAGTTGTTGCGCATCCATCCGGCAAGCCAGCGATCCTTGATGGCCTTGGCCACATACTGGGAGTCGGTATAAAGCTCGACCACGCACGGCTCCTTCAGCGCGCCGAGCGCTTCCAGCACGGCAAGGATTTCCATGCGGTTGTTCGTGGTGCGCGCAAAGCCACCGCTCATCTCCCGGCGGGCCGTTCCCTGCGGCCCGTCGAAGGTGAGCACGGCAGCCCATCCGCCGGGACCGGGATTGCCGAGGCAGGACCCGTCGGTATGAATGGTCACGGTCTTCATGCCTACTCCGCCGCTCCGGCCTCGGCAGCACGGCGGGCGGCCTGAATATGCTCCTTGCCGTTGTTATGCAGCAGATACTGCGAGGTATAGTAGAAGTCCATGAGCTTCTGACGCATCTGTGCCGCCCGTTCGGGCTCCTCTTCCCGCAGATCGCGGGCATTGTTGTCGGGAGTACGCTCATCCAGCCGGTAAAGCGCCTCATTGCCTGCCCGGATCGCATACACGAAGCCGTCTTCAATAAGATAACGGGTATGGTCGTTGTCGCTGATGAAGGCTACGGCATCGGCATCGTTGGCAGGATCAAGCATGTTTCTGCCGAGCGTATTGGTGTAGTAGTCCATTCCGGCAAGCGAGGCCATGGTGGGCAGCACGTCGGGCTGGATATGGGGCGCGGGATTCACGCCGGGCTTCACCTGTCCGCCGGGGGCATAGATGAGAAGAGGAATATGCCAGGCCTGAAGATTGCAGGCACGCACCGCGGGCGTAATGTTGGTGGAATTGTAATTCAGGCCGTGGTCGCCGAAAATGACGAACACCGTATCGTTGAACCAGGGCTGCTTCGACGCCTTGTCGAAGAAGCGGCGCAGCGCGTGGTCGGAAAGATGCAGGGAACGGTATTCCTCCGCATTCTCATAGCCGTACCAGGCAAGCGCCTCGGCAGACGGATCCGGCGGGAGCACATAACCTTCGTTGTCGTCCGGGATGGTGTACGGACGATGGAAGGAGGCCGACTGGATCACGGAAATGAACGGCTTGGGACTGCCCGTCAGCACATCTATGGACTCGCGGAACAGCGCGATGTCGGACACGCCCCACACGTCGGTGTTGGGGGCTTCCCAGGCCGATTCCTCCAGAAGATGCAGATTGCTCACATTATGCTGGATCATGCCGCGGATGTTGGCCCAGTTGGCATTGCCGCCGATCATGTAGTATTTTTCGTATCCCTTGAATTCATCGAGCACCGACGACTGATCCACCAGCTTGGGATTGCGCGACGTGGTGCCGCCGGAGTGATTGACGTCCGGCACGCCGCTTATGGTCGTGAACACGGCTCTGGCCGTGGTGCGGGTGGGCGCATAGAAATTGGGATAGTACAGACTCTTGGCCGCGAGTTCCTTGAGGAACGGCGTGGGATCGATATCTTTTCCCATCGACTCCGGCATGGAAGGCGCCAGCGACGTGCGCTCCCAGCACATGGATTCCATGATGATGATCACGATATTGGGGCGCTTTTCCATGTCTCTGCCGGGGAAGTGCCGCACATAGTTAAGCGGCTTCTGACCTTCGGGAATGCGGAGATACTCGGCCATGCGGGGCCAGGCTTCGAGCGTGGCTTCCACGTTCGGAGGAATGGCCTTGCCGTAGTTGCGGGTATCGTAGAGATTCTGGATGGGGTTCACGGCCAGAAGCGCGATGTTCTTGTCGGAACTGAAATAGGCGTTGCTCCAGCGCAGCGGGAAGAAGTTCGAGCTTATCTGCCCGTAGCCGACGATGAAGAGCATGACGAGGGAAGACACCGTGACAAGTGCCCGCCATTTGCGGCTGCAGCCCTCTCCGCCGGTCTTCGGACGAATGGGACAGGGAACGTGTCTGCGCAGGAAGCGGGCAAAAAGCCAGACGTACAGCGCCACGACGGCGGCAAAGGCCAGCGTGATGAGCACGACGGGATAGCTCTGCCACACCATGCGCACGGATTCGGAAGGATCTTCGAGAAAGACCTTCGCGCCCATGTCGATATGCTGGTGCAGATAGAAGAAGAAGCCGAAGTCGAAGATATGAATCAGCATGGCTCCGGCGGCCATGATGCCCGTAACGGCGCAGAGAATGCCGCGGGGCATCGAGAATCCGGGCCTCGACACGGCCCTTTCAACGGCGGGCCACAGCAGGCAGAACGCCATGGGCAGCGACATGAACACGGCCATGCGCGCATCGAACTTCAAGCCGATGTACAGGGCATGGGGAATATGCGCCGTTTCCGTGATGTCGGGGAGAAGAAAATACAGAAGCGCCAGTCTGGCGGCAAAAAAGAGCGCCGTATTGACCAGCATGAAGGCAGCGATGTCGATCAGCGGCTGCCACGCCGCAAAGGAAAGGCGACGAAAGCTCATAGGGCCTCCTTGATCGGAATGCTCTTCCGAGGAAGCGTCGTTCCGGCGGATACGAAAAGGCCGTGTCACGCCTTAACGCACACACGCAGGAAAAACGGAGGTTGCCCGTACAGGGAGGAGGCCGACCGGCAAGTGCGGCCGACCCGTTTATTGACTATACGCGATCGGCATACAGCCGTTCGAGGAATTCTTCCATCACATCGTCCATCTGGCTGACGAACTGCGTCAGCTTGAAGGTACGGCGGCAGGCAGAGCACTGCATGAACGCCTCGTGACAGGTACGGCGGATATCCAGAGGAGCGCCGCATTCGGGGCAGGTCAGTGTGGTTCTCGCCTCGCGGGGTGCAAAATAAAAGGCCATGCTATCTCCGTGGAATGATTGTCGTTGAACGGCCGTCTGGAAGAGGCGGCCTTGCGAATTACAGGGCCTGACGATAGCGCAGGGACTCGCGCAGGGTTTCCCTGTCCATGTACTTCACTTCGGCCCCGAGCGGGATGCCCTGGGCAAGGCGGGTGACACGCACTTCGGGAAAACGGGCGTTCACCATGTCCTTGATGAAGGTGGCCGTGGCTTCCGCCTCAGCCGTGGCGCCGAGAGCAAGAATGAGTTCCCTGACCCTGCCCTCGGCAAGGCGGGAACGCAGGCGATCCGTTTCCAGCGTTTCCGCGGGGCTGTGATCCAGCGGAGCCAGAAGACCGCCGAGAATCATATAGTAGCCTCTGTAGAAATTTCCTTCCTCCAGAGTAAGCATGCTGTCCCACTCGGCCACGAGACACAGCTGCGTTTCGTCTCTCTCGGGATCGGAACAGATGGGGCACGGATCGGAATCCGAAAGGCCGCCGCAGCGGCTGCACAGATGAAGCGTATCACGCAGCTCGTACACGCCCTTGCCCAGACGACGAACTTCCGCTTCGGGCCACTTGAGCAGCGTCATGGCGGCGCGCATGGCGGATTTCGGGCCCAGTCCGGGCAGGCGGGCGAGCTGATCCACAAGATTTTTCAAAGGTTCCGGTATGCGCTGCAAGGCAACTTCCTTCCTGAATGAAAAAACGATTCCTCTCCCGAAGCCGCGACTCCGGGAGAGGCACAGAAAAACAGCAGTGAAACGGGACTACTCGACGAGCATGCCGATACGGCCGAGTCTCGGCGTGTGGGAGTCCCCGTCCCAGGACCAGTAGATGCGCCAGGCCTTGCCGTGAATGTAGGAGCGGGGCACGCAGCCCCAGGCGCGGGAGTCCTCAGAATTGTCGCGGTTGTCGCCCATGACGAAGTAGGAATCTTCCGGCACGGTGATGGGACCGATATTGTCCAGTCTGCCGATGACGTTGGGATACAGCTGCTGGATGTAGTCTTCCTTCACCGGTTCGCCGTTGCGGTAGAACTGCTTGTCGCGCATTTCAATGACGTCGCCGGGAAGGCCCACCACGCGCTTGATGTAGTCCGTTCCGGGATCGCGGGGATACTTGAACACGATAATGTCCCCGATTTCAGGATCCGCGCCGCGGAAAAGATACTTGTCGGTGAAGGGAATCTTCACGCCGTACACGAACTTGTTCACCAGCACATAGTCGCCGATCTGCACGGTCTGCAGCATGGAGCCGGAAGGAATGGTGTAGGCCTGAAGGAAAAACGTTCTGATGACAAGAGCCAGTATTACCGCCGTCAGCAGTGCCTCGCCGTAATCGCGAAACATGGATCTGCCTTTTTTGCTTGAATTTTCAGACATAACGACAAAGAGGCGCGAGGCCCGGGTTTAAGGTATGGGTGCAGAATGAACGAGCGGAGATTAGCACGGCGGGAAAGTACGTGCAAGACGCCATTTTCCGCTGTCTTTTCCGCAGGTAATCAGACTTCCGCTCCTCTGGCGCTGCTTGCGCCTGTGCGGCAAGTGTGGCAGATTGAAAGCCATTCCAAAGGAACGGAGATTTTCCATGATCCAGATACCTCAGGGCTTCCGTCTCGCCGCGGCCAATGCCGACTTCCGGGGCAAGCATCTCGACCGCAACGACCTTTCCCTCGTCTTCAGTGACGCTCCCGCCACGGTTGCAGGCGTGTTCACCACCAATCTTTTCCGAGCTGCGCCCGTACTCGTGTCGCAGGAAAACATCAAAAACGCCGGGGACAGGGGCGTACGCGGCGTGATCTTCAACTCCGGCCAGGCCAACGCCTGCACCGGCGAAGAAGGCAGAAGCAACTGCCTGCGCACGCTCGACATGGTCAGCGCAGCGCTCTGCAGCGCCGGAGAAGACGTCCGTGCAGAAGAGCTTCTGCCCGCCTCCACCGGCGTCATCGGCGCGCAGATGGACATGGACAAGTGGGCTGCCGCCGTTCCCGCCCTCACCGCCTCTCTGGGCAGCGTGGATCTGGAAGGCCTCGCCCGGGCCATGATGACCACCGACGCCTTCCCCAAAATGGCCGGACGCGAACTTGCGCTTGCCGGAGGCACCGTCCGCCTTGCCGGCGTGGCCAAGGGCGCGGGCATGATCTGCCCGAACATGGCCACCATGCTCTCCCTCGTCATGTGCGACGCCGCCGTGGAACCTTCCGCCTGGCGCGCCATGTTCCGCCGTGCGGTGGACGCCACCTTCAACCGTGTGAGCGTCGACGGCGACACCTCCACCAACGACTCTCTCTACGGCCTTGCCAACGGCGCTTCCGGCGTGAACGTTGCCGAAAGCGAGCTGCCGCTTCTCGAAGCGGCGCTTACCGAAATTCTGGGCGAGCTCGCCTACATGCTGGTCAAGGACGGCGAAGGCGCCACCAAGGTCATGCACATCCATGTGACGGGCGCCGCCTGCAACGAGGATGCCGAAAAGGTGGCCCGCACCGTCGGCCATTCTCAGCTCGTGAAGACCGCCATGTTCGGACGCGATCCCAACTGGGGCCGCATCGTGGCCGCCGCAGGACGCGCCGGCGTCGACTTCGATCCTCTGGCGCTGCGCGTGACGCTCTGCGGCGTGGAGCTGTTCTGCAACGGCCGTCCCACGGATCTGGACTTCGACGCGCTGCTGGAAGAGCCGCTCAAGAACGTGGATCTGCCTCTGGACATCGTTCTCGGCGACGGCCCCGGCGAATCCCGCCTCCTGGCCTCGGATCTTTCCCACGGCTACGTTTCCCTCAATTCCGACTACCGCTCCTAGGACACCCGCATGGTCATAGGCGTTCTTACCGTGGAATACGCCCTGCACGGCAACGACTCCCTGAAGGGCAAGCGCCGCGTGGCGAACAGCCTGAAGCAGAAGGTGCGCAACACCTTCAACGTGGCCATTGCCGAAGCCGGAACGGAGGAATCTCTGGTCAGGCTCCGGCTCCAGGTGGTTTCGGTAAGCAACAGCGAAAGACATCTTCAGTCGCGCATGGACAAGTGTCTCCTCATGATGGAGGCCGTGTGCGAGGAAGAGATGGTCTACAGCGATCTCGAGTTTTTCTATGACGACTGAACAGACTACCGTTCCCGGCGAAGTATTGTCCGCCCTGCGCGGTCATCAGCGTGTGCTCATAGCCGCCCATGCCCATCCCGACGCCGACGCCGCAGGCTCCAGTCTTGCTCTGGCCTGGGCGCTTCGTTCCATCGGCGTGGACGCGCTGGTCTTCAACGAAGACGGCCTGCCCGACTTTCTGAAGTTCCTGACGCTGCCGGGCCCCGTGCTCACCGATCCCGGCATGCTTCCCTGCGATCCCGATCTCGTGGTCTGCCTCGACTGCGGCGACAGAGCCCGTCTCGGCGACGTGATCCAGCCGCTCCTCGACCGCGTGCCCAGCGTGAACATCGACCATCATCTGGCCAACCCGCTTTTCGGCACCGAGGCCAACTGGGTCGATCCTTCCATGTCCGCCACCGGAGAAATGGTGGCACTCATCGCCAAGGCGCTGCGCGCGCCGCTTCAGGGCGCGCTTGCCGAAGCCCTGTATGTGGCCGTTTCCTCGGATACGGGCAACTTCAGCTACGGCAACACCACGCCCGGCGCGCTGCGTCTCGTGGCGGAAATGGTGGAAGAAGGCCTCAACCTGCCGAGGCTGCGCGAAGCTTTGGAAAACAACTGGAAGGAATCGCGTCTGCGTCTGTGGGGCCTTGCCATGCAAGAGACCCGCATTCTCGAGGACGGTCGCCTTGCGGCAGCCCTCATCACCCGTGACGCCCTCCGTTCCTGCGGAGCCGGACGCGAAGACGCCGAAGGCCTCGTGGAGCAGCTGCGCAGGCTTTGCGGCGTACGTGTGGCGCTGGTTCTCCGGGAAGAGGAAAAGGACGGCAAGGTGCAGACCAAGGCCAGCCTCCGCTCTTCCGGCAGCGACAACGTGCGCGACGTGGCCGCCCAGTTCGGCGGCGGCGGACACCGCAATGCCGCCGGAGCCACGCTGCCCCTCGATGCGGAAAAGGCCCTCACCGTCATGCAGCCCTACATCCGCTTCGTGTGGAACAAAATTCGATAAAAATAACGCGGGCGGGAGAGCTTCCGGCCGGGGAACTCTTCCGCTCCACTTGTACGTTCAGGCACGTGGCTTGACGGATCGTTACGTCGATGTCACTACTTGAAATAAGGAAATCTGGGGTTCTGAACCTCGGGGGCACGCACCCCTGCCCGGCCTGCGCACCGTGCCTGCAGACGACCTCCCGCCGTTCAGCCTTTTGAAATTCTGACCGTCCGGGGCCCAGTCGTCTGGAAATCTTCTTCATTCCTCTATCCCGCTCGGAGAGAACCATGTTTCACGGAACAATAACTGCTCTGCTTACCCCGTTCAAGAACGGCACCATCGACGAAGAAGCCTACCGCGCTCACATAGAATGGCAGATCGAACAGGGCGTGAACGGCCTGGTGCCCTGCGGCACCACCGGCGAATCAGCCACCATGACCCATGCCGAACATGAATCCGCCATCCGCATCTGCGTGGATCAGGTGAAAAAGCGTGTTCCCGTCATCGCCGGAGCCGGTTCCAACAACACCGTGGAAGCCATCAGTCTCACCCGCTTCGCCAAGAAGGCCGGCGCCGATGCGGCTCTGCTCATCTCTCCCTACTACAACAAGCCCACGCAGGAAGGCATTTTCCAGCACTTCAAGGCCATCAACGACGAAGTGGCCCTGCCCATGTTCGTCTACAACGTGCCCGGACGCACCGGTTCCAACGTGCTGCCTGCCACCCAGGCCCGCATGGCCCGCGAACTTGAACACGTGATCGGCTGCAAGGAAGCCACGGCCAACCTCGTGCAGATCTCGAACATTCTCGAACAGTGCCCGGCCGACTACATTCTGCTTTCCGGCGACGACTTCACCGTGCTGCCCACCTATGCCGTCGGCGGCAAGGGCGTCATTTCCGTGACCGCCAACGTGCTGCCGGACATCATGTCCGCCCTGACCGCCGCCTGCGAGCGCGGCGACTACGAAGAAGCCCGCCGCCTGCACTTCAAGCTCGAACCCATGAACCGCGCCATGTTTGTCGAAAGCAATCCCATCCCCTGCAAGACCGCGCTTTCCCTCATGGGCCGCATGAGCTCCGAAGTGCGTCTGCCCCTCTGCCAGCCTTCCGAAAGCACCGTGAACATGCTGCGCGAACTTCTGACCTCCTACGGCAGAATCTAGTTTTCCGGCAGATCCTGTCTGCCTTCTTTTGAGAAGAGCGCCTTTCCCGTAAGAAGGAAAGGCGCTCTTCTTCGTCATGAGCGACGAACCTGCCCCGCCCCAGACTCCGCGCTTCGGTAGTCTGACTCACGTCGAGGGATGGGGTGAAGACTTAGATCACCTGTTATCAGGACTGATTCCTAATTTTTTCTCTTATTAGGAATTATTCTTGACAAGAGGACATTTCATACGCATACTTCACTCAACGACAATGCTTCGGAAACGGTGACTCCGCCGCCGTTTCCCCGTTTTCTCCCACCGCACAAGGAGTGAACCATGCAGTACAATACCCCCGAACAGCTCAAGGCTTTCAGCAGCCTGCCCATAGAATGGAATCTTGACCCTGCCGACGCCGTGACCCTCTACCTTGAATGGGGCAACAATGACTGGCGTGCCGAGCATCCTCCCGTCCGCTCCAAGGACGACTTTGCCCACTACTTCGTGCTCGACAACTGGACCGAGCATCCTACGCTGCGGCTTGTCATGCGCAACTCCGAAGCCACGGAAGATCTCTGGGTTTCTCCGCTTCCCCGGGAGCTGGAAGGCAACTTCCATAAGGAATTCGGCACGCTCAAGGGAGTCTTCATGCCTTCCGACCCCATGAAGGACTGGCTGAAGGAAAGACTCTACGCCGCATAACTCTCATCCCCTCTCCTCCACCCCTGCTCCGAAGCCCGCCGGATCCGCCCGACGGGCTTTTTTCTGCGGCATGTGCCTAAAAAACTTACGGCGTATGCCGCCGCTTCGCGACTCTGGAGACGGGCCGAAAATAAAATCGACGGAAGAGCGCCACGCCGCCGGAAGAAGAAAAGGAAGAGATGCTTTCCCCCGCGCTCAAAGCCCATGAGAAAAGCGCTCCGAACCGCTCCGGGAGCGGCCCGTCCTCTTGCCTACGGAGCGAAGCTGTGTTAAATTCATCGCCTTGCAGTATATGGCTCTTCGTGCGAGAGTGGCGAAATTGGCATACGCACTGGATTTAGGATCCAGCGGAGCAATCCATGAGAGTTCAAGCCTCTCCTCTCGCACCATGTTTCTGCGCCATTTTCTCTGCCCTCCTGCAAGGCCGGGCGGATCATTCATAAGGAGTTTTACCGATATGGCTCACAGCATCGAAGTCCTTTCCCCTGTTTCCCGCAAAATCAGCGTGACCGTCCCCGCCGAGGAAGTCAACGCCGCGCTCAACGCCGCCGCCCGTGAAGTGGGCGCTTCCGTCACGCTGCCCGGTTTCCGCAAAGGCAAGGCTCCCGCTTCCGTCATCGAAAAGCGCTTTGCCGGGGAAGTGATTTCCCGTGCCACCGAAACTCTGGTGGAACGTCGCGTGGCCGACATTCTGAAGGAAGAAGATCTGAAGCCCATGTCCCGCCTCGACTTCGAAGGCCAGCAGATCACCCGCGGCAAGGATCTTGCCTTCTCCTTCACCTTTGAAACCCTGCCCGACGACATCAAGCTGCCCGAAGACCTTTCCGCCCTCACCGTGGAAATGGGCTCTTCCGAAGCGACGGAAGAAGAAGTGGCCGCCTTCACGCAGCGCCTGCTGAAGAGCACCGCCACTCTGGAAGAAGTGAAGGAAGCCCGCCTGCCTGAAAACGGCGACATCGTCACCATCGACGTGGACGGCGACGTGGACGGCAAGAGCGTTCCCGGCATGAAGGTGGAGAACTACAGCATTCAGCTCGCCGAACCTCAGGAAGGCAAGGAACTCTCCGAACTCGACAAGATCATCCGCGGTCTGCACGCCGGCGAAGAAGGCACCGGCACCATGGTCTGCCCTGAAGATCACATCGACGAAACCCTCCGCGGCAAGACCGTGGATCTGCGCGTGAAGCTGAACAGAATCAGCCGCGAAATCCTGCCCGAGCTCGACGAAGACTACGCCAAGAAGCTCGGCTTCCCGGATCTGGACGCCCTGAAGAAGATGATCGCCGACCAGGCCAACCGCAACAAGGCCGCTTCCGTGCGCAGCGAAGCCGAAGCCAAGCTCATGGATTCCGTGCTCGAAGGTCAGGACTTCCCCCTGCCTGAAGCCGTGGTGAAGAGCCAGCAGGAAGAATACGAAAACGAAATCCGCGACTACCTCAGCCAGCAGGGCCTCGACAAGGACGCCATCGACGAAAGCCTCAAGAACATGGCCGAAGAATGCCGCAAGCAGGGCGAAAGCCGTGCCCGCGTGGTGGTGTTCCTTGCCGCTCTCGCCCGCCGCGAAAAGCTGGAAGTCACCGCTCCCGAAGTGGATATGCAGATCATGCAGATGGCCCGCCAGTACAACCAGGATTTCCACAAGCTGCGTGAAACCCTGTACCAGAACGGCGCCGTCAACGACATTCAGGACCGCATGCTCAACAACAAGGCCATGAACTTCATGTTCGACAAGGCTCAGAAGGTCGCACCTGCCGAGGCCAAGGCCGAATAAAGAATCAGTAGAAGGAATGATTCCCCGGCCCCTTCGGCCGGGGAATTCCTTTCTTAAGGAGTCCAGACGTGACTATCCCCTTTGTCATCGAATCCACCGGACGCGGAGAGCGCTCGTACGACATCTACTCCCGTCTGCTCAAGGACCGCATCGTGCTCCTGTGCGACGAGGTCAATGATGCCACGGCCTCGCTTATCTGTGCCCAGCTTCTTTTTCTCGAGTCTCAGGACCCCGAAAAGGAAATAAGCCTGTACATCAACAGCCCCGGCGGGTCGGTTACTGCGGGCATGGCCATCTACGACACCATGCAGTTCATCGCTCCCCCCGTGGCTACCATGTGCATCGGTCAGGCCGCCAGCATGGGAGCCTTTCTTCTGGCCGGCGGCGCCAAAGGCATGCGCTACAGCCTGCCCAACAGCCGCATCATGATCCATCAGCCCTCCGCCGGCGTGCAGGGCCAGATCACCGACATGGACATCCATGTGCGTGAAGGCATGCGCCTCAAGAAGAATCTGAACCGCATCCTCGCCGAGAACACCGGCAACACCGTTTCGCGCATTGCGGCAGCCACGGAACGCGACAACTTCATGTCCGCCGAGGAAGCCCTCAAGTTCGGTCTGATCGACCGCATTCTCAGCTCCCGTCACGACGTGGCGGCTCTTTCGGGTAAACAGGCATGAGCGACGAACAAAAGGAAATGTACTGCTCCTTCTGCGGCAAGAGCAGCTCGGAAGCCCGGCACTTCGTCGTGCAGGGCGACGTGTGCATCTGCGATGCGTGCGTGGAGGCCTGCTCCGCCATCATGAAGGAACAGGATGCCGAGGAGGCGGCCGCCGAAACGCCGGACGGACTGCTTACTCCGCAGCAGATCAAGGCCCGCCTCGATGACTACGTCATCGGGCAGGAACGCGCCAAGAAAATCCTTTCCGTGGCCGTGCACAACCACTACAAGCGCGTGTTCCATGCCGGAACCATCGAAGGCGTGGAACTGGAAAAGAGCAACATTCTTCTGCTCGGCCCTTCCGGCAGCGGCAAGACCCTGCTGGCCCGCACGCTGGCCCGCGTGCTCAAGGTGCCCTTCGCCATAGCCGACGCCACCACGCTTACCGAAGCCGGCTATGTGGGCGAAGACGTGGAAAACATCCTTGTCCAGCTTCTTCAGAACGCCGACTACGATCTTGACGCAGCCTGCAGGGGCATTATCTATATCGACGAAATCGACAAGATTTCACGCAAGGCCGACGGTCCGTCCATCACCCGCGACGTGTCCGGCGAAGGCGTGCAGCAGGCTCTTTTGAAAATCATCGAAGGCACCGTGGCCAACATTCCGCCCAAGGGCGGCCGCAAGCATCCGCAGCAGGAGTTCATCCGCATGGATACCTCGAACATCCTGTTCATCATGGGCGGCGCGTTCATCGGGCTGGAAAAGCTGGTGGAATCGCGCTCCCGCGGCACCAGCATGGGCTTCGGCGCGCATATCGAGAAGAAAACCGAGCACCGCATCGGGGAGCTGCTCGACAAAGTAGTTCCTTCCGATCTCGTGCAGTTCGGTCTCATTCCCGAATTCATCGGTCGTATTCCGGTCATCACCCATGTGGAAGAACTGAGCGTGGACGATCTTCTTCGCGTCATGACCGAGCCGAAGAACGCGCTGGTCAAGCAGTACCAGAAGCTCTTCGAACTCGACGGCGTGACGCTCCGCTTTGAAGAAGACGCGCTGCGCGCCGTGGCGGAAAAGGCGCTGGAAAACAAGACCGGCGCCCGCGGTCTGCGCAACGTGCTGGAAAACGTGATGCTCGACATCATGTATGAACTTCCCACCCTCAAGGACGTTACCGAGTGCGTCATCACCCGCGGCGTCATCGAGGGGACGGACAAGCCCCTGCTGCACAGGTCCGGAGAATAAGCCTGACGTATCGGAACCACGCTGTTCCGATACCGGACGAGCACTCCGGCAGACCATGTCCGGAGACGGACCCGGCATCAACGGAAAAACATATTCGGGGATCGTTCCCCGGCCCCGGCTCTTGCGTTCCTGCTTCGCCGCCCCTTTCGGGACGGACAGGAACGCAATTGCATAAGGGGCACTCAGAGGTTTCTTATGGCTGAACAGACTCCGCTGGAATTGCCCATCATCACCCTGCGAGAGGTGGTGATGTTCCCTCACGCCGTCATGACGTTCCATGTCGGGCGTTCGGCTTCGGTGAGCGCCATCAACAGCGCCGTCACCGAATACGACAAACAGATATTTCTGGTGGCGCAGACCAGCTCAGCCATTGAGCGTCCCGGCCCCGACGATCTGTTCCAGATCGGCGTGGTGAGCCGCGTGCTCAGGGCCGACCGCCTTCAGGACAACACCATAAAGCTCGTGTGCGAAGGTCTGTACCGCGCCTCCTGGCTCCCCCTGAACGCAAGCTCCGCCTTCGGCGACCGCGCCTTCCCCCGCCTGAGAACCGTGCGCGTGGAAGAAACGCTGGAAAAGGACGACGAACTGCCCGCCGTGGTGGAAGCCCTGCAGGAATCCCTGTCCGAAGCCTGCCGTCAGAACCGGCGCATCACGCCCGATCAGCTGGCATCCTTCGCGCTGATCGAGGATCCGGGCACGCTGGCCGACGCTGTGGCCCCCTGCCTCAAGGTGGACTACCTGCACAAGCAGGCCATTCTGGAAACGCTGGATCAGGGGCAGAGACTGCGTCAGGTCTATGAATATATCGGCGGAGAGCTCATCTCCTCCGGCATAGACAAGACCATCAAAAGCCGCGTCAAGGCGCAGATGGAGCAGAACCAGAAGGAATACTATCTGACCGAGCAGCTCAAGGCCATCAACAAGGAACTCGGTCACGACGACATTCAGGCCGAGATTCTGGAGCTTGAAGAAACGCTCAAGGCCAAGAATATGCCGGAAGAGGCCCGGGAGCGGGCGCTGCGCGAAGTGCGCAAGCTCCGTCAGATGCCGCCCGCCTCTTCGGAATACGTCGTGGCCAGAAACTATGTGGACTGGATCATCGACCTGCCCTGGAACGAGCTGAAGAAGATCGACATCGATCTTGCCAAGGCCCGCGAGGTTCTCGACGGCGGCCACTACGGTCTGGAAAAGGCCAAGACCCGCATTCTGGAATACCTTGCCGTGCAGAAGCTCTCCGGCGGGCTCAAGGGCCCCATTCTCTGCCTTGTCGGTCCTCCCGGCGTGGGCAAGACTTCCCTTGCCAAGTCCATAGCCGAAGCCACGGGACGCGAGTTCGTGCGCATTTCCCTCGGCGGCGTGCGCGACGAGGCTGAAATCCGCGGCCACCGCCGTACCTACATCGGCGCCCTGCCCGGCAAGATCATCATGGCGCTGAAGCGCGCCAAGTCGAACAATCCGCTCTTCTGCCTCGATGAAATCGACAAGATGACCGTGGACTTCCGCGGCGATCCGGCTTCCGCCCTGCTGGAAGTGCTGGATCCGGAACAGAACTGTTCGTTCAACGATCACTATCTCGACATGGACTACGACCTGTCGCAGGTGTTCTTCATCACCACGGCCAACTCCATGCAGAGCATTCCCGCGCCTCTTCTCGACCGTATGGAAGTGCTGGAACTCTCCAGCTATCTCGAAGGCGAGAAGGTGCATATCGCCCGGGACTTTCTGCTCCCCCGCCAGTGGAAGCTGCACGGTCTCAAGGCCGAAAACATGGAGCTTACCGACGACGCCCTGCTGGAAATCATCCGCTCCTACACCCGGGAATCCGGCGTGCGCAATCTGGAACGTCAGATCGCCGCACTGTGCCGGAAAACCGCCATACGCCTTGTGGATGCCGACGACACGAACCTTTGCGTGACCATCACGGAGAAGGATCTTGAAGAAATGCTCGGCGTCAAGAAGTACCGCTACGACGAGAAGGAGAACCATCCTCAGGCCGGCGTGGCGGCAGGACTTGCCTATACCGGCGCAGGCGGCGACATTCTGTACATCGAAACCGTGGTCATGCCCGGCAACGGCAAGGTACAGGTTACGGGCAAGCTCGGCGACGTCATGAAGGAATCCGCTCAGGCGGCCTTCTCCTACATCCGTTCCCGCTCCAGCGAGCTCGGACTGCGCCCCGACTTCTACAAGGACATCGACATTCACGTTCATGTGCCTGAAGGCGCGGTTCCCAAGGACGGACCTTCTGCCGGCATCACCATGGCCACTGCCATGCTCTCTGCGGTGACGGAGAAAAAGGTGAAGGCCAGCGTGGCCATGACCGGGGAACTGACCTTAAGAGGACGGGTTCTGCCCATCGGCGGCTTAAAGGAAAAGACACTGGCG
>USBZ01000041.1 GCA_900553065.1 uncultured Desulfovibrio sp. | reverse complement strand
TAAGCTGCGATAAGCTTCGGGTAGGTGCAAATAACCCTTGATCCGGAGATTTCCGTTTTCATCGTATTTGAGAGGCTATTTCATATTTAAGGTATGTCTTGGAATAATTATCATTTTTTTTGTTTCGTTTTTTAAGGAAACTGTTATTTTTTATCATTTTATCTTTTATTTTCAATATGTTGAAAATGTCAGCCCGTTTTTGTTTCTTCGCGGGGCGGTGTAAGTGGCATGATTCTTGCAAAAGATGGGATGAGTTCTTTTTGAGCCTGTTGGCACAAGTTTTTAACACTAAACGGAGTATGCCACGTGTACCACAAAACACTTCTGTCGCCTCTCAAGCTGACGGACACGCTGACCCTCAAAAACCGCATGATCAAGTCGCCGCAGTCGACCATGTACTGGGATGACGACTATTTCATGTCGGATCGCGTCATCGACTTCTACGAAAGCATCGCGAAAGGCGGTGTGGGGCTGATCATTCTGGCGGGCATTCTCTGGTATCCGGCCCATCCCGGCGGTATCTACGGTGCCCTTTACGACGACAAGTATCTGCCCGGCATGAAGAAATTCGTGGAACGCATGCACAAGCACAACTGCCCTGTGTTCTGCCAGTTCCATCATACCGGCCCGTCCTCTCCCAGCGACGACAAGGGCGGACGTCCCTTCGGCCCCTCGCGTCTGGAACAGGAGGAAATGGCTTCTCCCCTGCCGTATCTCCACGCCACCCGCGAACTGACGCTGGAAGAAATAGAGGAACACAAGCGTCGCTACATTGATGCCGCGGCCCGCGCCAAGGAAGCGGGCTTCGACGGCGTGGAAGTGCACGCTGCCCACGGTTACTTCCTTGCCAGCTTCCTGAGCCGCGTCTGGAACAGAAGAACGGACCAGTACGGTATCCAGAGCTATGAGAACCGCACCCGCCTCATGGTGGAAATCATCGACGGCATCCGTGAGCGCTGCGGCGAGGACTTCCCCATCGGCGTGCGCATCAACGGCGAGGAATTCGGCGCCAAGGGCGGCATGACGCTGGAAGAATCGAAGGAAATCGCCAAGATCCTCGAAAAGAAGGGCGTGTGCTACATCAGCGTTTCCGGCTACGGCTTCGGTCCGCTGCCCATGACGTATCTGCCCGACTACTTCCCCTATCCCGAGCCTGAGGACTACATGAAGCCCTACATGGACAGGTACCGGGGTGACGGCGTGTACGCCTACTGCGCCGAAGAAATCAAGAAGGTCGTGAACGTGCCCGTGGTGGCCGTCGGCCGCATGGACGAAGACAAGGCCGAACGCATTCTTTCCCAGGGCAAGGCCGACCTCATCGCGCTCGGTCGTACCCTGTGGGCCGACCCCGAATTCCCCAACAAGGTTCGGGACGGCCGCATCGACGACATCGTGCGCTGCACGCGCTGCGCCACCTGTGAAGATCCGCCCCGCGGCGCCCGCCGCTGCCGCGTGAACCCCGCCATGGGTCGCGAAACGGAACTGGAAATCAAGCCCGCCGATACCTTTAAGAAGGTCATGGTCATCGGCGGCGGTCCCGCCGGCATGGAATGCGCCCGCGTGGCCGCGCTGCGCGGTCATCATGTGACCCTGGTGGAAAAGGCTTCCCGACTCGGCGGCCGTCTGTTCCTTGCTTCCATGATCAAGGGCAGCGACGTGGAAGACGTGAAGCCGGTCATCAAGTACCTGACCCGTCAGATCACCGAACGTTCCGGCGTTGATCTGCGTCTGAACACGAAGGGCACCGTTGAGCTCGTGGCCAAGGAACGTCCCGACGTCGTGGTCGTGGCCACCGGCGGCACCTATGCGCTTCCCGTCATTCCCGGCGTCAACCGCTGGAACGTGCAGGGCGTGAAGACCATGTCCAAGCTGGCCGCCCTGCCTCTGCGCATTCTCGGCCCCGACAGGCTGAACGAACTGAGCAAGCTCGCCCTGCCTCTCGGCTCCCGCATCACCATCATCGGCGGCCAGATCGAAGGCATTCAGGGCGCCGTGTTCCTGAAGAAGCGCGGCAAGAACGTGGCCGTTCTTGAAACCGCCGACCATATAGGCGAAGGCATTCCTCCCCGCTACATGGAACGCGCCGCCGACTGGCTCAAGAAGAAGGATGTGCCGATCAGCACGGGCGTCACCCTGCAGTACATCGACAAGGAAGGCGTGCACTATCGCGACAATCAGGGCCGCGAATGCTGCCGCAAGTCCGACTTCGTTCTCATCCTGACCAGGCAGACTCCCGATCATTCGTTGGCCGACAGCCTCCGCAACATCGTGCCTGAGGTGCATGTCATCGGTTCCGCCAACGGCGCCGCCTCCAGCCTCATTGTTCATGCCATTGCTGAAGGACGTACGCTGGGCGTCAAGCTGTAATGCCTGCCGTTCCGTTCATGCCCGGGGAATGCGGTCCGCGTCCCCCTGCCGTGAGGCTCCCCTCCTCATGGAGGGCCGCCTTCCCCGGAAACCCATGACGGAACGGTTTTAGCCCGACCTCCCGTGCGTTTTCAGCAAAACCTCCCCCTCCAGCTTCCCGGAGCGGCGCTTCTCCCGGCTCCGCTCCGGGGGGATCAGAAGAGAATCCGATCATGAAGCACCCCAAGTTGTTCTCCCCCATAGCCATCACGCCGCAGTGCATACTGAAGAACCGCATCATCAAGACCGGCCAGTCCACCTGGCTCTGGAATGAAGACGGCACTGCCGACGGCAGCCGGGGCATCGATCTTTATGAAAACATCGCCAAGGGCGGCGCCGCTGCCGTGATCATCGGCGGCTGCGCCATGGAAGCCACCCCCGGCATCTACCTCGGCCTTTACGACGACAAGTTCATTCCCGGTCTGCAGGAACTGACCGGCCGCGTGCAGGCCCACGGCTGCAAGATCTTCGCCCAGTTCCATCATTCCGGTCCCGCGGCCTGGCCCCGTCTCGGTCAGCTGCCCATTTCGTCTTCTTCCCTCACGGTGGACGAAATTCCCATGCCTCCGCCCAACGGCAACCCCTGCCGCGGTCTCACCATCAGTGAAATCCACGAAATGCAGGAAAAGATCGTCGAATCCATCGTCCGCGCCGACAAGGGCGGTTTCGACGGCATGGAAGTGCATGTGGCCCACGGCTACTTCCTGAACAGCTTCGTCAGCCGCGTGTGGAACCGCCGCGACGACGAATACGGCTGCCAGAACGTGGAAAACAGAACCCGTATCGTGCGTGAAATTCTGGCGGAAGCCCGCAAGCGCTGCCGTCCCGACTTTGTGCTCGGCATCCGCATGAACGGCCGCGAATACGGCGCGAAGAACGGCATCACCATCGAAGAGGCCATGGAGAACGCCAAGGCCTTCCAGGATGCCGGCGCGCAGTTCCTCAACGTGGCCGGCTACGGCTACGGCACCATGCCTTTCCGCTACTGCCCCGACTACTTCCCCTATCCCGAGCCGGAAGAATTCATGGAACCCTACATGGACGTGTACCGTCACAAGGGTCTGTGGACGGATTCCGCCAGCCATATCAAGAAGATCGCCAAGGTGCCCGTCATCACGGCCGGCCGCATGGACGAAAACCTTGCCGAACGCATCCTCAATGACGGCGATGCCGACATCATCGGTCTCGGCCGTACGCTGTGGGCCGATCCCGAATTCCCCAACAAGGTGTACGAGGAACGCTTTGAAGACATCGTGCGCTGCACCCGCTGCGCCAGCTGCGAAGACCCCGTCACCCAGCCCCGCATCTGCCGCGTGAACCCCTCCCTCGGCCGCGACCGCGAACTGGACATGAGCCCTGCCGCTCAGAAAAAGAAGGTCATGGTCATCGGCGCCGGCCCTGCCGGCATGGAAGCGGCCCGCGTGGCGGCTCTGCGCGGTCACGACGTGACCCTCTACGACAAGGAGTCCCAGCTCGGCGGTCGCATCAAGCTGGCCTCCATGATCAAGGGCTGCGCCGTGGAAAACGTGCTTCCCATCTATGACTATCTGACCGCTCAGATCGACAAGCTGCCCATCAAGCTGCGTCTCGGCACCACCGTCACGGCCGACATCGTCCGTCAGGAAAAGCCCGACGCCGTGGTCATCGCCACGAGCAGCCCCTATGCCGTTCCGGAAATTCCCGGCATCCACGGCTCCAACGTGTCCACCATCAAGGGCCTTGCCGGTCAGGTCAAGCTTCCCATGCGACTGTTCGGACCTCAGCTTCTGGAAAAGCTCACTCACATCTTCCTGCCCGTGGGCAAGAGAGTCGTGGTGCTCGGCGGACAGATCGAAGGCGTGCAGGGCGCGGTGTTCCTGAAAAAGCGCGGTCGCGAAGTGACCATCATTGAAGAGAGCGCCACCATCGGCGGCGGCATCCCCGAACGTTACTTCCAGCGCATCGGCCCCTGGTTCGCCAAGAAGGGCGTGAACGTTCTTACGGAAGCCCGGGCCGAAGAAATCACGAAGGAAGGCGTCAAGGTGCGCCTGAAGGACGGCTCGCAGAAGTTCGTTCCCTGCGACAGCGTCATGGTGCTCATGCCGCAGGTGCCGGATACGACCCTTGCCGACAGCCTGAAGGACGTGGTTTCCGAAATTCATGTCATCGGCTCCGCCCTCGGCGCCGAAAACGGCCTGCTCAAGCATGCGCTGCTTGACGGTCGTCGCGCCGGCTGCCGTCTCTAACGGCTGCGGGTCGCGCCCGAAGCGTCTGCCGCCGGGCAGGCGCTTCGGAAAACTTCGAGCATTTCCGTATGACGCATGGTTCCGGCAGATTCGAGCGTCCGCCGAATCCGTGCCCGGCGTCCGCCTGAATGAGTGATCCGGCTTGTGCGGTTGATATCTCCTGGACTGCAGAAGACGGCTCCGGAACCCTGTTGAGGAGAGTTGAACGGGAGCAGATACTCTTTCGGAACAATCTGTCCTGCGGTCATGCTCAGCCCCTTTCCTGAAGGGGATCCCTTGTCGGCCTCCTCACGACTCTGCATCGTGAGGAGGCCTTGCGTTTAATTTTTTCCGTCGGATTCGCGCTCGTTGTCTGCCGGGAGGCGAGGGGCAGAGCGCCGGAAAGAACAAAGCCGCTCCTTTTTTGGGGGCGGCTTTCGTACAGGATCGCATGACGGCAAGAAGCGGCGCTACAGGTTCTTCAGCGCGTTCCAGATGGCCTCGGCCTTTTTTCTGCCGATGCCGGGCAGGGCAAGAAGCTTGTCCAGCGACGCCTTTTTCATGTCCGCCACGGAGTCGAAATGTTCCCAGAGCAGTCTGGCCGTGTGCGGCCCGATGCCGGGCAGCTGCTGAAGCTCCCCGCTGAACGCCTTTCTGGCCCGGGCCTGCCGGTGACGGCCTATGGAGAAGTCATGCGCCGCGTCGCGCACCACCTGCAGGAAGAGCAGCTCCGGACACCCTTCCCGCAGGGGAAGAGGATTGCTCCGGCCGGGCACGAAGATGCGGTCGGCAATGTTGCCCGCACGCCGGTCGGCATGCCCCCGTTCGTCGCGGGCCTTGGCTATGCCGGCCAGCAGGAACGGCAGCTGACCTCCCTGTTCTTCGGTGGCAAGTTCCTCGCACAGCACCTTGTTCACGGCGGCAAGCTGTCCCCGGCCGCCGTCGATGAGCAGAAGATCGGGCCAGGGTTCGCCGTGTTCCAGCCTTTTCTGCGCCCACTGGGAAAGCGCCGCGTAGTCGTCGCCGCCTGCGCCTTCGATGTTCCACACCCGGTAGTCCTCCTTGCGCGGACGCCCGTCCTCGTAGACCACGACGCCCACCTTGGTGGCTTCGCCGCCGGTATGGGAAACGTCGGCGCACTCCACGCGGTTCACGGGCCTGTCGAAACGGAAGGCGTCGGCCAGCTTTTCCGCGAGTCCCGCGTCCTTTCTGTTCCGGGCGGATTCACGGGCATTGCTGCGCGCCATGTCCAGAAGATGCCGCTCCTCCTCGTTGCGCGGCACGGCAATGCGTACCGGACCGCCGCGAAGTTCGGCAAGAACGGATTCCAGCACGTCGCCGTTTCCGTCGTCGCCGAAAACCGGGCCGGACGCCTGTGTTCCGGCGGCCTCGCTCTGCTCCTTTTCGTCCCGTTCCCTGAGCATCGCCGCCGCCTGTTCGATCAGCGAGGGAGCGCGGTTTTCCCCGGCGCTTTTCTGCGGCGCCGCCGAGGCGGACAGCGTGTGCTCTCCGCAGAAGCACGGAGTTGTGTTGTCGCCCGCGAGAAAGGGGGATCCTTTGGTTTCGGAAGAGCCGGGAGACACCAGCGCGCTTTGCGAGTCCACGGCCAGCGCCGGGCCTGCGACGCCCGCCTCCCACGGCAGGTAGGGCAGAATGATGCGCGGAGGAATGGAGCGCCCGGCATGGTAGAACTGACCAAGAAAGCTCCACAGCAGTTCCGAAGCGTCCTCAAGGCCCAGGCCCGGCCAGAAAAAGGCGCTTCGATCCTGAACCAGACCGTGACGCACGAACATCACGCCGAGCGCCAGCCCGTCGGGAAGGCTGACGAGTCCGAGCACGTCCATGTCGCCGCCGCTCTGCAGCACGATGGCCTGCTTTTCTATGGTCTTTTCTATGGCGCGGATCTGATCGCGCAGCGATGCCGCGCGTTCAAAATCGAGCGCATCGGAGGCCTTTTCCATGGCCTCCCGCAGCATGTCGATAAGCTCCGTGGACTTTCCGGAGAGCAGCAGCGCAACCCGCCTTGTGAGGTCGGCGTAGGCTTCCGGGCTGATCTCGCCGGTGCAGGGCGCCGAGCACAGATGGATATGATGATACAGGCAGGGCGTCTGCCTGTTCTTCATGGCCTTGTCGGAGCAGCGGCGCAGAGGAAAGATGCGGTGTATGGTCTTCCAGGTTTCGCGGGCGGCGGTACCGGAGGTGAACGGGCCGAAGTAGCGGGCTCCGTCGCGCCTCTTCATGCGGCGGACGATTTCCAGCCGCGCGAAGGGTTCCTTTTCCGACAGGCGGAACATGACGTACTGCTTGTCGTCGCGCAGGCAGATGTTGTAGTGCGGGCGATGCTTCTTGATGAGGCTGGCTTCGAGAAGCAGGGCTTCCTTTTCCGTGGTGGTGGTAAGATACTCGATGGAGGATGCGCGGCCGATCATGGCAACGGTTTTTGCCGTGAGCTGATCGGGCGGCCGGAAGTAGGAGAGTACGCGTCGACGCAGATTGCGGGCCTTGCCCACATAGATGATGCGCCCCCCGGCGTCCTTGTACAGGTAGACGCCGGGGGTGGCGGGAATGCTGGAGGGGACGGGACGCTCCATGGAAGGCGTTCCTCAGTTCTGGAAGCGCACGTCGCCCTTGCGGCGGTATTCCAGAGACATCTTGTCCTGCACTTCCGGCAGGGCGGTGGGATACTCGCCGGTGAAGCAGGCCGTGCAGTAGTGGTCGGGACAGGACACGGAGGCCAGCAGGCCGTCGAGGGAAAGGTAGTGCAGGGAGTCGAGTCCCAGCATTTCCGCAATCTGTTCCGGCGTGTACTTGGTGGCGATGAGGTCGGAGGGCGAGGGGAAGTCGATGCCGTAGAAGCAGGGATACTTGACGGGCGGGCTGCTCACGCGGAAATGCACGGCTCTTGCGCCGAGTTCCCGCAGCTTGGCCACGCGCGTGCGTATGGTGGTGCCGCGCACCACGGAGTCGTCCACCACATAGAGGCTTTTGTTTTCTATCATGGAGCGCACGGGATTGATTTTCACGCGTACGCTGAACTGCCGCATGCTCTGGGAGGGCTGAATGAAGGTGCGTCCCACATAGTGATTGCGGATGAGGGCGTGCTCGTAGGGAACTCCTGCTTCCTGCGCCACGCCGAGCGAGGCGTAGATGCCGGAATCCGGGAAGGGAATGACGCAGTCGGCATCGGCGAGAGATTCGCGGATGAGGTTGCGTCCCATGCACTTGCGGCACTGGTAGGCGTCTTCTCCGAAAATGCGGGAGTCGGGCCTTGCGAAATAAACGAGTTCGAAGATGCACTGCCGTATGGGAACGTCGCCTTCATGAATGCGCACGCTGCGGCATTCGAGCGCGCCCGGCTCCACAATGATCATTTCACCGGGCTGAATTTCCCGCAGATATTCGGCCTCGAGCAGATCGAAGGCGCAGCTTTCCGAGGCGAAGACCCATGCGTCGTTCATGCGGGCCATGCTCAGCGGATGGAATCCGTGCGGATCCCTCACGGCATAGATTCTTCCTTCGCTCATGATGAGCAGACTGTAAGCGCCTTCCACCTTGCTGCACGCCTTGATGATGGCCTGCTCAAGGCTGCCGCAGGAAAGGGCACGGGCAATGAGATGCACGAAGATTTCGCTGTCGATGGTGGTCTGGAAAATGCAGCCGTCGTTTTCCAGTTCTCGGCGCAGCGCGGCGGCATTGGTAAGGTTGCCGTTGTGGGCCAGCGCAAGCTGCACGCCGTTGCGCACGCGCACGAGCAGCGGCTGAGCATTGCGCAGCTGCGGCTTGCCCGTGGTGGAGTAGCGTACATGACCGATGGCCGTGGAACCGGGAAGATGTTTCAGATCCTCTTCTCTGAACACGTCCGGCACAAGTCCCATGCCCACATGCAGATGGGAGGAACCTTCCGTTTCGTCCCAGGCGGCTATACCCGCGCTTTCCTGTCCGCGATGCTGCAGGGCGTACAGACCGAAGTAGGTGAGCCGGGCGGCTTCCTCATGACCTATGATACCGAAAATACCGCACATATGTTTTTCCTTACAGGCAAAAAGCAAGCGGCCTGTCCGTTAGGGCAGGCCGCAGCATGTTTATTCTTCCGCTTCGGGAGCTTCGGGAGACTCCTGAGCAGGGCAGGGGTTGTATTCCTTGGGATCGTCGAAAATGTGTATGCCGTGCGGGTAGTTGGAGTGCTGAGGACGCGGCAGCTTGTTGCACACATAGTCGACATGTTCGCGAAGATCCTCGGCGGCGCGCGTCCACAGGGGATCGAGCACGACCTTGATGCCTTCCTCGCGGGCCAGCTTCACGGCGGGAACGTAGTCGGCGTCGTTGGCCACGATGACGAGACGGTCGGTCTGCTTCTTGTAGGCCATGGCGGCGATGTCGAGGCCGAGCAGCATGTCCACGCCTTTCTGACGGATGTCGGGGTAGATGTCGCCGGCTTCGATGTCGTTCACGCTGATTTCACCGGCCATGAGTTCGCCGAGCCGGTTGGCGTCGAGCTGCCACTGTCCGGCCTGCCAGGCGGAACGGCCGAGGCGCAGCGTGATTTCCGGCGTCACGCGCAGCGACTGCAGGAACTGCTGCTTGCGGGCGATGAGCGGAGTCTGGGAGAAATCCATGGGGCCGCTCAGCGGATGTTCGCCCTTTCCCGTGAAGGGAAGAGCATCGTAAAAGAGAATGCGACCCACGGTTTCGCCGGGGGTGAGGTGAGAAAGGCAGTGGCGGCGTATGCCCTGCCCGTCGAAATAAAAAGCCTTGAGCGAAATGATGCGCTTGCGCATGAACTCGCCGTCAACAACAAATGTTACTCGAGACATTCTTGCAACCTTTTTTTACCGGGTTCGGCCCGATTGCGGATATAGGGTTAAGTAAAGTTAACTCCGTGGACGTTTTTCCTGACTTTCGCGTTCTGCACGGAAACGGCGAAAGAAGGACGATAGTGTCAGTCCAACATTCTGTCAAGAATACAGCAGTCTACATCATGAGGGGGAACGTTCCGGCCCCGTGCGGCACAAGGCCGGGCGGGCGCAGAGCTTCTTGTTTTTACGACAGAGGGCCGATGCCGTCATGCCGGAACAGGCGGGCGCGGATGACCCGCGTTCTTTTTCGCATGACGCAGGAGCCTTGCCCCCGGAACGGCTTAGGAGTATTCTCTTTCCTCCCCGGGTGGAGCTTGCTCCACCCTTTCCTGAAAGACCGTGCGGCGGAGTCGCTTCGCCGCTTTTTCGAGAGATTTCGTATGACCGGTGTCAGCATTCTTTATCTCAGAGACTCCGCCTCCCTGTACGGCGAAGGCCTCCATTACTCCACCGAAGGCTCCGCAGGCATGGATCTGCGGGCCTGCATGGACGACGAGGAAATCGTCATTCCGGCAGGCGGAAGAGCTCCGGTGCCTTCCGGCATCTGCATCGAGCCGGACGTGCCGGACGTGGCGGGCTTCGTGTATTCCCGCAGCGGTCTCGGCGCCGTGAAGGGCCTTGTGGTGGCGCAGGGCGTCGGCGTCATTGATGCCGACTACAGGGGCGAGATCGTCATCTGGCTGCTCAACACGTCGGATGCGCCGCTTTCCGTCCGGCGCGGAGATCGCGTGGCGCAGCTCGTGTTTCAGCCCGTCTGCCGCATGGAAGTGCGGAGGGCGGAATCTCTTTCCGAAACGACCCGCGGAAGCGGAGGCTTCGGTCATACCGGCCGGGCCTGATGATATTTTTTCGAGGTTGTCATGCTGCCGTCTCTTGAGTTTCCTGCAGATCCCTCGTGGATGGTTCCCGATGAGGAACAGTGCATACGGTTATGGGATAAGTATGAGATGATGCCGCACATCCGGGATCACTGCCGGGCCGTGGCCGACGTGGCCGCGGAAATAGTGCGCCGTGCCGTGGAACGCGGCGTCATTGCCGAAGGACGGCCGCTGACCGTTCCTCTGGCCCGTGCCGCCGGCTGGCTGCACGACATTGCCAAAAGCTACACCATCAGGCACGGCGGCAGTCATGCTCAGCTCGGCGCGGCCTGGGTGCGGGAGGAAACCGGCAATCCGCTTCTGGCTCAGGCCGTGCTTTTCCATGTGGAATGGCCGTGGAGCGGAAGCGAGCTGGACGATGTGAAGGATCCCATGCGTCTGCCCGTCATTGTTGCCTATGCCGACAAGCGCGTGCGTCATTCCGAGGTGGTGTCCATCAAGGAACGGTTCGACGATCTTCTCGTCCGCTACGGCATAAGTCCCGACAAGGTGGACAATATCGCCGCCAACTATGCTCATGTACAGGCCGTGGAGCAGGCCATATTCGACAGGGTAGGTATCATTTAAATGGAAAAGATGCGGATTCTTCTCGTTGCCGGCGGCTGGTCCACGGAACGTGAGATTTCTCTGACCGGCGCCGCGGCCATAGCGGAGAAGCTTGTCGCCCGCGGTCATGCGGTGACGCTGTTCGATCTTTCCGACGGCTTTGAAACGCTTCTGAAGCTGGCGGGCGAGCACGACGTGGCCTTTCTCAACCTTCATGGTCAGCCCGGCGAGGACGGACTTGTGCAGGCGCTTCTGGAAAGCGTCGGCTGTCCCTATCAGGGAAGCGGCCCTGCCGGTTCCTTCCGCGCTCTGAACAAGGCGGCGGGCAAGGCGCTGTTCCGCCGCGCCGGACTGCTCACGCCCGACTACGAGTTTCTTCCCGTGCGTCCTGCGGCGGACTGGAAGCCGTCGCTCCCTTTCCCTCTGTTCGTCAAGTCCAATACCGGCGGCTCCAGCATCGATCTTTTCCGCGTGAACGACGAGGCTGAACTGAAGACTGCGCTGGATACGCTTTTCGCCCATCGCCAGGAAGTGCTCATAGAAACGCTTATTCCCGGCAAGGAAGTGACCTGCGGCGTGCTGGGGCTTCCCGGTCAGGAAAAGGCGCTGCCTCCGGTGCTCATCGTGCCGAAGCGGGAATTTTTCGATTTTCACGACAAGTATGCCCCCGACGGCGCAGCCGAACTCTGCCCCGCGCCCCTGTCGCCGGAAATCACGGCGAAGATTCAGGAAGCGGCACTTGCCGCGCATCGCTGCCTCGGCCTGTCCGGTTACAGCCGTACGGATTTCCGTCTCAGTGAGGACGGACGCCTCTTCGTGCTGGAAGTGAACACGCTGCCGGGCATGACGGGCGCGAGTCTCGTGCCCAAGGAGGCCGCGGCGGAAGGCATGAGCTTCGGAGAACTTCTGGAGCAGCTTCTGCAGTACGCGCTGAAGGGCTGATCGTTTTCGGTCGATGTGTTCGCTCCCCTGTCTTTTTTCGGAAAGGCAGGGGAGTTTTTTTATGGTTTCAGCGGAGGGCGGCATTCTGGCCGTCCGCTCCGCCGTCGCTATCGGGGATGCGGCTTTGGAGAGCAGCCGGGAGCATGGGATTTACGCTTCATGGAGCGCAGGGTTCAGGATGGTCACGGATGGCTCTCGACAATATTGAAAATAAGGCCGGACGAGGGACGGGGCCTGAAAAAAGATGGTACAAAAATGTAATTTTTTAACATGTTGAAATGGTTGATTAAATTTGAAAAACTATTGTACAGAAATGTAAAGTATAATAAAATCAAGGAATAATATCCAGAGAAAAATTTCGTTTTTGTCATGAAAAGAGGTTGATTCTCTGCAAAAATAGCGATACTCGGTAGGCGTCGACGCTGTGAAATACCTGTTTTTTACAAAAATGTATCATCTTTCAGGCTCAGCGGAAGGACATTGCCTTTTCAGGAAAAATGTTTCCTGGTGTCAATTTCAAGGAGCAGCGAACCATGGGTAACAATTATGTACAGAGCGTCGTGGACAGCGTACGCGCCAAGTATCCTTATCAGCCGGAATTCCTGCAGGCCGTAGAAGAAGTGCTTCTCTCCATGGCCCCTCTCTTCGAGCGGGAATCCAAGTATCAGGAAAACGCCATCCTTGAGCGTATCGTCGTGCCCGAACGCCTTGTGGAATTCCGTGTGGCCTGGACCGACGACAAGGGCCGCGTTCAGGTGAACAACGGCTACCGCGTTCAGTTCAACTCCGCCATCGGACCGTACAAGGGCGGCCTGCGCTTCCATCCCAGCGTCAACCAGAGCATCCTGAAGTTCCTCGGCTTTGAACAGATCTTCAAGAACAGCCTCACCGGTCTGCCCATCGGCGGCGGCAAGGGCGGTTCCGACTTCGATCCCAAGGGCAAGTCCGACGCCGAAGTCATGCGCTTCTGCCAGGCCTTCATGACGGAACTCGTCCGCTATGTCGGCGCTCTCAGCGACGTTCCCGCCGGCGACATCGGTGTGGGCGGTCGTGAAATCGGTTATCTCTTCGGCCAGTACAAGCGCCTCACCGGCCGCTTCGAAGGCGTGCTCACCGGCAAGGGGCTCAAGTGGGGCGGTTCTCTGGCCCGTACCGAAGCCACCGGCTACGGCAACGTGTACTTTGCCGAAAACATGCTCAAGGCCGTGGGCAAGGAAATCGAAGGCAAGACCGCCGCTGTTTCCGGTTCCGGCAACGTGGCCATCTACACCGTGAAGAAGCTGTATGAGCTCGGAGCAAAGCCCGTGACCGTGTCCGACTCCCGCGGCAGCATCTACCAGCCTTCCGGCATCAATCTCGAAGTGCTGCAGCAGGTCAAGGAACAGGAACGCGCTCCCCTTACCCGCTATGCCGAACTCTGCAAGGACGCCACCTATATTCCCGTGTCCGACTATCCCGCGGGCGAACATCCCGTCTGGAACGTCGGCGCCGATCTTGCCTTCCCCAGCGCCACGCAGAACGAAGTCTCCCTGGCCGACGCCAAGAATCTGCTTTCCAAGGGCTGCATCCTGGTGAGCGAAGGCGCGAACATGCCCTCCACGCTGGAAGCGACGGCCGAATTCCAGAAGGCCGGCATCTGCTTCGGTCCCGCCAAGTGCGCCAATGCCGGCGGCGTGGCCACCAGCCAGCTTGAAATGGAACAGAACGCGGGCATGACCTCCTGGACCTTCGATGAAGTCGACGGCAAGCTCAAGAACATCATGGCCGGTATCTTCCAGGCGGCTCACGACACCGCCGAGGAATTCGGTCAGCCCGGCAACTATGTGATGGGCGGCAACATCGCCGGCTTCCGCAAGGTTGCCGACAGCATGATCGAGCAGGGCGTCATGTAAGCGCCTTCCGGGCTCCATACCGCAAACAGACAGCAGAAACGCCGTCTTCCGGATTCGGAAGACGGCGTTTCTGTCATGCAAAAAAACGGGAAGGGAAACGAAGTCCTGTTGCCTTCGCCGTGCCGGAGCGGCTTCCCTTTATCCGGGCAGCTGACCTTTCCTTTCCATGTTGTTCAGATCAAAGGGCTTCTGCAGGCTGAACCAGAACTGAAACGCTTTGTTCCATTCGGCAAAGCTGGGAATGCGTTCGTCCCTCGGCGCTCCGGGAGGGAGGGCGTTGCCCTGAAGATCAATTTCATTGTTGGCCAGCTCCTGCACCCAGCCGTGGAAGAAGTCCAGACTGCGGCGGAAGCTCTGATCGCCGGCAAGAGCACTCATGCGCTTTTCAAACTCTTCCGTTCCGGGGCGGATGCCCGTTTTTTCCCCAAGCCAGTCGAAGATGACGTCGCGGGAATGCTCCATCGAAACGACCTGGCCCTGCAGCGCTTCGAGAATGTCGGCCAGCGCCGGTTCCTCCTCCCGGGAGCGGGCAGCCGCTTCCGCAGGAACCACAAGAATGGCGTTCATCTCCTCCATGCGCAGTTCCTTTTCCGGAGACGACTGCATGGGGGCATCGTCATGGCCCGCCTCTTCTTCATCTTCAAGAAAATAGAAACGGAGCCAGTGCTCGTAGTGCATGGCTTCCAGAAACAGATCGGCAAAGGCATCCGTCATGGTTATTCTCCTTGGCATGTCCTTCGGGGGATACGGTATGGTTTTAAAATGACGGGCGCGTATGTCAAGGAAATACTTGTTCCGTTTCGTCTGCCTGTCACGTTTTGCCGCTCTGCCTGCCGAATGCGGAGAAGCATGAGATCCTCGCCCCGGAATGCAACTTTTTTCATCCCTGCCGGTCACGGTCTCTTTCCGAGAGAAACAGATGCGGCAGGCAATGCAACGGAACCTGCCGGAATATGTTTTTTCTTTTATCCCGCCGCGGGGCGCGGAACTTGCTATTTGTCCTTTCCTTTGGCACTATGAAAAGACTTCATAAAGGGGGTTGCGATGGATTTTCTTCCCATCAGACGCGCTCTTCTGAGCGTGACGCATAAGGACGGACTCGCGGAATTTGCCGCTTTTCTCCACAAAAAGGGCGTCGAGCTGGTTTCCACCGGCGGCACCATGAAATTTCTTCAGGACCAGGGCCTGCCCGTGACTGCCGTGAGCGAAGTCACCGGTTTCCCCGAAATCCTGAACGGCCGCGTGAAGACGCTGAATCCGCGCATCCATGGCGGCATTCTTGCCAACAAGGACGTGCCTGAACACATGAAGACGCTCGAAGAGCTGGACATCAAGCCCTTCGATCTCGTGGTCGTGAACCTGTACGACTTCAAGTCCGCGCTGGAAAAGCATCTTGATCCCGCCGCCATGGTGGAGGAAATCGACATCGGCGGACCCTGCCTGCTGCGTGCCTCCTCCAAGAACTTCAACAGCATTCTCGTGCTTTCCGATCCTTCCTACTACGCTGAGGCCATGCAGGAAATCGAAAAGGGCGGCGTGAGCCTCGAGTTCCGTCGTCGCATGGCTGCGGCCACCTTCCGCACCACGTCCAACTATGACGACATGATCGCCACCTGGATGGCCGGAGGCGTACAATAGCCGCCCGGGTTGAAGGCAATACCGCCGGTCTGAAACCCAGCGAGCTGAAGGCTCTCAACAGACTGGGACAGCGCCGCTACTCTCCGCAGGGGGGCTACAGCCCCGAACAGGCGCGGGAGCTGGCGGCTCTGTCCCGTCTGCTTTCGAGACAGATAGGACTCGCGCTCGACAGACAGGGGCGGGTGAACATGGTCATCGTCGGGGATGCCTCCTCCATTCTCATCCCCGAACTTCCCCATGTCCGTACGGGAGCGGGCCGTCTTCGCGGGCTTCGCCTCATGCACACGCATCTGGTTCCCGATGGTCTTTCCCGCGAAGACCTCATGGACCTTCTTTTTCTGCGCCTTGATTCCATAAGCGTGCTCACCGTGGATGACTGGGGGCAGCCCGTCATGTTTCAGAGCGCGCATCTCATGCCGCCCGCGCCGGGACAGGACGACTCCGGTTATCGCGTGGACGACATGCGTCCTTGGGATCGCGTGGATACGGATTTCACGCGTCAGGCCGAGTCGCTGGAGGAGGAATTCGGTCGCGTCATCGACGACGCCGTCAGCACCGGAGAAAAGGAGAACGGAGAGAGAGCCGTTCTGGTTTCGGTGTCGCTGGAACCGAGAGCTGTGCAGGAGCGGCATCTTGCCGAACTTTCGGAGCTGGCCCGTACGGCGGGCGTTACTGTGACCGGCAGCATGATTCAGCGCGTGGCCTCCATTCATCCCAGACATATTCTCGGACGCACCAAGCTGGCCGAGCTGGAAGTACTGGCTCTTCAGGGGCAGGCTTCCCTCATTATTTTCGACGGAGAACTGAGTCCTGCGCAGCTCAACAGCCTTTCCGAGCTGACGGAGCGCCGCGTCATGGACAGAACGCAGCTCATCCTCGACATTTTTGCCAGACATGCCGTCACCCGTGCAGGCAAGCTGCAGGTGGAGATGGCGCAGCTGCAGTATTCCCTGCCGCGTCTCGCCGGGCGGCATCGCTCTCTGGACCGCCTTGCCGGCGGTATTTTCGGCAACAAGGGGCGCGGTGAAACCAAGCTCGAACTGGAGCGTCGCCGCATCCGTGAGCGCATTACGCGTATCCGCAAGGATCTGGAAGAGTTGCGTCGCCAGAGATTTCACACGAGAGCTCGCAGAGCTCGTCAGGGCCTGCCGCTGGCCGCCCTTGTGGGCTATACCAACGCGGGCAAGTCTACGTTGCTCAATGCGCTGACCCGGGCCGACGTGCTTGCGGAGAACAAGCTGTTTGCCACGCTGGATCCCACGACGCGCCGCCTGCGCTTTCCGAAGGAGAGAGAGCTTGTGCTGGCCGATACCGTGGGGTTCATTCGTTCTCTGCCCCGGGAGCTGACTGAGGCCTTTCGAGCCACGCTGGAGGAGCTGGCAGCTGCGGACCTGCTTATTCATGTGGTGGATGCTTCTCATCCCGAACGGGATCAGCAGATGGAGTCCGTAGAGCGGATTCTGGTCGAAATGGACCTGCAGCACGTCCCGCGGGTTACGCTTCTGAACAAGTGGGACGCCGTGCCGGTAAGCGAAAGAGTGTCTCTGCTGCTCGACAGGCCGGAGGGCATCCCGGTTTCCGCTCTGGAAGGCACGGGGCTGGAAAAGGCGGCCGCGGCCATTGAACGGCGGATGTTCGACGAGGGCGCATGGCAGCGCCGAGACCCGCAATCCTGGGAAGAGTTCGAAAAAAGAGAAAAAGCGAAGAAAAAACGCGTTGAGGAAGAGAAAAGGCTTGACGACACCGAGCCTTTTCGATAAATAACACCAACGCAGCACGTCCCCATCGTCTAGCCGGCCCAGGACAGCGGCCTTTCACGCCGTCAACGGCGGT
>USBZ01000040.1 GCA_900553065.1 uncultured Desulfovibrio sp. | reverse complement strand
GAGCCTTACAGGCGCATAAGAGGAACCACCGGCTATGCCGGTGGGGCCCCATTTTCGGAACATTGCAATACTTTGTCACGAAAAAGGGACGGAAAAATTATGGCGAAAACGGAAGGACTGTGCCACAGGTAGAAAAAAGCGCGCAGAGATACGGAGACCTTTCCGGTAAAGGCGCTTCTCTGCATGACGATGCTGCATCCCGGCCTGTTGCCGGATAATCATACGAGGTGACTATGCATCTTTTGAAGTTCTGCGCCGGTATGGCGCTGGCGATCTGTCTGTCTCTGGGCGGAACGGGCACAGCCCGGGCCGTTTCCGACATACAGACGTTTCGTCTGGAAAACGGCCTGACCGTGCTGGTCAAGGAAGACAGCCGCTTTCCTCTGGTTTCGGTGCGTCTTTTCGTGAAGGCCGGTTCTGCTTGGGAAAAGCCGGAAGAAGCGGGTATGAGCCATCTTCTTGAGCATATGGTGTTCAAGGGATCGAAGACCAGCGGGGCGGGCGTGGACAAGCGCGTGGAGAACGCCGGCGGTTCCATGAACGCCTATACTTCCTACGACATGACCACCTATCTGACCGACCTTCCGGCCGCGAAGTGGAAGGATGCCATGACCGCCGTGCGTGATCTGGCCTTTGATCCGCTGCTCCGTCAGGAAGATCTGGACGCGGAAAGGGAAGTGGTCATCGCGGAAAAGAAGCAACGCGGCGACAGCCCCATGACGAAGCTTTTCCAGACGGCGCTGGCTCATACGCTGAAGGGAACCCCCTATGAAAGCCCCGTCATCGGCAATGAAGAGGCGCTGCGCGGCGTGACGCCCGACATGATGCGCGACTATATCCGGCGGCGCTATGATCCCCGCGACATGGTACTTTCCGTGGCGGGCGATGTGAAGGCTTCCGACATTCTGGCCGAAGCCAGGGAGCTTTTCGGCGGCTATCAGAACCACAACGTGCTTACCGTGGAGCCTTCCATTGATCCTGCCACCCTTGCGCAGGGACTGATCGTGGACGTGGAGGCCGGCCCGTGGGAGAAGGCGCTCGTGTCCCTTTCCTTCCCTCTGCCGGGCATGAAGGATGAACTTCTGCCTGCGGCCGACGTGCTGGCGCATCTGCTTGCCGGTGACGATACGGCGCTTCTGCCTGTGAAGTTCCGTCTGGATCAGCCGGTTGTGGACAGCATAAGTGCGTCCGCCATGAGCTTCGAGCGGGCCGGAGTCTTCATGATTCTGGCGCAGCTTGATTCCGGAAAGACGGCGAAGTTCCTTGAGGATCTGGGAAAGCAGCTGGCCGGTCTGAAGGCTTCGGATTTTACCGATGCGCAGATTGCCCGGGCGCGCCTGAATCTTGAGGACAACTATCTCCGCGGTCTTGAGAATATCGCCGACATTGCGGAGACCATGGGCTCCGAATATTTCTATGATCCTTCCAGCGTGGGCGGAGAACGTTATCTGGCGGCCGTACGCGGCGTGAACCGCGAACAGATTCAGCAGGTCATCGACCGCTGGCTCAGACCCGATGCACTGACGGTTTCCTCGCTGGTTCCTCAGGGCGCAGACGGCGCCGCCGCCGATCTCGACAACGATTCCGCCCGGGCCGCCATGCTTCGCGGATGGCCCGAAACGGGCAGCGCCGTGAAGAAGGCCGAAGCCGACAAGAGCGGCGGAGCAAAGCTGGATTCCGAAGTCATCAGCCTCGGCGAAGGCCGTACGCTGGTGCTGCTGCCGGATCGCTCCCTGCCGTATGTTTCCGCCTCGCTGAGCTTCTCGGGCGGCGAGCTTCTTGCTGCCGACACCGAGGAAGGTCTGGCTTCCCTGACGGCTGCGGCGCTGACCACGGGAACGAAGAACCGCACGCTGAACGATATCAACGTGTATCTTTCCGACAGGGCTTCCGGACTGTCTGCGGGCAGCGGCCTGCGGTCGTTCAGCGTTCAGATGGACGCGCCCTCGCGTTTTGCGCCTGAGGTGTTTGCCCTCATGAAGGAAGTGGTGGAATCTCCCGCCTTCCGTGAAGAGGATGTGGATCGGGCGAAGCGCGAGCAGATAGCCTCCATCATGAGCGTGGAGCAGAATGCGATGGGCCTGCTCAGCCGCAATCTTCGTCATGTGCTGTTTGAGAAGGGCTCCTACGCGCACCGCAGCGGCGGCGATCCCGCCGTGGTGACCCGGTACGGGCGCAGCGACGTGGAAGGCTTCTGGAACCGGCAGAAGGTTCGTCCGTGGGTTTTGTCCGTTGCCGGAGATTTTGACAGAAAACAGGTGGAAGCCTTTGCCCGTTCGCTGCCCGCTCCTTCGGAAAAGGCGCTTGAGAGCAGCGCCCCCGCCTGGAATAAGGAACACGTCTGGAGCATGACGCTGCCCGGACGCAATCAGGCCGTGTATCTCATGCTTTTCCCCACCGTCGGGGCAGACTCCTCCGACCGTGCGGCGCTGCGTCTGCTTTCGGAATGCCTGAACGGTTTCACCGGAAAGCTGTATCAGGAACTTCGGGAAAAGCAGAGTCTCGGTTACTCGGTCTTTCCTGTGGACTGGGCCGCCCGGGACGCCGGATTCCTGGCCTTCGGCATCATTGCCTCGCCGGAGAATCTGGACAAGGCGAAGGCTTCCTTTGAAGCCATCGTCCGGGATCTGCAGAAGAACCTGCTGCCAGAGGAAACGCTGGAGCGCGCCAAGGCCGTGGCCGAGGCCGACTTCTACCGGGCCAGACAGAGCCGCGCCATGCGCGCGGGAGAGGGTGCGGCCAACATTCTGAACGGTTATGATCTTGATTACGGGCGGCAGCGCCTCGAGGCCATGAAGGCCGTGGATGCGAAGACGCTGCGGGAAGCGGCCCGTAAATATCTTGATCTGAACGCTTCCTATGACCTTCGCGTGACGCCGTAGCGGCGGCATGAAAAAACAGACGGGGCACGACATCGTGCCCCGTCTGTTTTTAAGGACGGTCGTCCGGTTGTTTTTTGTTTTCAGTGCGTCCAGTCGATGACGGGAACAGAGTCGCCCAGCTTCTTTTCCATGGCGGCCTTCATGGCCTCATGGTTGGGGCAGGGCATGCCGATGGGGCTTCCCTTGCGGATGCAGGAAGCAAGAAAGACGGCCTCGGCTCCGCGGTCGACCAGCATTTTCGCCCGTGCCACGGCCCGCTTGCCCGGACAGCCGCCGCAGCTCACGAAGCCGATGACTTCGCAGGGGCCGTAGGGTTCAAATGCAAAGGTTCCGGCGCAGGCGCATTTGAAGTCCGTGGTGCCGGGGCACATATCTTCCGTCTGCTGACAGCGGATGATGCCTACTTTCTTCATGAATTCCTCCTTGCCGCCTCATGCGGCGCGATGCAGCTTCAGAGCATCTTATGCCGGAATCCCTGCCGGGAGCAAGAGCGCAGAGATCCTTGCAAAACCTTTCATGCAGGGCAAGAGTTTGAAACGTGACTTTCCCGGCCGTTCTGCTAGAAGAAAATCATCAAAGGTTGTCAATCCCCCTGCATAACCAGAGATTCTCATACTCTTCTCCTCATCCCTTTCCTCACCGGCCGGCTCGACAGGTTTCGAACCGGCCGGTTCCTTTTTGCCGCCCGGAACGGCATGGTCTTTCCTGGAGCATGGCATCGGAAGAACGGCGCTGGAAGAAACTCCGCCCTTTTGACCGGAAGACCGGAAGGCGGCGCTGTACGCTGTACTGCAAAAGGGGCCGGAACGTCTGTCGTTCCGGCCCCTGCTTTTTTACAGTCGCTGAATCAGGATTCGTTATTTCTGTTCGGAGGATTCTGCTTCGGGCAGCTTTTCCACCAGCAGCTTGTCGATCATGTTGCCGTCCATGTCCACAACCTCGAAGCGCCAGCCGTGCCAGGTGATGGAATCGCCTTCATGGGGAATCCTGCCGGTCAGGTACATGAACATGCCGCTCAGGATGGTGTAGTAGCCCTTGTCTTCGGCAGGAAGCGAGGAAAGGCCGAGCCGGTCCTTGAGTTCGGGCACGGGAATGCTGCCGTCCATGAGCCAGCTGCCGTCTTCCCTCTGCACGGCCCAGGCATCCTCGTGAGGCGTGCCTATCTGACCGGCCAGTACCTTGAGAATGTCTCTCGGTGTGACGATGCCCTGCAGCGTTCCGTATTCATCCACGATGAAGGCAAGATGGGTTCTCTGTTCCTCGAAGATCTTGAGCAGTTCCAGACTGGTGAGCGTTTCCGGTACGAACACGGGCGGACGACTGCTTTTTTCCAGCTTCTGGGCAAAGTCCTCATCTTCGCCAGAGGCGCCGGAGCAGAGCAGCAGCGCCTGATTGATGCGTATGATGCCCGTAAGGTTCTTGAGTCCTCCGTGGCAGACCGGAAGCCATGAATGTTCAAACGAGCTCAGAATGTCGAGATTTTCCTGAAGGGAAAGCTGAGTGTCCAGATAGCTGATGTCGGCTCGGGGTACCATGATGGAGCTTACGGGTCTGTCGTCGAGCCGGAAGATGTTGCGGAGCATGTCGCGCTGGCGGGCTTCGATGGCGCCGGCTTCCGAGCCTTCGTCGATCATGGCCTGTATTTCTTCTTCCGTGACGGTCTGCGTTTCATCGGGCTTTGCGCCGAGCAGGCGCAGCAGCAGACCGGTGGAGGAGGAGAGCAGGGCAACGAAGGGCGCGCTTATGGTGGCAAGGGCCGTCATGGGACGGGCTACGAGGCAGGCCATCTTTTCCGGGGCAAGCTGTCCGAGGCGCTTGGGCACCAGTTCGCCGATGACGATGGACAGATAGGTGACGGCGATGACGATGACGATGGTGGCTATCGTACCTGCCGACGAGGCGGGGATGCCGAGCGTTTTCTGCATCCATGCGGAAAGCGGAGCCGCCAGGGCCGCTTCGCCGAAAATACCGCTCAGAAGACCGATGGAGGTGATGCCGATCTGTATGGCGGAAAGAAAACGGGTGGGATTCTCTCCCAGACGGATGGCAGCCTGAGCGGACTTGTCGCCCGCGGCGGCTTTGGGGGAAAGTCGCGCCTTTCTGGCGGTGACGAGCGCGATTTCGGACATGGCAAAAATGCCGTTCAGAACAATGAGCACTATAAGTATGAATATTTCCATGTATCCATTGTCATGATTATATTCTTTCTGTCAACATGCCGATAAAAAAGGGAAAATAAGAGACGTATCCTATTTTTTCACAGGCGTGACCATGCTGAATATGACGATGGGGTTTTATGTGATTCTGCATGGGCAATACGCTTGTATCGTTCTTTCAGATTTTTTTCAGGAGCGGAGGCGAGAAGAAAGTTGCGGAAGCGGGAATCTGGTCTGCACATATATTGGTGAAGGAAGGAATGCATGATGCGGGCGTTGCGGAGCCGTGAAGGCTTTGCAGGGAAGAGAAAGGGAATCCGCTTCATAAGTTGCGGAACTGGTTACGCATGGCTCATATGGTCGTTCTGTGCCGGAGAGGGCGGTTTTCCCGAGATCGTTTTGACAGCCTGCTGGAAATGTCGGATCATGGAGTTTTCAGAGAGGCCCCTGCCGGGGCGCAAGACGCGAATGGCCGATCGCCGGAGATGCCGGCAGGCGCAGGAGGAGAGCATATGAGAGTCTGCCTGGTACAGATGCAGGTGGTCAGGGGAGACAGAGAAGCCAATCGGGCAGCCGTGCGGAGGCTGACGGAAAAGGCCGTGCAGACGGATCTTCCCCCGGATGTTCTTGTTCTGCCGGAGCTCTGGTCTACGGGATACGCTCTGGAGCGTGCCGGTGAGCTGGCTTCTTCCTGCGGCGAGGATGACGCCGCCTTTCTCGGCGAGCTGGCGGTAAGGCACAATGTGTCCTTTGTGGGCGGTTCCGTACTGGCGGAAGTGGACGGTCGCATCCGAAACCGCGCTCAGGTCATTGATCGAAGCGGGCGTCTGACGGCCTTCTACGACAAGATTCATCTGTTCCGTCTGATGGAGGAAGACCGGTACCTGAGCAGGGGAAACGAGATATGCCTGTTCGAGCTTGAGGGAATGCGCTGCGCTCTTGTGATCTGTTACGATATCCGGTTCTGTGAGCTTGTGCGCAGACTGGCCGTGGAGGGCGCGGAAGCCCTGTTTGTGAGCGCCGAGTGGCCGATGCCCCGCCGGGAGCACTGGGAAACGCTTCTGCGGGCCCGGGCCGTGGAAAATCAGATGTATGTCGCGGCCTGCAATGTCTGCGGCGTAACGGGGCAGGAAAGATTTGCGGGCAGCTCCATGATCGTGGCACCCGACGGCACGGTGCCGGCCAGAGCCGGAGAAGAGGAATGTCTGGTGTATGCCGACATGAACATGGATGCGGTACGGAGTATGAGAAAGGCCATTCCGGTCTTTGAGGACAGGGTGCCTTCGCTTTACTGAGAGAGCCTGTCTGCCGTCAAAAAAAGCGTCTTCAGCAGCTGAAGACGCTTTTTTTGACGCGGAACTATTTTCCGCAGAAGGCGTGCCTGATCCCTGCGGGAGCCTCCGCAGGGATCGAGAGGTCAGATCTTGATGATGCCGAGCGTGGCGCCCACGGAGGAGAGCAGCACGACGAGCAGAAGCACCGGAGCCAGCCAGGAAATGCAGATGCGGAAGACCTTTTCTCCGTGGAAGGCCGAGGACAGCTTGATTTCGGAAATGAGGTTGTCGATGCCCACGATGCGGCCGATGAGCAGGCAGGTGAGCATGGCGGCCAGCGGGCAGAGAATGAGGCTGGCGAGGAAGTCCATCATGTCGAGGATGCTGAGACCGGCGATGGAGATGAAGTCCCACACGCCGAAGCCGAGGGAGCAGGGCACGCCGAGCGCGATGGCTTCAAAGGTCATGAAGATGGCGCTCTTTTTGCGGGACCAGTGCAGTTCGTCGGTAAGGGTGGAAACGCAGGTTTCCATGATGGAGATGCTGGAGGTGAGGGCGGCGAAGAAGACCATGAGGAAGAAGACCGCGCCGATGACGCCGCCGAAGCCCATGCTTTCGAAGATCTTGGGAATGGTGATGAACATGAGCGAAGGACCGGCGTTCAGCGCTTCGGCGGTACCGCCGGAGAAGGCGAACACGGCCGGAATGATCATGAAGCCGGCGAGCGTGGCGACCAGGGTGTCCATGAGACCGATGCTGTAGGTGGCCTGTTCGACGTTGACTTCCTTCTTCATGTAGGAGCCGTAGGTGATGAGAATGCCCATGCCAATGGACAGGGAGAAGAAGAGCTGACCGCAGGCGGCGACCACCGTCATGATGGAGAACTTGGAGAAGTCCGGCACGAGGTAGTAGTAGATGCCCGCACCTGCGCCGGGACGGGTCATGGAGTAGATGGCCACGATGACCGCCAGAATGAGCAGCAGAGGCATCATGACGCGGGAAGCGCGTTCCACGCCGCCTTCCACGCCTTTAAGAATGATGCCGAGGGTGCAGCCGAGGAAGAGCAGATGCCAGAAGACCGGTTCCCAGGTGGATGAGATGAAGCCGCCGAAATAGCCGTCTGCGGCCACGGTGCCTACCTGTCCGATGAGGTACTCGAACAGGAATTTGAGGATCCAGCCGCCGATGAGGCAGTAGTAGGGGAGAATAAGCATGGGGACGACGGCGTTGACCCATCCGCCGAAGACGAGGAAGGGATTGCGCTTCATCTGTCCGAAGGATCTGTAGGCGCCCACGGGGCTGAGTCTGGTTTTTCTGCCGAGGCTGGTTTCGGCCACGATGAGGGCATAGCCGAAGGTCAGCATGAGCAGGATGTACACCAGCAGGAAGATACCTCCTCCGTACTTGGCGGCGAGATAGGGGAAGCGCCAGATGTTGCCAAGACCTACGGCGGAGCCCGCCACGGCGAGAATGAAACCTATGTGCCCGGAAAAGAGGCCGCGGGCCGCGCCTTTGCCTGGATCGGACGATGCCTGCTGAGACATACATGACTCCTGAAAGAAAAAGTGTTCGCAACAGGATACAGGAAGGAAGAAAAAATGACAAGCCGGAAACGGGTTTTTCTTTCATTTCGTTGCGAGAGAGGCGGGCAGAGGCGTTTTTTGCAGAAAAGTGCATCGTGAAGAATATGCGTGTGCCGCAATAATATCTTCATGGAATGTTCATGGTGGCGAGATATTTTTTCCGTGCCCGCGTGCTAGGATCCCCGTGATTTTCGAGCGGGACAGCCCCGCACAAGGAGACGGCATGAACATTCGCCTGAAAGGGATAAGAAAAAGTTTCGGCAGCGTTCCGGTTCTGCGGAACATTGATCTGGAGCTGGGATCCGGTCGTTTCACCACGCTGCTCGGCCCTTCCGGCTGCGGCAAGACCACGCTTCTGCGGATTGTGGCGGGTCTGGAGAGACCGGACGGCGGAGAAGTGTATTTCGACGATGAATGCGTCTTTTCCGACAGCCGCGGCGTGTGCGTGCCGACAGAGAAAAGAGGCCTCGGCTTCGTGTTTCAGGATTTTGCGCTCTGGCCGCATCTGACGGTCTTTGAGAACGTGGCATTCGGTCTGCGTTCTGCCGGGCGTACGGAGGAGCTGGCCGAAAAGGTGTTGACCGCGCTTCATGCCGTCCGGCTGGACGGTTTCGACCGTCGCTGGCCTCACGAACTTTCCGGCGGTCAGCAGCAGCGCGTGGCGCTGGCCCGTGCGCTGGCGGTGTCTCCTCGCTGCATTCTTTTTGACGAACCCTTCAGCGCTCTGGACGCCGGTCTGCGGGAAGAGATGCGCATGGAACTGCGTGAACTGGTTTCCACGCGCGGCATCACATCGGTGTTCGTGACCCACGATCAGGAAGAAGCCATGAGTCTTTCCGACGACATGGTGATCATGTCCGGGGGAAGGGTGCTCCAGAAGGACAGTCCCGAGCAGGTGTACCGGCATCCGGCCGATCCCGTGGTGGCGGGATTCGTGGGGCAGGCCAACTGGATGGGAAAATTGCGCATGGTGCGTCCGGAGCATCTTTTTCTTGATCCGGGAAAGGGCCGTACACAGGTGCCCGTGCGGGTGATGTCTTCCCGCTTTCTCGGCAAGGACTACGCCGTGACCGTCAGCGGCGATGCCGGAAGCTGGGTGCTGTATGCCCCGTCGCGGCATGATCCGGACGAGAGGCTGAATGTTTTCGTGGATACGGATCAGATCATTCAATTCAAGGAGTCAGTATAATGATGAAGGGCATTGTTTCTCTGCTTGCTGCGGCAACGATTCTTGTTCCCGGCCTGGTTCAGGCGGAAGAACTTTCCGGCAAGGTGGTGGTGTACTGCCCCTCGCCGGCGAAGATGGCCGACAAGCTGGCGGAAGGCTTTACGAAGAAGACCGGCGTGAAGGTGGAGATGTTCCAGGGAACGACGGGTGAGATCATGGCCAGACTGGAGGCCGAGCGGGCCAATCCCGTGGCGGACGTGGTCATCATGGCTTCGTGGCCGGATGGTCTTGCCATGAAGAAGAAGGGACTTCTGGCCAGCTATGCGCCTGCGCTTTCCGATCGCATGGTCAGCGGCTGGAAGGATGAGGACAACATGCTCTTCGGCACCAGCGCCTCGGCCGTGGGCGTTTTGTACAACACCCGCCTCGTGCCCGAGCTTTCCGCAGACTGGAACGAACTGGCCCGTCCGGAATTCAAGGACATGCTGGCGCTGCCCGATCCTGTGAAGTCCGGCTCCTGCAAGGATTTTCTTTCCGGCTTCATGTATGCCTTCGGCGAGGACAAGGGCTGGAAGGTCTGGGAGGATCTTGCCGCGCAGGGCATGACCATTCCCGGAGCCAACAAGGCCGCGCTGGAGGCGGTGATTACGGGTGAGAAGGCCGTGCTCATTGCCGGCGTGGACTACAACGCCTTTTCCTCAGCCGCCAAGGGCGAACCGCTGGCCATTTATTACCCCAAGTCCGGCACGGTGGTGAATCCGCGTCCTGCCATGATTTTGAAGAGCAGCCGCAACATGGAAAACGCCAAGGCCTACATGGACTACCTTCTGAGCGACGAAGCTCAGCAGATGGTGTGCGACGCCTATCTGCTGCCGGGCCGTGCGGACGTGAAGAACACCAACCGCACTGCGCTTTCCGACATCCGTCAGCTCGAGGTGAACTGGGACTGGATGATGGAACACTCCACCGACATCGCAACCAGAATGGTCAAGATGCTCAGGAAGTAGTCCTTCATGAGGAAAACGTCGTTTTTTCTTCTTTTCCTGCCGCTTTTTCTGCTTCTCGCGGTTCTTGTGCTCTGCCCGCTGATCATGGTGCTGGCGGAGACCGCGGGAAGCGGGGACGGTTCAGCACTTTCACGCATCTGGCAGACGCTGGCGCAGCCGGAGAATCTGCGCACCATAGGCAATTCCCTGCAGCTCGGCACGGCGGTCGTGGCGGTGTCCACCGTCATTGCGGCGCCTCTGGCCTGGCTTCTGGCCCGTACGGAAATGTCCCGCTGCCGCTGGCTGGAGCTTGCGTTCATGATCCCCTTCATGACGCCGCCCTACATCAGCTCCATGGGCTGGATACTGTTCATGCAGCGTAACGGACTCTGCCAGCAGATGTTTCCCTGGCTCGGCCGCTGGAGCGAGGGGTTCTTTTCCTTCTGGGGACTGGCGATCGTCATGGGGCTGCATGTCTTTCCCTTCATGCTGCTCATGCTCCGAAACGCCATGCTCTGCATAGGGCAGGGGCTGGAGGATGCCGGGGCCGTGTTCGGCGCGGGCTTTGCCGGGCGCATACGCCGCATTTTTGTTCCGCTGCTTCTGGGCAACTATGCCGTAGGCGCGCTGCTTGTCTTTGTAAAGACGCTTTCGGAATACGGTACGCCCGCCACGCTCGGACAACGCATCGGCTTTTTCGTGTTCACCACCGACATTCACCGTTACAGCACCACGGCGCCTGTCGATTTCGGGCGTGCCGCCACGCTTTCCACGGCCCTCACCCTGATATGCCTTGTCATGTGGCTTGCTCAGAGCGCCATTTCCCGCCGCCACTCCTACCGTCTTGTGGGCGGAAAGGGCGTGAAGATGAGCTCGGCGCCGCTGCGGCCCGCCGTCAGAGCCTGTGCCTGGGGCGGCGTGTGGCTGGTACTGCTTCTTGCCGTCGGCATTCCGTTCTTTTCCGTCATCAGTACGTCACTCATCAAACTGCGCGGCTATGGGCTTGCGCTGGACAACCTGACCTTTGCCCACTACGTGGAGCTCTTCACGGACAATCCCAAGGCGGTTCAGGCCATACTGGTCAGCGCCGGAACGGCCTTTGCCGCAGCCACGATATCGGCCGTGCTCGGCACCGTTGTCGCCTTTGTGGTGAACAGAAGCAGAAACGGCATGGGGCGCGTGCTTGAAGGCGTGAGTCTGCTGCCGGAAATGCTGCCCGGCATCGTCATGGTCATAGGTCTCATGCTGTTCTGGAATCTCATCTACGACGCGGTTCCTCTCTACAACAGCCCCGGCATGCTGGTCGTGGCCTTTGTCGCCCTGTTTCTGCCGTTCACCGTGCAGTATGTGGGATCCTCCCTTGCAGGCGTGAGCGAAAGTCTCGTGGCGGCAGCCCGGGTTTTCGGCGCCTCGCCCTGGCAGATATTCCGTCGCGTTCTGGTGCCGCTGGTGTTCCGGGGCATTGCCGCAGGCTGGGCCATGACCTTCATCATCGCCTTCCGTGAGCTGGTGGCGCCTTCCATGATGGCTCCTCCCGGAGTCCTCTCCATATCCACGTTCATCGTGCGTGAGTTCGAGCAGGGAAGCGTATCCACGGGCATGGCGATGGCTGTCATCTGCGTGCTGCTTACTACGGGAGCGCTCGCTCTGATGAATGTTTTCGGGAGAAAGCGGTGATTGCGTTCCGCCATGGGGGCGAAGCGGAGGGCCCCGGTATGATAATGTTTCCGCCTCGGCGGCTGTATCATCGTTTTTTCCCGTTTCCCTTGTTAATATAGGTCTGAAAGAATGGAGACCGACGTCAGGGGGCATCCGGTTTTCCGACAGATCGTATGAGCGCATGGTGCCCCCGAACACGTCATCCCGGAGGTACATATGGTCGCTGCCGTACAGGAAAGACTGAATGCGGAGATGGAAGAAGAGCAGGAAAGGCTGCGCAGCCTGAAGGAACTTTTTCAGGGGGCTTCCATGCCCGATGTGCTCGATAACGCCATGCACATGGAATCCGTGCGTTTTGCCGGAGCCCTGGCGGATCGAAGCGCCAGAAGGCTGAGCATGCTGCGCAGGATTTCGTTCGAGGGAAGCAATTTTGAGCGCTGCTGCGAGGACTGCGGCGAACCCATTCCGCTTTCCCGCCTTCTGGCCGCGCCGGAATCCGTATGCTGCCGGAACTGCCAGGCGATACGCGACGGAGAACGCCTTCCGGCGGGAGAATCGGAAGACTGATTTCCATTCTTCGTCGTTCTGTAATACTAATGTCACATGGCTCTGATACTGTGCTCCGAAATTCAAAAAGACAGCTGACAACCGGAGTATGAGTATGTCCTTCTTCACAGCCATGCAGCTTCTCGGCGGCGTGGGCATTTTTTTGTTTGCCATTAAACTCATCAGCGAATCCCTGCAGATGGTGGCCGGTGAACGCCTGCGCAATATTATCGGAATGTTTACGAAAACGCCCGTTATGGGCGTTTTTTTGGGTACGGCGGTCACCATGGTCATCCAAAGCAGCAGTGCTACTACTGTTATGACCGTAAGCTTCGTGGATGCCGGACTCATGACGCTCACGCAGGCCATAGGCGTCATCATGGGTGCCAACATCGGCACCACGGTGACCGGTCAGATTCTGGCCTTCCGCGTCAAGGATCTGGCGTATCTCTTCGTCATACTCGGTGTGCTGCTCATTTTTGTGTGCTCCTCGAAGAAGCTCAAGCATGTCGGCGAAGGCCTGCTCGGCTTCGGCCTGCTCTTCATCGGCATGCAGACCATGGAAACGTCCATGTCCTTCCTGCGTGACAGGCAGGACATCTTCCTCGCCTTCAGCAACAATCCGCTTCTCGGCCTTGCCGCAGGCACGCTTCTTACGCTTCTCGTGCAGTCCAGTTCCGCCACCGTGGGTCTGACCATCGCTCTGGGCACGCAGGGACTTCTGCCTCTGGAAGCGGCCATTCCCATCATCTTCGGCGACAACATCGGAACGACCATCACGGCCGTGCTGGCGGCGCTCGGCACCGGCAAGGCTGCGCGTCAGGCCTGTGCCGCCCACGTGCTCTTCAACGTGATAGGCGTGTGCATCTGGATGCCGCTCATGCCGCTGTGGATCGGCTTCATCGAAGCTTCCTCCTCCGCCATCGGCCATCAGATCGCCAATGCTCATACGATGTTCAACATCTGCAACACCATACTCTTCCTGCCCTTCGTCAAACCTTTTGCCGCGCTTATCCGCCGCATCATTCCCGACAGCGAGCCGATCGACAGACGCGAGGCCGTTTATCTCGATCCTCACCTCATCCAGCGCACGCCCGTGGTGGCCGTGAGTGCCGTGCGGCATGAATGCCGTCACATGGGCGAACTCGTGATAGAGCTCCTGGAACACACGGAAAAGGTGTTCTTCGAGCAGAAGGATGAAGAAAAGGAACGCGTCATGGAGCTTGAGGACAAGCTCGACCGGCTGGAAACGTCCATACGCAGTTATGCTTCGGATATCATGCAGACCGGTCTTGACGGCAAGGATGCCGCCATTCTGGAAGCCTGCGTGGTCAGCGCCGGCGATCTTGAGCGCATCGGCGACAAGGGCAAGAGACTCATCGACTTCTATGAATACCGCAAAAAAAGAGGCGACGACTTTTCTTCCGAGGCCATGAAGGAAGTGCGTTCGCTGTATCTTGAAACCCGCAGGGCCGTTTCTCTGGCGCTGAACGTTTTCGGTCCGGAAGACTTTTCTTCCGAGGACAAGGCCGCTCTGGATGCCCGGGCGGATCGTATCCGTGAACTTGAATCCTCGCTGCGCGCGAGTCACGCCACGAGACTGGGCGCCGGACACTGCTCGCCCGAGTCCGGCCTCGTGTTCATCGACGTGCTGGGCGCCATAGAACAGATAGCCTACCGTGCAAGAAAGATTGCCGATCACATGGCCGGTCGGCAGAACCTGGAGGCATAGTCGTGGCCGACAAAAAGACGAAGGCTTCCGCTGTAAAGCAGGGAGCGGAGTCGAAAAAGACGGATCTGGCTGCACAGGAGTATTATCTGAACAGGGAGCTGAGCTGGCTGGACTTCAATGCCCGCGTGCTGGAAACGGCGCTCGATGATCGGCTTCCTCTTCTGGAGCAGACCAAGTTCCTCTCCATTTTCTACAATAACCTTGACGAATTCTTCATGGTGCGCGTGGCCGATGTGCTGCGTCGGTACCGGGAAGGCGCGGCCAGCTCCGAAGCCGACCGCATGACGCCGGCCCGGCAGCTTGCCGAGATCCGCCGCAAGGCCTCGGCGCTCCTGTCCAGGGCCAGCGATCACTGGCAGAAGAAGCTCGTGCCGCTCCTGCGGGAAAGGGACGTGCATCTTGTGCACTACAACGAGCTTACGGAAAAGCAGCGGCGCTTTCTGCTGGCCTATTTCCGTGACGAGATCTATCCCGTGCTCACGCCGCAGGCCATAGATCCGGGGCATCCCTTCCCCACCATTTCCAACCTCAGCCTGAACTTCATCATCCGGCTGCAGGGAAGGGACGGCATCGCCCGTTTTGCCCGACTCCGCTGTCCGAGCAACGTGTCGCGCTTCATCTTCATTCCGCGCAACAAGGAAGCCAAGACCTATGCTTCGCTCGGTCTGAAGGCCAACGTGCGCGACGCCGACATTCTGCTGCTTGAGGAACTCATCGAGGAGCATCTCGGACTTCTGTTCCCCGGCTATGAGGTGATGGATTCCGGTCTGTTCCGCATCACCCGCAATACCGACGTGGACATCGACGAGGATGAGAGCACCGATCTGCTTGAAGCCGTGCAGGACATGGTGGAGCAGCGTCGTTTCGGCGGCGTGGTCCGGCTGGAAACGGCGCGGGGCATGTCCACGGAGCTTTCGGAATTCCTCATCAAGCGGCTGGGGCTCAAGCCTTTCCAGGTCTACCGGGTGAAGGGACCTCTGGCGTTTGCGCAGTTCATGTCCCTGTACGGCCTGGACCGTCCGGGACTCAAGATTCCCGGACACAGCCCTGTCGTGCCGCCGATTCTGCAGACGGACAGCCTTTTCCGCATCATCCGCAAGCAGGATGTGTTTCTGCACCATCCCTATGACAGCTTCTCTCCGGTGTTGGATTTCGTGCAGAAGGCCGCCGAGGATCCCAGCGTCATTTCCATCAAGCAGACGCTCTACCGCGTGGGCAACGATTCGCCCATCGTGCGCTCGCTCATCGAGGCGCGGCGGCGCGGCAAGCAGGTGACGGCCGTGGTGGAACTGAAGGCCCGTTTCGACGAGGAACGCAACATTACCTGGGCGGAGGAGCTTGAGCGCGAAGGCGTGAATGTGGTGTACGGCTTCGTGGGCATGAAGATCCATGCCAAGCTCTGCCTTGTGGTGCGACGCGAGGCGGAAGGCGTGATGAGCTATGCCCACATAGGTACGGGCAACTACAACGCCTCCACCGCAAGAATGTATACCGACATGGGCATTCTGACCTGCCATCCCGACATCTGCGCCGACATGGCGGACCTTTTCAATGTGATGACGGGCTACGCGGTGAAGGATAACTATCGGGAGCTTCTTGTTTCTCCCGATTCCATGCGCCGCCGCCTCATCGAGCATATTCAGAATGAGATCGACGTCTGCGCCCGGGGCGGCGAGGGCGAGATCATCATGAAGTGCAACCAGCTGGTGGACAGAAAGATCATCCGGGCGCTGTACATGGCTTCCATCGCCGGCGTGAAGGTGCGTCTTCTGATCCGCGGCATCTGCTGCCTGCGCCCCGGCATTCCCGGCGTGAGCGAGAACATCACGGTGAAGTCCATTGTGGGGCGCTTTCTGGAACACGCCCGCGTGTACTGGTTCCGCAATGCGGGCAATGCCTGCATGTTCATGGGCAGCGCGGACATGATGAGCCGCAATCTGGATCGCCGTATAGAAGTGCTTACCCCCGTGCTGGATGAGAACATCCGCAAGACGCTTCTTGATGTTCTCAAGCTTCAGCTGGCCGACAACGTTCAGGCCTGGGAGCTGAGCGGCAACGGAGAATATGTGCGCCTTCGTCCGGCAGCGGACGAAAACGGCGTGAATTCGCAGGAAATATTGTTGAAGCGCTGAATCTCGGCGCATTGAGGGAGGCTTTCATGAGCAGAACGTCGGGCAGAAACGGAAGAGTGCGTCGTTCCGGCGGCAGAGCCGCTCCGGCGGATACCCCGGTGCAGGATCTGGAAATCAGGGAGAGCGTTCCTGCCGCTTTCGAAGAAGGGGATACCGGCGTTGACGGCGAAGTGTCGCCGGAGGAACAGTCGGTTTCCGCCATTATGGAAGACGATGCTCTTGCAGCAAAGGCGGACTCCTGTGACGCAGAGAAGAGCGATGTGACGGTTGAAGCGCAGGCCGTGCCGGAGAATTCGACTTCCTGTGCCGAGGTCTGCTCCTCAGCGGCGGAAGACGGCACGGCAGATGCTCCGGTTCCCGGAGACCTTGATCTGCTGCGCGGGGAACTCATGGCCGAGGAACTGGAGCAGAGCGCCGTGGAGCAGATGTTCCGCTGGGCGAAAAAGGATCGTGCCGCCGAAGAGCAGACTGAAGAGGTCGCGGAAGAGGAGCTGTCCGGTCAGGCGCTGCTTGAGGCGGTGCATCACGGCCGCCATGTGGCAACGCTTGCCGTGGATCTTTTCGAGTCTCTTGCCGGCCTGTTCCCGCTGGATGAACGCTGGGCAAGAATTCTGGCGCAGGCCGCGCTGTGGCATGATCTCGGTTTTGCCGTGTCGGGCAGACGTCGCCATCACAAGGTCGGCATGGAGATCGTGGAGCAGAATTCGGAACTGTCGCTTTCCTTCGGACTGGAGGAGGCGGGCCGTCCTCTGGTGGCGCTTCTGGTCCGCTATCATCGCAGAGCCTGGCCGAGCATGAAGCATCGCCGTTTTGCTGCGCTCTGTCGCGAGGACCGCAGATCTCTTGCCGGTGCTGCCGCGCTTCTGCGCATGGCGGACGGCCTGGACTACCGGCATAGGGGCGCCGTGGAGGAAATCCGCGTGAAGTTGCGCCGCCGTGCGGTCGGCATTGTGTGTTTCGGATCCGGCTCCTGCAGGAAGGAATGCCGCCGTGCTCTCAAGAAGGGCGATCTTTTTGAGAAGATCTGCGGAAGAGCGCTTGAGATTTCGCAGGGAAAGGAAGACGACAGGCATGTCTGCTGAACAGGTCGCAGGAAAAGGGCGCACCGTCGCCATCATGGATCTGGGTTCGAACTCTCTGCGCATGATGATCGTGCGCATCGGTGAGAACCGTGTGACCAGCGTCCTCAATCAGGTCAAGCAGATGGTGAGGCTCGGTGAGGGAGCCTTCGAGGAACGCAGGCTGCAGGTCGAGCCCATGCGCAGAACCATTGCGGCTCTGCGCGGCTTTGCGGGCATGTGTCGTTCCTACGGTGTGGACGAGGTTGTGGCGCTTGCGACGGCCGCCGTGCGCGACGCGGCCAACGGTCAGGAGTTCATGGATGAAATACGCCGTGAAACCGGCATCGACTTCACCGTGATTTCCGGCAGGGAAGAGGCACGCCTCATCTGCCGCGGCGTGTCCGTGGCGCTCGAGCCTTTTTCCGGAAAGAGAATGTTCATAGATATCGGCGGCGGCAGCACGGAGCTTTCCGTGGCCCGCGGCACCGATATTCTTGAGCTGGAGTCGCTCAAGCTCGGCGCCGTCCGCCTGGCAGGGCTTTTTCCCTGTTCTGGCACGGTGAGCCCTCTGCGCTATGCGGAAATGCAGAAATATGTGCGCGATCATGCGGTTCTGCCGCTGCAGCGCATGGAAGTGCAGGGCCCGGGGGAGCTGGTGGGCAGCTCCGGCACCATACAGAGCCTTGCGGAAATGGCCGTTGCCATGTCGAGGGAAAGCGGCAAAAAGACGGGCGACTTCGCCAACACCCTCTATACCATCCGATATTTCCAGTTCGAGGGGGAAGGCACGCTGAAAATGGACAACGGAATCACGTTCCTGCCCAATGACCGCTACCTGCTCGAAAACGAGAAGTTCCGGCTGTACTACA
>USBZ01000039.1 GCA_900553065.1 uncultured Desulfovibrio sp. | reverse complement strand
AAAATAACAAAATAAAAACTCATTACAGGTTCTTGGAATTTATTTTTTTTTAAATCGATAACTAATGTTATTTTAAAGACAACATGGGAGGGATTACATGCTCAATGCGAAGTGAAATGCTTGTATTGCTTTCTATTCAGGCTTCAGCAACTTTTATTTTTCGAAAACGCTCGGGGGATGGGCGCCCGAAGGGCGTTCATGTGTTCTCTGCCCCATGTCGCAAGCTGCATCCATAAAAGATCTTCTGCGCCTCCCTGCCCGCAGGGCCTGGTACTCGTCTTTTCAGGAGAGCGGAGACTTTTTCTGCGCCTTTGATGTGCTTCAGGAGAATGCGTATACTACAGGAGTCCGCTCTGTACCGCTTCGTCGATCCCGCCTGAGAGGAGAGAGTGGTATCTTCAGGCATGCCTTTCGGGCATGAGTGGTATACATTATAGGTATTTGCTCTTTTGGTGCGGATGGCTATACCTGTGATTGAGAATAATCAGGAGATTATCAGGTATGGATACCATAGAGAACAAGACTTTTGATGAGGAAAGAGCACTGTACGGACTTCGCCATGTCCACGTAAGAGATTGCTCCTTTACCGGTCCTGAGGACGGGGAGAGCGCACTCAAGGAATGCGAAGACATTACTGTCGAGCGCTGTTTTTTCAATCTTCGATATCCTCTCTGGCATGTGCACGGACTGCGTGTTCGCAACTGCGACATCACGGAAAACGGCCGGGCCGCCCTGTGGTATTCAGATCATATCGACATTGCCGATTCCCGTCTGCACGGCATCAAGGCTCTGCGGGAATGCCATGATGTGACTGTAACGGCATGTGATATCGTTTCCGGTGAGTTCGGATGGTTTTCCCACGATGTCGCCATGACGGCATGCACGGTGAAAAGCGATTACTGCATGCTGCACGCAAGAAATCTGACCTTGTCGGATATTCGTCTTACGGGAAAGTATGCCCTGCAGTATCTGCATGACTGCACGTTTGAGAATTGCGACATCACCAGTCGTGACGCGTTCTGGCACGCACGTAACGTGACTGTGAAGAACTGCTCGCTGAAGGGAGAGTTTCTCGGCTGGTACTCCGATCATCTGACGCTTGAAAACTGCCGCATCATCAGCTCCCAGCCGCTCTGCTACTGTGAGCATCTGAAACTTGTCGACTGCGAAGTCATCGACTCCGATCTCTGCTTTGAAAAATCCGATGTGGAGGCAGTAATAACAACGCCTGTGGACAGCATCAAGAATCCTCGTTCAGGCAGAATAGAGCTTCCTTATGTGGATGAGCTTATTCAGAACGGTGACTCTCACGCTGAAACCGTCATTACGGGCAGGGCTGACTGAAGTCTGCAGTATGTTGCCGGCACGGCGGGTTTCGTTTTTTCCAGAAAGAGTCTCACACTCGATCCTTGGATTTTTCTGCTTAGGGTATGCCGGAGATGGGCGGGTGTTTTTGGGACTATATGCTTCGGGAGCGGTGCACAGCATTATTTGCAGGGGACAGCTGATTTCTGGACAGACCATCTTCTGCGCGGAAGATGGGGTTGTTCGTCGCTCAGGATAAGATTCCGGGAGAGCTGGGGAAATTCCTCCGGTATGTGTGGCTGGAAAGAACGGAGTTTTTTGCTCCGGGGATAATTTCGACCCAGCCCGGATGACATTCGGTCGGACAAATGTCAGCAGTTTTCCGACAGGGCGTTTCGCGCATCTTTTTTATATTTTTTTTGCCGTGTGCATGGCTGCAGAAGTCGGCCTCCAGGGGGGAGGAAGAGACTGACCTCTCTGCTGCGCGGGCACAAAAAAGGCCGGAGGTATTTTCCCCCCGGCCCTGTGAAGTCTATCCGTGCTCAGATAGCTATTTCACTCTTATATTGCCTTCCCATACGAGACCCGCTTCAGGCAGCACGGGAAGGTAAGCGAGCCATTTGTGGCTCTTCATGTACTCCGGATCCTGCTGCAGTTTACGGCTGAACTCCAGAATAGGCGGAACGATATCCTTGATGTCTCCTGCAAGGTTCGCGGCAATCTGAGCGTTGGTGGCCTCGATGCACAGGTCTATGGCCTTCTGACTGTACTGCATGGAACTCATGAGCGTGTCGAGCGCCTTGGCGGGGTTGTGGAAGCCTACGCTGTTCTCAGCGGAAATGAGATCCCAGAAGAACTGACCCTTGCGTACATTTTCGCGCGCCGAGGCCATGAGTGTTTCGTATTCCGGGTTTTTCTCACCGGTAAACTCGTTGGCCAGGCGTACGGCTTCATGAGCCTTTACACTGGTTTCCTGCGCCTTGAGAAGCTGCCGGAAGGTTTTTTCCTGAATATCGTGTACGCGGGCGCGCAGAAATTCCGGAGTCTTGTCGGAATGACAGGTGCGACAGGCCGTAAGTTCGGGATCCTTGAGCGGCGAAGTCCACCAGTGGCTGGAGTACTTCTTTCCGTCCTGCTTTTCATAGGGCATGTGGCAGTCGGCACAGGAGACTCCGGTCGCGCCGTGGGGACCGTCCTGCCAGGTTTCATATTCGGGATGCTGTGCCTTGATGATGTTTACGCCCGAAACAGCATGCACGAAGTCCGTGAACGGGCCGTTGTTCGCGCCGTGGGTGTTGTAGTATTCATATATTTCTTCGGGGTCGAAACCGTTGTCCCACGGAAAGACGGGCTTGCCTGCAGGTCCGTTGTCCTTATGGGTGAAGTAGTATTCCACATGGCACTGGCCGCAGACAAGGCTGCGCTTTTCGTTGCGCGAGAGCGTGGCCCAGTCTTTGCCGCTTCTGTCCAGCCAGTCCTTGAGCGGAATGGAATAGAGCTGCAGATCCATGTTGGTGGTATCGTGACAGGTGGCGCAGCTGATGCTTTCATTCATAACGTCCACCTTCGTGCGGTACTCGTTGAAGTCGCGGCTCCACACGTCGTCTCCTTCGTCGGCCACCCACTGCGAAATATTGGGAACCTTGCAGTTCCAGCAGGTGGTGGGCATGTTGCCCTTGCCGTCCGGGGCATAGCGGTTGATGCGGTCGATGTCGAGAATATCCTTCACGGCATAGGTATGTCCGCGGGCTTCGTTGTATTCATACATGAAGGGATAGCCCAGCCACAGATTCTTCAGATAGGGCTGGGCCGCCCTGAAGCCCTGGGGAAGGGGATTGACGTTGTCGTTTTTTCGGAAATTCACCGAGCCTTTGTATTCCGTCATCACGGAGCTTTCGTCGTTTTTCCGGTATGAGGCATACTGAAGAGGAAAAGCCTTTTCAAATTTCGAGGCGTCCAGCGTATTTGCGGGAAGCCCGCTCTGGTAGAGGGGCGTTTTCACTTCATAGCTTTCGTCCTGGCAGCCCGCACTGATGAGGGAACAGGCAAGAACCGCACCTGTCATGATCATATTCATCTTATTCATCTGCCGCCTCCCTGAAACTGATGGGGGTTTTCTTTTGATGAGCCATGGCACGGTGGCAGTCCACACAGTAGGGTTTCGCCGTCATGACGCTTTCATTGGTGACTCTGTGACAGGACCGGCAGTTGGCATTGACCACGTCCCTGGTTTCGGAACGCGCGAGCAGCGGAGCTTCCTTACCCTGAAGGTTGGCCACGAAGTCGCGCAGTCCTTCCTGAGCCTTGAACGGAAGTTTTGCCAGCAGGTTGTGGGGGGCATGGCACTCGTTGCAGGCCAGATCGGCATGCGGAGACTGACTGTGCGTGAGCGCGGCCTCCCGCATGACGTGACAGGTGGAACAGAAAGGTCTCGAGTCGGAGTACTGCATTCCGGCGGCCGCCAGAAGCGTCAGTGCCGCTCCCAGTATCGTGCCCGCAAGCAGCATTTTCCACGGACCGTGTCTGGATGCTTTCATCACTCTCCTCCCTGGGTTATGAAAAGAAACACGGCCCTTTTGCTATATCAGCTGAGGAGAAAAAGAACTGTGATTTTAATCACAAAAAATAAGGGGGATGATAAAAAATTACAGAAAAACGAGCTTTTTCCCGCTGAATATGACGAAAGTCACAGTCAAACGTCGATAGTGCTCCTATCTTTGTACTGTGCGTTGCAGAGTTGAGCGCATGTTGTTTAAAGTTCGGAAGAATCGGAGTTTCAGATAGCGAGAAAGCTTCGTTCAGGTCTGTTGTGCCCCTGCCAGAACTGTTTTTTCAGCGAAGAGCAGGGAGACGCGGCAGGATGTCGGGCAGTGGTGATTGCCGTAAAGAAATCCGACTGGAAACGTTCTGCATTGTTGAGGGATAGACGATGGATCGGCGTTTCGGGAGCAGGGGAGGCAGGCGCTATTTTTCTCGGGCTGTGGAAATGCTTCTGCCAAAATCCACGCGTAGTTTTTGAGGCGACGCATCCACGGACATGACGGCAGAGACAGAATCTGCGGAACGCCAGGGGCGGAGCTGCCCGCGTTGGGCAGGCGGATAGAGAACGGCCGAGGCGTGCACGCGGAACTCCTGATGAGAGTCGGGGGAGAATGCTCCTGACGAATGTTGCGCCATAGAGAGTCTGGAGGGCTCTCCCTTAACCTGCTTTGAGATGGAGGATGATAATCATGACGCAGAGCGGCATGAGCAGAGAATATGGAGCGTGGGGCTGGACTGTACCCGCAGTCGTTGCTGCAGCGTTCATTCTTGGAGCTGCGCACCTGTGGCGTGCGGGAGGCATGGGCGGTGCGCTTGTGTGTCTGATGTGGAGTGCGGCGTGTTTTTCACGCCGGGCATGGATGAGGCCCCTGTCTGCCGCTGCACTGGTTTTTCTGGCCGGAGAGTGGGCGTTTACCACGCAGATGCTTGTTCACATCCGGCTTGCCGCCGGGGCACCGTGGATGCGTCTTGCGGCCATTCTGCTCGGCGTATCGGGCTTTACTGTGATCGCGGCGTTTCTTGCGTGGACCGGGCCGGGGCGTGCGTGGTTTGCACGGGGCAGAGACATGGCCGTCATGCAGGCCTCAAGCTTTGTTCTTGCCTCCGTACCGCTTTTCTTCATGGCGCATCTTGCCCCGCATCTTTTACTTCTGGAAAGAATTCTTCCCGGATTCGGCATGGTGCAGGGGCTGGCTGCCGGATTCTGGGGGGCGTGGGTCTGTGGACGCCTTGCCGGGAAAAACGCTGCGAATCGTATGAGATTGCAGATATGGCGACTGTTTTCCGTGGTATTCTTCGGACAGTTTGTTCTGGCTGCGGCGGGCTGGTCGATCTTTGCCATGACCGGAGCCTTGCACATTCCCGTGCCCGGAGTCATTGTTGCCGGAATGCTGTATCGGGGGACGGCGGGATTCATGCCTGTTCTTTTCATGGTTTCCGTACTGCTTGCCGGATCCGCGTGGTGCAGTCATTTGTGTTACTTCGGTTCCTGGGATGCATGGGCCGCCACATCGGCACGACCTTCGCCTCATCCCGGACCGATACGCTGGCGTGTCGTTTCTCTGGCCGCGGTGTGCGGAGTCACGATGCTGCTTTTGCTCATGCATGCGCCTCTTGCGGCGGCAGTGAGCAGCGGTGTAATGCTCGGTTTTCTCATGGTTCCCGCGGCCCTTTTCGTCAGTCGTAAAAGGGGCTGGGCCTGCTACTGCACCATGATTTGTCCGCTCGGTCTGCTTGCCTGCCTTCTCGGTCGTCTTTCCTTCTGGCGCATACATCGAACCTCCCGATGCACCTCGTGTGGAGCTTGTATCCGAGTTTGCCGTTACGGGGCGCTCGACAAAAAGCGTCTTGAGACCGGAAGTCCCGGACTTTCCTGTACGCTGTGTCGGGACTGCGTGAATTCCTGCAGACATGGAGGCCTGTGCATGACATGGTTGGGGATGGGATCTTCAGGCATGGCGGAGCGTTGTTTTATTGCCCTTATGGCGGGCATGCATTCGTTGTTCCTGTTTTCAGCCATGGTATGAGGCGTCTTCGCATCGGAAAGAATATGCCGGGGCGCATCAAGTCTGTTTCATTCTGCCATGCCCGCGTGCTTCCGATCGTGAAGCCCCAGGCAATGACGGGCCGTTCTTCATGCTTTTTTATGACTCCTTCGCGGAGAAACAAGAAAAAGAGACGCCGGAAGCAGACTTCCGGCGTCTCTGAACGTGTGATTCCCTGTATCGATTCCGATGCGGGGAACGATGGTTACATATTCTTGTTGCGGTACACGAACTGATGCGGGTCTATACCGTATTTCTTCACCTTGTAGTTGACGATACGGTAGCTGGACTTGAGATCGCGAGCCGCTTTCAGCATGTTGCCGCCGGCCTTGATCAGCGCGTCGACAAGCAGTTCCTTTTCAAAGCGGGTCACGGCGTCTCCCAGAGAAAGCCCCGCTTCCGTGGCCGTGCTTTCTGCCGTTTGCAGGGAGGGAGGAAGGTCTCCGGCACGGATGACGTGATCCTCGCAGTACTGAGCGGCGCGCTGCAGGCAGCTGTTCAGTTCGGAGATGTTGCCCGGCCAGAAGTAGCGGGTGAGCAGCTCCAGCGCAGGATAGGAAATGCGCTTGATTTTTTCCGTGTGGTAATTGGCGCTGCGGAGGAGAAGATGTTCCACGAGGGGGACGATATCTTCCCTGCGCTCTCGCAGCGGAGGTATGTGCAGGGCGCAGACATTGAGACGGGCGTACAGCTCGCCGGAAAAGCGGCCCTGTTCCACGAGCGCGTCGAGCTGGGCGCTGGTGGCGGCAATGACCCGCACATCCACGGGAACGGGATCTCCGCCCCCCTGACGCACGACCGTATGCTCCTTGAGCAGGCGCAGCAGGCTTTCCTGAGCCGTGGGCGTAAGCGCTTCTATGGCGTCAAGGAAAATGGTGCCGGTATTGGCCTGTTCGAAAAGACCTTTCTGCGTTTGCATGGCTCCGAGAAAAGCGCCTTTCTGATAGCCGCAGAGTTCTATCTGAAGACGTTCCGGAGGCAGGGCGGCACAGTGGCATACCACCAGCGGTATGTCGCTGCGCGGACTGAAGGCATGGATGCGCGCAGCAAGGCGTTCCTTGCCTACGCCGGGTTCGCCGCAGAGCAGTACGGGAGCTCGTCCCTGGGCGATGTGCGCAGCCTGCTCCAGAATATTGCGCATGACTTTTGACTGCGCAATGAAGGCGGAGTCGGACCGGGCGTCCTCGTCTTCGGCGATGCTCTGAGCCATCTGACCGGGAAGTCTGCGCTGACGGCTGAGGGCTTCCTGCATATAGGCGGCTTCATTGGCGATGAGGGCCGCGGCGACTTCCATGAAGACACGACGTTTTTCCAGATCTTCACGCGACACGAATTCCGTATCGGCGTTCAGGGTTCCGATGACTTCGCGGGCCGAGAGCGTACCGTCGCCTGCAGGGGCCAGAATGGGAACGGAAATGAAGGAGAGTCGTTCCATTTCCTCATCGGAACGTTCGAAGAGCAGGCTCAGAAAGAGGGAATCGCCCTTGAGTTTTTCCACAATGACGGAGCGTCCCGTGGCAAAAACCTGTCCGGTAACGCCCACGCCGGGGGCATAGCTTGCGTGGTTTGCTTTGGGCTGCGTATCGGCCAGACTGAGGCGGAGCATACCGGTCTCGGGATCAAAAAGCACGATATGAGGACGCAGAAAGCTGTGACGCTCGGAAAGCTTGCGCAAAAGGGACGTGAGACTGGTTTGGAAAGGGCGTTTCGGCCCCATTTCGCTGGCGATGAGGCGCAGCGTTTCCAGCCATGGGCTGACATCCTGATTGGCGGCGTTGTTTGAATGCTGCAACATGAAAGCGCTCCAGAAGTACGAACGACGTTATTTCTTGAGAGCGGCGATGCGGGAACGGAAGAAGGCGGCGGATTCCTTGTCGGTGGGAGGCAGGGAAGCTACGGCGGCCTCGTAGGCGGCGATGGCACCGGCCTTGTCGCCGGCGGCGACGGCGGCTTCGGCAACCTGCTGATGGATCACGGGAACGACTTCGGCGGGAGTATCGGCCACAAGAGCCTTGAATTCGTCGCGGGCGGCGGCAAAGTCACCCTTGTGCATGAGCACCTGGGCGTGGTTCAGACGGGCCGTGTAGCCGAGAGGAGAGTCGCCTTCGTTTTCGGCCACGCTGGCATAGGAAGCGGCGGCCTTGTCCCAGTTCTTGCTTTCCACGGCGGCAGCGGCAAGTTCAAGATGGGCGGAGGTGGTCACTGCGGCGGGGGCATCCTTCAGGAAACCTTCCAGAGCGGCGGTTCGGCGTACGGGATCCTGAATGGAAATGATGCGTCCGAGAGCAAGACGGGCGTCGGCGATCTGTTCTTCACGGTACCACTGCCATCCGGCGATGGAGAGAATGGCCACGACCAGAACCACCACGCCGGCGGCGATCTTGCGGGCGTGATTGAGCACGAAGTTCCACAGGGGAGCGGCTTCGGGGCTGACTTCGGCCTGCATTTCCGCGCTGAAGTTGGGAATGTTCACACCGCCCATGACGGGATCGGCCCCTTTGCGGAAAGCGGGTTCGGACAGGGGCGTGGGCTTCTGAATGGTGGGACGCTGTGCCATGTATGACTCCTTCAAAATGGAGAAAAGGACAAAAGGAAAGGCCGGAAAAGTTCCGGCGTATGGAAGCACGCTAGTAAAGACTGACATAAATGTCAAAAGAAAAACCGCTTTTAAGGGATACTCTGCGTGGAAAACGGCCGTTTCAGCAAAAAAGAAGACAAAAAAAGCACGTCTGTTTTTACGGCGGGAGAGGAAGATATTTCACGGGGAGGGATAATGGACAGGGAATTTCTGCTGACGAAGGACGGGTGCTTTACGGAAACGAAGTTCGGAGAAGCCATGCTTTTTCCGTAATGTAAAAGGAAAACGCTTGCATGGCGGCTTTCCGATCCGTATGCTGACTCCATGTTTTTTCAAGGAGACAGATTTATGGAAGATATGACGATCGGCGCAACGGTCCGTCTTGCCGGAAAAAAGGCCAGAGAGGCTTCCCGTCTGATGGCGGCGGCCAGTCCCGAAGCCAAGACCCGTGCGCTGCTGCGACTGGCTTCCCTGCTGGAAGAAAGAGAAGGCGAACTTCTCGAAGCCAACGGCAGAGATCTTGAAGCGGCCCGTCTTGCCGGACTGGACGGCCCCCGTATGGACAGACTCCGTCTTACCCCGGCCATTCTGGCCGACATGGCCGGAGCCTGTCGTCATGTGGCAGCGCTGCCTGATCCCGTGGGAGCCATGGATTCTCAGTGGCAGCGTCCCAACGGTCTGCTCGTGGGACGCATGCGCGTTCCTCTCGGCGTGGTGGCGATGGTGTACGAGGCGCGTCCCAACGTAACCGTGGATGCTTCCATTCTCTGCCTCAAGGCGGGCAATGCCGTGATCCTGCGCGGCGGTTCCGAGGCTCTCCGTTCCAATGTGGCGCTGGCCGCGCTTCTGCATGAAGCGCTGAGCGAAGCGGGACTGCCGGGCGATGCCGTGCAGTTCATCGACATTACGTCTCATGAAGCTGTTTCCGAGCTTTGCCGTCTGGATGAATTCGTGGATGTGCTCATTCCCCGCGGCGGAGAATCGCTGGTGCGCGCGGTGACCAGTCAGGCGACCATGCCCGTGCTCAAGCATTATAAGGGCGTGTGTCACGCCTTCATCGACGAGAGCGCCGATCTGGAGCAGACTGTGGATATCGTATACAACGGCAAGGTGCAGAGGCCGGGCGTGTGCAATGCGCTGGAATGCCTGCTCGTGCACAAAGCCGTGGCCGACGCGTTTCTTCCCCGCGTGGCGGAAAAACTCGGCGCTGCCGGAGTGGAGTTCCGCGCGGATGAAGCGTCGCTGCCGCTGCTCGGATCTTCTGCCGTGCCTGCTTCCGCCGAAGATTTCGGTCAGGAATTTCATGATCTCATTCTTGCCGTGCGCGTGGTGGACGACATGGACGACGCGCTTGCGCACATCGCCCGGTACGGCTCGAATCATACGGAAATCATCTGCACGACCAATCATCTGAATGCCATGCGCTTCCTGCGTGAGGCGGATGCCTCCATGGTTGCGGTCAATGCCTCGAGCCGCTTCAATGACGGCGGACAGCTCGGACTCGGTGCGGAAATCGGCATCAGCACGTCCAAGCTGCATGCCTACGGTCCCATGGGCGTGCAGGAGCTGACCACCACCAAGTTCGTGGTCTTCGGGCAGGGCCAGGTGAGGAAGTAGGCGATCATGGCAGGTACGGGCATACTCGGCGGCACCTTCAATCCCGTGCACAACGGGCATGTGCGTCATGCCGTGGAGGTGGCGGAGGCTCTGGGGCTTGACCGCGTCGTGCTCATGCCCTGCGGAACGCCGCCTCATAAGGAAAGCGCGGGGCTTCTGCCGTTTTCTCTGCGGGTGGAACTTCTGCGCGCCGCCGTGCGCGGCATTTCCTTTCTCGGCGTGGAAACGCTGGAAGGGGAGCTGGAAGGGCCTTCCTACACATGGCGTACGCTTGTGGAGTGGGGAAGGCGTCACCCCGGGGAGCCTCTGCCGTATTTCATGATGGGCGCGGAATCCTTTGCAGCGCTGGATACCTGGAAACACGGCCTTGAGCTTCCGAAGTTCGCGCACCTTGTGATGGTTCCCAGAAACGGCGACGACGGAAGCGTGTTTCATGAGAGCATACGTTCCTTCTGGCCGGGGAGTCTGTCGCCGGCTATGGACGTTCCTCTGGGGCGCGAGACCGTGAGTCTGGCTGGCGGCGGAGAGTGCACCTTCCTGCCTGTGCCGAGGCTGGACATCAGCTCCACGTTCATCAGGGCGAGGTGGAGAGCCGGAAGAAGTCTTGCAGGACTTCTGCCGGAAGCGGAACTTGACGTGCTTGTCGCCCATGCCGAAGAGGTTTCGGTCTGCTGGGCAACGGCGAGGGTGCGCTAGGCTCGCCGACGAGTTCCTTTTTACGCGTGATCCGAAAGAGTGATGCCGCTTCTCGGAAGAGAGGCGGCATTTTTTCATGGGGGGGCGTCGTCCGCACTGGAAAGAAGGGCGCAGGCGGCGCGTCGGGATTTTTGCGGCGGGATGTCCCCGGTGAAGGCGGGCGTATCGCCTGAATGAGGATGGTGTGTTTGGGCCGCACCGGAAAGAGCGGCGGCCTTATTCTGAAACGCGCCGTGTGTTCAGCAGAAGCGGGGGAGCTCGTCCGGTACCGTGAGGTGCCCTTTCGGCAGTCTGTGCCAGGGAAACGCGCTTTCGCTGCGCAGTCTTTCGGCCAGCGCCGCGGGCGTAATGGGAGCGCCGCTTTCCTGAAGTCCCGCCAGACGGGCCAGAAAACCGACGATTTCCTCGGGGCGGTATCCCCTGTCCCGAAGCGCTGCCAGACTGAGACTCTGATGGCGTTTGGCCAGGCGTTCGCCTTCCCTGTCGTGCAGCAGCGGAATGTGGGCAAAGTCGGGCGGCGTGCCTCCGAGCAGCCGGTAGAGCAGAAGCTGGCGGGGCGTGGAAAGAAGGATGTCTTCTCCTCGGACCACCTGCGTGACGCCCATGCGCATGTCGTCCACCACTACGGCGAGCTGATAGGCCCATACGCCGTCGGAGCGACGCAGGGCAAAGTCGCCGCCGCAGCTTTGCAGCGTGATGCGCTGCGGGCCGAGCACCAGATCATGGAAGGTTTCTTCCGCATCGTCCGGACAGAGCAGGCGCAGGGCAGGGCGCCTTCCTTCGGCCTCTTTTTTCGCGCGTTCCTCTGCCGAGAGATGACGGCAGGTACCGGGATAGGCCGCTCCCGCGTCGCCGAGACCGTCGGCCGCACCGTGGGGAGCACCGGCGAGCATGCGCAGCTCCTTGCGCGTGCAGTAGCAGGGATAGATGCGTCCCTGTGTCTTCAGTTCTTCGAGCGCCTTTTCATACAGGGGCGAGCAGAGGCTCTGCCGGTAGGGCGCATGTGGCCCTGTCTCCGAGCCTTCATCCCAGGTGAGTCCCAGCCAGAGAAGATCGCGCTCGATGGCGTCCATCCACTCCTGCCGGGAGCGGGCGGGGTCGATGTCTTCGTGGCGGAGAATGATGCGTCCGCCCTCCGCCCGGGCGGCAAGCCATGCCAGCAGAAAGGACCAGGCATTGCCGAGGTGAAGCAGACCTGTGGGACTCGGCGCAAAGCGTCCCGTGACGTGCGTGAAGCGTTGCATGGTCATGCCGTGGCCCCCGGCGCGGTCGGAATGGTTTCAAAGCACTGCTCGATGACGGCATTGGAGATCATCATGCCCCGCCGTGTGAGTGCGAAGCGTTCGTGATTCAGAACGGCCATGCGCCGCCGTATCAGTTCTTCTATGAGCGTGGCGTTGTCGGCAGCAAAATCGCGTCCGGTAAGTGCGCGGTAGGCTTCAAGGTCCAGTCCTTCGGCCATGCGGAGCCGGAGCATGACGAATTCTTCGACTCGTTCGGTGAAGCCGAGCGTTTCCACGCATCCAGCCTCACGTCCTTCACGAACAGCATCCAGCCAGGTGTCCGTATGAGAAGGCTGGCTTATGCGGCGGCCTTTGAGACAACTGACGGCGGCCGGGCCCAGGCCGAGATAGTCCTCTCCGAGCCAGTAGCCGAGATTATGACGGCAGGCGCGGCCGGAGCGGGCGTAGTTGGAAATTTCGTATTGAAGGTATCCCGCCTTTTCCAGCAGGTCTCCGCCTTCTTCATACATGACGGAGGATTCCTCCTCGTCGGGCAGCTGAAGACGGGCCCGATCCCGGAAAAGGGGCGTTCCTTCCTCCAGCGTAAGGCCGTAGCAGGAGAGATGTTCCGGGGCGAGATCGACGGCCTCCTTCAGCTGTGCCTTCCATCCTGCCGCCGTTTCTCCGGGAAGCCCCCAGATGAGGTCCAGCCCTACGTTGTCGAATCCTGCGTTCCGCAGTGCCCGGAACGCGGCGAGCGCAGCGGCCTTGTCATGCACGCGCCCTGCGGCTCTGAGCAGCGTATCGTCCAGCGCCTGCACACCGAGGGATACCCTGTTCACGCCCGCCGCCCGGAAGCCTGCCGCCCGATCCCCGGACATGGATTCGGGATTGGCCTCCATGCTGATTTCCGCATGACGGTTCAGGGAAAAGCAGTCGGCCGCCGTATCGAGAATGCGTCCGAGTACGGAAGGCGGAACAAGGCTCGGCGTTCCGCCGCCGAAGAAGACCGTTTCCACGGCCGGGTGCTCCAGAGCCGCCGCACGCCGCCGCATGTCCGTAAGCAGCGCCTCGGACCACTGGCGGAGACGGTCGTCGTCGACCGGTTCGGAGTAGAAGGCGCAGTAACGGCACTTGCTGCGGCAGAAGGGAACGTGAATGTATAAAAGCATGGAAGGCAGCATGAAAAAAAGCCGCGTTCCCGTCAAGGAAAAACGGGCTGCCGGAAGAAGCGGCGGGAGGGCTTGTGCGTTGCGTGAAATGCGGCGATGTTTTTTGTCTTTCAGAGTGCCGGGCAGCGGAGAAGCGTTGACAAGGGGCGGCTCCTTTCGGATAAACGGCGTGAGGCCCGTGCGTTTTTCCGTAGAGGTTTCGGGTCGGGGCAGGTGGCGTCTTTTCCTGTCTTGTACCGACGGCTTCATGCCGCAGGGACAGACTTTCCGATGAGGAGCGTCCGGCGCTGCCTTGAGGCCGGGACGTTCTTAGCACCGTTAAAAACAGCGCCGGGTCATGTTCAGCCTCGGCTTCAGGGAGGAGTTATGGAACTTTCAGCCGTTCTTTTTGACCGCGACGGAACCTTGATTGTCGATCGCCACTATCTCGGCTCTCCCGAGGGCGTCGAGCTTATTCCCGGCACGGGCGAGGCGCTGGCTCTTCTCCGGACCAGGGGCGTGAAGAGCTTTGTGGTGAGCAATCAGTCGGGCATAGGACGGGGCTATTTTCCCGAGTCCGGGTGGCATGCCTGCGAAAAGCGTCTGGGAGAACTGCTGGAAGCGTTCGGGGCCGCCATCGACGACGAGCGCTTCTGCCCCCATGCGCCGGAGGAAAACTGCACCTGCCGCAAACCCGATACCGGCATGTGGGAGAGCCTGCGCGATGCCAACGCTCTTGATCCCTCCTGCTGCGCCATGGTGGGCGACAAGGTGGAGGATCTTCTTTTCGGAGCCAATGCCGGTCTTTGGGCGGCTGTTCTGGTGCTCACCGGCAAAGGCGAGAGCAGCGCTCTGAAACTGGGACTGGATGCGGAGCGTATCCGCCGGGAGGGATTCTGTTCTGTGGATGTTCCTCTGCCGGGCTCCCGCAGAAACGTCACGCGTCTTTTTGCCGCCGCAGATGTTCAGGCTGCCGTAAAAGGTCTTCTGGCCTGACGGAAGGGCAGAGTCTCCGGAGGGTGTCCTGCTTGACTTTCCCTTCCCCGTGGGGCAGAAAATTGACGTAAGGACGCGAAGGTCGCGTTCCTCATAACCATTTTTCAACGAGAGGCCGGTATGCTTTTCAGAAACACCTGACAGCGTTGTTCGCAGAGACAAGGTGTGTCTTGCCGGCTTCCCGTAGTGGCGTTTTCAACCGCTCCCTGCGATCTTGCGTCGTTTCTGAAAGGTGCCGCCTCGTAACAAGAGGTGAGCATGAATCGTATCTTTTCCGCTCTTGCGCTGGTGCTTCTCAGCGCGTCTCTGGCCGTGGCCGCTCCTCTTGACGCCTTCAAGGGACAGAAGGGCAACATCGACATCGCCGGCGGTACCGCGCATATCCCGGTGATGCAGAAGGCTGCTCAGGCCATCATGACCGCCAATAAGGATATCCGCATCACCGTGGCCGGCGGCGGCTCCGGCGTCGGCGTGCAGAAGGTGGGCGAAGGCCTGGTGCAGATCGGCAATACCGGTCGAGCCCTCAAGGACAGCGAAGTGTCCAAGTATGGTCTGGAAACCTTCCCCTTTGCCATCGACGGCGTGGCCATTGCCGTGAATCCCGCCAACAGCGTGACCTCCCTCTCCAAGGCCCAGGTCAAGGACGTGTTTGCCGGAAAGATTACCAACTGGAAGGAACTCGGCGGCAAGGATGCTCCCATTTCCCTCTATGTCCGTGAAGACGGCAGCGGCACCCGCGAAACCTTTGAAGAACGTGCGCTCGACAAGGGTACGTCCGTGCAGAGCGCCAACGTGGTCAACTCCAACGGCGCCATGAAGACCGCCATCGCTCAGGATCCCAACGCCATCGGCTATGTGGGCATCGGTCATCTTGACGACTCCATCCGCGGCGTCACCGTGGACGGCATGGTTCCCTCGCAGGAAAACGCCGCCGACGGCACCTACACCATCACCCGTCTGCTCTATATGAACACCAAGGGCAAGCCTCAGGGCCTGACCGCGCTGTTCATCGACTACATCTACTCCGAAGACGGCAAGGGCTTCATCAGCGCTTCCGGCTACATTCCGCTGGACAGAAAGTAGAGGTCCGGCATGGGAAGAGCAGGTGCAGATATCCGGCCTCAGCGCCGGAACGGGGACGCGGGCCTCGTGATCGTTCATGCTTCCGTGGCGCTTGCCGCGGCGGGCATGGCTCTGCTGTTTCTCATGGTCGTCGCCTTTGCCCTGCCCGCTTTTCTTCAGGGCGGGGGCGGCGGCCCCTTTTCCTGGTCATGGGCGCCGGGAAAGGGAGAATTCGGTATTCTGCCCATGATGGCGGGTTCTCTGCTCATGGCTTCTCTGGCCGTGGTTCCCGGCTGGATCATGGGATTGTGCCTCTGCTGCTGGCTGCTCGCCTCCTCCGGCCGGGGAAATGTGTGGCATACGCTGGTAGGAGGGCTGGTCCGCGTGATGACGGCCATTCCCACCGTGGTTTACGGTTTTGCCGCAGTTTTTCTTCTGGCTCCGTTCATCCGTACGGCATTCGGCGGATCGGGATTTTCCTGGCTGACGGCTGCGGTCATGCTCAGCCTGCTCATTCTGCCCACGGTGGTTCTCGTGCTTCAGGCCGGACTCGGTCCGAGGCTGGAAGCCGTGCGTCTTTCCGGGACGGCGCTGGGCTTGAGTCGACTGGAACTTCTCTGGTATCTGGTGCTGCCCGCATCCCGAGGCACGCTTCTTTCCGCCGCCGTGCTGGGCTTCGGTCGCGCCGTGGGAGATACCATGCTGCCGCTCATGCTGGCCGGAAACGCGCCCGTCATGCCGGAATCCATGCTTTCCAGCCTGCGCACGCTTACGGCGCACATGGCGCTCGTTACCTCCAACGAGGTGGGCGGAGCGGCCTATGATTCCCTGTTCATGGCTGGTCTGTTTCTTCTTTTCATTAATGCGGTGGTGAGTCTCGTTATCCGCCGTATGGGAGAACGGGCATGAGACATTCCGTTCCCTTCCTCTGCTTTCGTTTTCTGGCGGGCCTGTCCGCCGTGCTGGTTCCCCTCATGGTCTTCGTGCTTATGGGGTATCTGCTCATGCGGGGCGTTCCCGTCATGGGCCTGGAGCTTCTTTTCGGCAGTACGGCGCCGCTCGACGCCGTGCTCGGACGCGCGCCGGTATGGGACGGGCTGTGGCCTGCCTGTGTGGGTACGTTCTGGCTTGTGGTGCTGACCATGCTTCTTGCCGTTTTTCCGGGAACTGGCTGCGGCATTTTTCTGGCCGAAATGGCCACGCCTGCCCAGAAGCGCGTACTCGGCGCAGCGGTGGACATGCTGGCGGGCATGCCGTCCATCGTCATGGGGCTGTTCGGCTTCATGCTCATTCTTCTTCTGCGCCGCACTGTTCTGCCCGATGCCAATACCGGACTTCTGCTGGCGGCGGGCTGTCTGGCACTTCTTGTTCTGCCCGTGCTTGCCGCCTCCACACGGGAGGCTCTGAACGCCGTTCCCCGTTCGCTCCGCCTTGCTGCCGCGGCCAGCGGGTTTTCCCGCTCTCAGGCGCTGTTTCATCTTTTTCTGCCCGCCGCTGCCCGGGGGATTCTCGGCGGCGTGGTGCTCGCCGTCGGCCGTGCGGCGGAAGATACGGCCGTCATTCTGTTCACGGGCGTGGTGGCCAATGCCGGACTTCCGGCGGGTCTTTTCGGAAAGTTCGAGGCTCTTTCCTTCGACATCTACTATATTTCTTCACAGTATCAGAATCAGCAGGAGCTTATGCACGGCTTCGGTGCGGCTGCGCTGCTTCTGGGAATTTCCTGCCTGCTTCTGGCGGCGGCGCGGATGCTTGAAAACAGCTTTCGGCGCAAATGGCAGGGAAAGGCATGACGCTCATGGAAAAACTGCAGTCTTCCTGTCCGGTACTGAGCATACGCGGATTGTCCGTTTCCTTTTTTCAGCATCCCGTGATCCGGGATGTCTCGCTGGACGTGCCGAAGGGCGGCATCGCCGTTCTGGTGGGGCGGTCCGGCTCCGGAAAAACCACGCTCCTGCGCGCCGTGAATCGCCTCAATGAGGAGGTTTCCGGATGCCGCACCACGGGGCAGGTGGAACTTTTTCTCGAAAGCGGGCCTGCGTTCGTTTATCCCGGAGAGGAGGGCGGAGCGCTTCCGCTTACGGAACTTCGGCGGCGCGTGGGCATGGTATTTCAGACGCCGCAGGTCTTTCCCGTGAGCGTTTACCGCAACATTGCCATGCCGCTTTCCGTGGCGCAGGGCTGCCCGCGCTCCGAACTCGACGGCAGAGTGGAGCAGGCTCTTCGTCAGGCGGATCTGTGGAAGGAAGTGAGCGACAGACTGGACATGCCGGCCGACAGGCTGTCCGGCGGGCAGCAGCAGAGACTCTGTCTGGCCCGGGCGCTTGCCCTTGAGCCCGATATGCTTCTTCTGGACGAGCCGACGGCGTCTCTGGACGTGCGGGCCGCCCGCCATGTGGAAGATCTGCTTGAGGCGCTTTCGGAGCGACTGCCCGTTGTCATGGTATCGCACGGGCTTGCCCAGAGCCTGAGGCTGGCGTCTTTTCTTGCGGTCATGGAAGGCGGGGAGCTGATCCGGACGCTGGAGAGTGTGGACGGCATGGAAGAGAAGGACCTGGAGCGCCTGCTCGAGGAAGGGGAGAGCAGGGCTTATGAGGAACGGTAGAAGCCCCGCATACGAGAAGAACGTTTTGAGCGGGGCGGCAGGAAGGCTTGCGTGGCAGGGAGATACATAAGAAGCCGTATGCCGGTCACTGCCCGAAAAGGAAAAGTCCAGCTTTCGCCTTGCCGTTTGACTGTCGTCAGGCTATAAGAACACAAGCGCATCCGCGCATACGATGATGAGATCTGAAGGAGAGGCCGATGCCCAGCTATGAAGAAATCTTCACCCCGGAATGCCTGAACGAGGTATTTCCTCCCGAACGTACCGACCAGTTTTTTGATGCGCTGTTCGGAGATCCTGATGAGGGTGCCTATGACATCCGGATGTCGCTTCTTTCCGCTTCGGACAGAAAGCTGGATTTTCTGTTTGAACTGCATCAGCGCGGAGACGCCTGTCTTGCCTGCAATCTGACGCACGGTCTGCCGGCCGTGTTTCTCCGCCACCCGATCATCAATATCAAGGGAGTCACGGCGGAACTGGCCCGGCGTGCCGGATGGCCCGACGGTTCATGGGAGTGGAGTCTCGGGAGCACCGATGAAATTTCTAGGGCTCTGCACGTTATTCCCCTCACCCTGAAGCGTGTGGACTGAGTATATTTTTGCTTGACTCCGGTTCATGATAGAGCTATGTCTTTTCGACCGGAGGGGTCGTTAACTCAGTAGGTAGAGTATCTGCCTTTTAAGCAGAGAGTCG
>USBZ01000038.1 GCA_900553065.1 uncultured Desulfovibrio sp. | reverse complement strand
ATCTTTTGGTGTTAAAAATGCTCAGAGAACATCCTCTCAGCTAGTCAAGAGCCTTATTTTTTTTTATTTCTTAGATATCAATATGTTAAAATATTACATCCTTTTTCTGTACCTCAAAGTGGAAAGACGAAAGGATTCAGCACCGAAGATCAGGCAAGCCTCTTTATGATCGCTGCGTCAGGATATGAGATATCAGACCTTTCTCGGACAGAAAACGCTCGACTATGTGCCCTTTCCCCTGCACGATATGTGCCTGTCCTTTGCCGGCGCTGCCATGAGCTACAATGGGGAAAAGTCCTGCACCGCAAGTCAAGAAATACAAAATTCCATAAAGAACTTTCTTGGAAAAAATTTCAGATTCCCAGGAAATCACATGACAGGCCAACGGCAAAAATATACATCCGAACTTCTGAGAAGTTCTTTAAGGAATATTTAAAATTTTCATGAGCACATGTGGCCTCAGACTGTCTACACTTATGTGGACAATATCTTTTCTTTTCCTGTCGCTTGTCACAGCCCCTTGTTATATTTCTCTTGCCTCAATCAGCCAAGGCAGGCAGAGCTATTCTGACGGGCGGCGTCTGAGTCTGGAAATGGCGGGAGGATCTCAGGTAAGCCTTACCGAAACAAAAGGATACCTTATGACTTGTCGTTTTCTGAAAAGAGAACGAAAATGGGGACTTCTCTTAGTCTCGAGTCCATGAAGTCCCGAAACCTTATCGACATGGACAGAATGCCAGAGCCAGACATTCTTTCGCCTCACTGACTCATGGCACTCTGTACAGACGGATGAAGTAATCTTCCAATAAAACGCTATGAACATTCGGGCCTTGATGTCTCTTCGTGCAGATAGAAAATGTTTTGGATCCAGAAAAACCAAGTGACTCACAGAAGCATTTGAATCCCTATGACGTATCCTCCATATTGAACCGAAGATCAGCATTTGTCATGTTCGTCCTGCTTGTTGATATAAAAAACAGTCAGTAATACAGATGTCAAATGAGGTACACATGGATCGTTTTGTTTACATCCACGGATTCAACAGCTCGGCGAGCAGTCGCTCCGGCCGCGAACTTTCCCAGCTTCTGGGCGTACCGGTAATATGCCCGGAATACGATTACTCACGCCCTTTTGCAGAATGTCTTTCCAGCATTCAAAAGCAGATCGACTCCGCCATTGATGGGCGAATCGACCGACTCTGCGTCATGGGTTCTTCTCTGGGCGGATTTTACGCGCTGCAACTTCGTCATCCGTCCATCATACATGCCGTGGCATGGAATCCCGTGGTGTTTCCGGCCATACAGCTGGAGCAGTTTCTCGGACACAATGTACGATTTTCCGATGGACAGAAGTGGGAGTTCTGCCGGGAAACGCTGCTTTCCTATGCTCAAGCTCCCGACTCACGGCCTTGGCGTAATGAAATATGGATGCGTAAACAACGATACATCCGTGACGAAAAAGTATTGACCTCGCCCAGCTTCCGCTTCAGCGGAAGCCATGCATTTACGCTTCTTACAGAAGAGGATGCGTTTTCCGCAGGCAATTCCGACTCTCACATGCAATCCGCCCCTCGTCGCGACATCTTTATCGGTGACAGCGATACCATTCTTGACGGTCGTCTTACTCGAGCATTCTGGCAGAGGTCGGCACGTCTGCACGATATTGTCTCCGGTCATCAGATTGCTGACTACAGCCATGCCCTGCCTATTCTTAAAAAAGGAAAACTATTGGACAGCTTCGCGCAGTGGCAGCCCGGAGCCGATTGGGCCGCATCGTTTTGTGAGGCAGGAAACTACGGCATGGCAGGACTTGTGGCGGTGAGCGATAAGCTGGACGAAGTACGTCATCTGTTCTGGCTTGCGGATGAGCCTTTCCTCGAGCTTTCCGGAGAAAAAGATGGCCGAGCTTATCCTCTGGTCATGGCCTTTTTTCATCCCTGTCACGAGGAGAAAATGCGCCGTTTGCTCGCAGGATTGGCTCGCTTCTGCGGTCAGGCAAGCTATGTTCTTCTTTCGGCGGATGGTCGTGCGGTGCGGCATCAGATGGCAGCGAACAGCCTCATGGACTCCGAATACCTTATGCCTGTGCCTGTACGCACTCTGGCGTCAACGCTCGAAGCCGCCTTCTCCAGATGGAAGGGGATTTCAGCAAAGTGGAACGGACATCAGCGCTACGGATCCTTGATGCGCGCCATGATGCGGAATCAGTTCGCTTCAAAATGGGAGCAGAACGAAGATCCTGTCGCCGCATGGCTCGAGGCCTGCAACCTGAATAATTGATTTTTAAATACGAACAATATAAATAAGTTATTTATACATGCATATAAACAGCGGTTTCACCGTGCCGTAGTCATGCCACGGCGGTAGAGGAAACAGATTCCGACCTGCCCTCCAGGCAGAAACTCCATGTCTGCCTGGAGGGTTATCACAGATTGAAGCTCCTTCAATGAAAAATGGCTTCTTCTGAAAAGAAGACCATTGTGCGGGCAGCCCCGTGAGCATCACCGGCACCTACTCGGATAACCATTTTGAATAATGAAGCAAAACGCTGAACCTTCTCCCGGCTCAGCGTTTTGCTTCATTTCTTCTCAAAACCCGCGTCCAGCAGAGCATTCGCCAGATCCAAAGCATCCGTGGGCCAGAACACTTCAGGCCGCGGATTGGGCGCACGACCTTCGGCCGGTCGACAGGATAGAACGGATTCTCGCCACTGGGCAGGCACAGCCTCGATACCGTATACGGCGCCGAGAAGCGCGCCGGCAATGGCAGCATTGGTGTCGGTATCGCCTCCACGCATGACGGTGTCCACCACACCTTCCTCGAAGCCAGGTGCGTGAAGCATCTGCCACAGGGCATTCTGAAACGCAACGAGCACCCAGCCCAAATGCGTGATATAGTCGTGAGGAGGCTGATCGGCGGCACGTTCCACAGCTTCACGCAGAGGGGCTTCAAGCTTCATACGCTTCATCCAGCCCAGAAGTGTTTCATAGAGCTCTGCGCCGGTTCCCCCTTCCCTTACGGCATGGGCGATGAGTGCCGCATACAGGGCGTTTGCCTGTGCGCAAACAGGATGCCCATGCGTGAGAGCGGCGTCTTTTCCGGCCCATTTCATGACATCCGCCCGCGCACGTCCCGCGCCGAAAATGCCAAGCGGGCTTACGCGCATAAGCGCGCCGTTGGCCTGACTCTCAGAGCTCGGCTTGCCGCGCAGCGCTCCGGCTATCGTGCGCCCTACGTCGAAAGGATCCGTACTGAGCCAGTAACGATACTGCTTGCCCATCTGCTGGGCACAGTAGCGTCGTATTTCCACCAGCTTGCGGGCGAGCAGCAGCGCCATTTCAGAGTCATCCGTAGGCTGCCCCGCCAGCGTATTGTAGGTACCCCCGTCTGCCAGAAATCGCACTCCGTCCGGATAACGCAGACGTATCGTGTCGCGATCCATGAATTCTACCAGACTGCCCAGCGAATCGCCCGCGATCTGTCCCATGAGACACCCCTGCGCACGGGACCGCATGGCAGAAGTAATGGAAGACGCATCTGCCACGGAAGAGGAGTCTATTCCGCATATATCTCTGTCAAAAGCCATAGCCAAATCTGCCCTTCTTCTTTTATTTATCCGTATTCTCGCCGTACCAGATAACCGTAAGGCTCTGACGCGCACGGGTCATTCCTACATAAACAAGCGACCGGAAAAGGTCGGGAGCCTCGCCGGTACGCCCCGTACTTTCCGACCTTGCCGAACTGCGCCGCTTCTCCCATGCTGCACGACGTTCATCCAGCCGCTTAAGCAGGCTCCCTTCGCGCCCTCTGGCCAGTGAACGCGGCAGTACCAGCGTGACGTGAGCAAAATCCATGCCTTTCATGCTGTGTATGGTGGAGACCGTCACGGAATCGAGGGTAATATCGTAGCGACGCTTGGCGCGGGCATCCTCCACTGGCCAGACCCACAGATGACCTTGATGGGAAAGCGCCTTACGAAGCAGACCCGGCAGATTTTTGCCGGACTTGGCATAAAGCACCGCCATACTGCCCTGAGACATACCAAGACGGCGCATCTCCGTGATACGGGCTGCGGCCTTCTGAGCGGCCTCCTCTTCGGAGTCTGCCATGAGCACGAGGGGCATTTCGCCCTCGATCACACCGAGCGTTGTGTCGGAGACATACTCGTCCAAGTCCAGCCAGTCTTCGGCAAAGCCCATGATCTGCCGAGTACAGCGGTAGCGGGTTTTCAGCATGGCAGTCTTCATTCCGGGCAGTGTCAGCCATGCTTCAGGGGAACTGGCCGCATACAAATGCTGTTCCGAATCCATGGCCGCCAGCAACGGAGCGCCGGGTTTGAGCAACAGCTCCACGGCTTCCACCATCATGGGAGTGAAATCCTGTGCCTCATCCACCATAACGGCATCCCAATATTCCCGCAGAGGATGCCCTCCGCGCAGAGCCTCGAGAGCCAGTGTCTGCACGGTATCATAATACGCCGTCGTTTCCTTCTCTTCTACTCTGTCACCAAGTATGCGGGAGAGCAGATCAAAAATCTGCACCACTTCCACGCCGGCCTGTTTGCCCAGCGGCACGGCCTTGGCAGAGAGCATTCTCCTGATATAATTCGCGAAGGAATAGTTATAGCAGAGAAAGAGAATATTTTTGCACAGGCCTTTACGCAAAAGTTCCTCTGCACGGCGCACAAGAATGAGCGTTTTGCCGCTGCCTGCCGGACCGCGCAAAAGACGCCGCCCTCCGGAAAGGCTCAGTGCCTCGCTCTCCTGATTTTCGTCCAGAGTGACAAGCCGCTTTTCGCCGGTTTTCCAGTCGCAGGAAGGCAGTTCCATGATCAGGGCCCTACCCAGCCTGTCTTTCACCGCGTTCACGAGATTCAGACTGTGTTCATAGCCGAAGCGACAGAAGAAGTGACTGTCAAGAAAGCTCTGGAAATCCGCTCCCCTGTCGGCGCTTTTTTCAAGGCGTTCAAGGTCATCTGCAAAAATCGTGGTACGAGGATCAGTAAGATCGGCCACAGAGCTGTCGCGGCGCAGGCGTGCCTCAAACTCGTTACGACGTATGTTCGGGAAAACCACGCCACAGCTCAGGGGCAGAAGGAATCTCCCGCTGCCGGGAAGCTGGAACATGCTTTTCAGGCGGTTCAAATACATCTGCGACTGCCCCAGCGGACAGTGGCGCAACTCCACCACCCATCCACTGCGAAACTGTACATGCATCTTGTCGGCCGCAATGACCTGATCAAGTGCCCAGTCCTTCACTTCCAGCACTATGAGACCGTTCTTCGGCGTGTAGAGCACGAAATCAGCATTGACGTCGTCCAGCGAAGGGTTGATCCAGCCGGTGAAGGAAACAGGCAGCCGCGCGAAAAAGTGGTAAAGCCGCATCTCTCCCGGTGTGGCATCGGCAGAAATGGCAGAGGGAATCATGGTTGCCATATCATACTCCTTGTTTCAGCAGACGCATTTCCAGCATCTTACCTTCAAACGGAAGATGCAGCCAGCATTCGCAGGGGCGGCCCATGTCGCCCATGGCGGCAAGATAGGCGGCCATCTGCCCGCCGTATGTTCCGGTCAGATGCGCGGCCAGGGTGTCATCGTCCGTACAGGCGCTGTAGTCTCCGCATTTGTGGTCTATGACCATCCAGCGCACAGCCTGTCCATAACGGCGCACCTCCACCATCAGGTCGAGGCGACGCTCGGCAAGACGGGTACAGCCTTCAGTCTCCTCTTGCATGATCAGCGGCCATTCCGTGAAGAACACCGCTTCTTCGTCTGCATCGAGGCGACTGCGTATGAAGTCGTGCAGCCGATCGGCCATGGCAGGCAGATGAGCTTCAGCTTCAGGCCAGATGCCGCGCCCCCTGTTCCACAGGCCACAAAAACGAGTAAGCCGTTTCTCTCTTTCCTCCCCCTTGCAGGGGGCGGCAAAGGCAAGGTTCAGCCATGCGTGCACCATATTGCCCAGTTCCTTGCGTGGCAATGCCTTTCCGCCGTTCCCGACGGGCACGGCAGAGGCGAAGCTTTGTACAGAAATAGCTGCGGCAATCTTTTCCGGCCCGGCAAGGGTGCGTTCGACCCGGGGACGAACCTTGGGATAACAGGCGCCGCCATCTGAACCGGTTTCTGCATCGGTACTCAGATCCTCCGGCTGGCATGGCTTTTCGCATATATCGAAGTTCAGACGCACGCGGAAAGAACAGCCCAGCAGTTCGGCTGCGCGACCATCCCAGCTTTCCGCCAGCGGATCGGGATGCTCGTCCCCGTGCTGATCGGAGGACTCTTCCTTCTTTTTACGACTCCGGGCAGGCTTTTCCGCAGGCTTGCCAAGAATGTCGTTGAATTCCGAGCCGGAAGTCTTTTTCGTTTTACCACTGGCGTCCACGCTCTCTTCGCAGAAAAAATCCGTCAGCCATGCTGCGGAGAGTTCACCTTTGGATGTTCTGCCGCCGGTGAGCACGAGCATATGCTCGGCACGGGTCATGCCCACATAAAGCAGACGCAGAGCTTCAGCTCTGGCCCGGGCTCGAGCTGTAGCCCTGGCGGCGTCGAAGAAGTCCCTGACCGGGGGCAGCTTAGAGGCTGCCTGAAAAATGTTCGGCCACCAGCGCAGTTCCCGGCTCCCAAGCGGGTTTCGACCATACTGCTCAGCGCTGTCGGAGAGAGACGCGGCAAGGTTCGCCACTCTGACTTTCCAGATATCGTCGACCTTAAGAATATTGTCGAGACTGAACAGGATAACCACGGAACGCGCCAGCCCCTTGGACTGATGATAAGTCCATACCTGAACGGCATCTTCGCCGCCGGAGGCCTGCCCGGGCTCGCGCTCGTCCAGCCAGTCCAGCCAGCCCTGCGGCGACGCCGAGGCTCGACGGCAGTGCATGGCTCTCTCATATTCGCGAACGAGCGAGCGCAGCCTTTCGAGATTGGCAAGATGCTCCTCGGGATGCACTGCGGCAGCGGCTCTGCGGAAGCACTGGGCGGCATCAAGTACTGCGTCGAGAAATTCAGCAGGAGACAGTACGGGGAGACGCGAGTGGACCTGACAAAGTTGATGAAAGAACGGCAGTTCCGCCGTAAGACGGGCCACAGGTCTACTTTCGGAAGGGGATGACTCACCATCTTTTTCTTCACCCTGCCGGCTCTTACCCTTTTCGACAGCTGCGCGCCATGCCGCTTTTGCCCTGGCATCCTCTTCCGCAGCATCGAACCAGCCTTCGCCCCCATGCACTGCCTTATGCAGTTCGGCCGCTGAGAAACTGTCGCCTGTATCAAGGGCAAGACGGCAGGCTGCAAGACAAAAACTCACGGCAGGATGTTCCAGCAAACCGTCCCGTTCCAGACAGGCGCGGATGCCGAGAGCCTCAAGGGCGGAAGCAACGCCCATGCAGTCCTTGTTGGAGCGGCAAAGAATGGCAATGTCCCCGGGAGTCACGGCGCGGGGTACGGCACCGCCCCTGTCTTTGTCCGGCACGCAGTAGTGCTGCCGATTGCCCTGCATCCGAACCAGTTTTCCGTTTCTGTCCAGCCTTCCGCACATGACGGCCACCTGACGGGCCAGTGAGTCCAGCTTTTCCTGTACGGTCAGTCTGCCCCGGCTGCGCCCCGTAAGCCAGAAATGCAGAGAAGGTACTTTGCCTGCCATGGCACGCTTCTCTTCTGCCCGTTCCAGATCGTCCAGCCAGCTTTTCACGGTCAGCTCATCCGCCCCGTCAAGGAACTGTGTGCGGATGCCCTCATCGTCATGTATCGCACTGAAATACCTGTTGGTAAAGGTACATATCTCCGGCAGGGAACGATAGCATGTGGGCAGTGTGACGCATGACCACTGCGGCGCAGGGGTACAGCTTCGGGTGAGCTCAGAGTCCGCTCCCCGGAAACCGTAGATGGACTGCTTGTCATCCCCCACAAAAATGACGCATCCCGGTCGCTCCTCCGTGCAGGAGAGCAGGCCTCTCAGGAGCTGGAATATGCGTAGCTGTATGGGGCTGGTATCCTGAAATTCATCCACGAACAGCACGCGGAAACGCCCGTTCAGACGTTCGCGCACGGCCGGGTTCTCCAGCGCATCGCAGGCCATGCGCTCCATGTCCGAAAAATCCACCACCCCCGCACTCTGCTTGTAGCGGCTGAAGCATTCCATGGCTTCTGCGGCGAAGGCGAACATCTGCGTCACAAGATACTCGGCATCCTCCCGGAATTCGGGAAGAACGAAGACTTTTCTGCCGATCTCTTCCATGGCAGCCACGAAGTCCGGCAGATTCCCCTTGGCACCTCCTTCACGTCCTATGAGGCTGAGCCAGTTCTTCCAGCGCATATGTGATATGGGAAGCTGTCTGACAAAATCGAGATGCTTTTTTTCGTTGCCGCTGAGCGGAGGGGCATCTCCATTGTCCTTGCTGGTCTTGCGCCGCTGACCGACATGCGCATAATTGGCTTCTTCCTTCTGTTCGCGCCATGCGACCTGAAGATCGGTCTTCATAAGATCAAGGCTTATCTCCCCGCTCCCCTCGGCAGTGACGGAGGTAGCCAGTGCTTCGATCTGTTCCTCAAGCTCCAGCCACGATGCGTGTCCGAAGGCGCGAAGGTCGTCGGCGGATTTGCCATTAACACGAGCCAGCGACACGAGGTCACGGCAGAAAGCCATGAGGGCATCCTCGCGCTTGCGCTTCCTGCCGCCGCTGAAAGAGCGAGGCTCAAGGCCGAACTCCGAAAAAAGGCGGCTCAATCTGGCATATCGCTCCATGATCGGTGACACGGCCTGCCGGAACATGATCTGCTCATCCTCCTCAGCCAGTTCTTCAGCCACCGGCGATATGCCTGCCTCCAGCGCATATTCCTGAAGGATGCGCAGACATATCCCATGCACCGTGCCGATGTACGCTCCTTCCACCTTGTCGGCATCGGCATAGCCTTGTCTGTAGAGAGCTTTCCCCAGCCTGTCCTTGAGTTCGGCAGCGGCCTTACGAGTAAAGGTGACGGCAACAATGTCCTCCGGCCGGCAGGCCTTACCGCCCAGCGTCGTAAGTTCCAGTCCCTCAGCGGGCCTGTTGGCAGGCTCAAGACCAAGAAGAACAAGGTACTGATCCACAAGGCGCGACGTCTTGCCCGTACCTGCACTTGCCTTGACCACGACATTCTTCATGCAGGATGCTGATGCGTTACTCATGCGTAGTTCTCCCCGGACTCCCTGTCCTCGTAGGACTCGTCCTCCCGATCGACAAAGGTCTTTCCGCAAAGTTGAATGAATCCACAGTATTCGCAGGGCGAACCTTTTTTACTGCCGGTTTCCGCGAGAGCAAGCCGGCCGTTTTCCAGATCGGTGCGCATGTTTTCCCATTGCTTACATACCGTATCCCACTGCTGGGTAAGCGGTGTGCCGCCGCTGGAGTTGAGAACAATCTCTTCTCGAGGCAGAAGAAAGTAGCCTGCATCATCTATGAAAGTCGGCCTGGTGTTTCCGCTTTCGGGCCTGCCATGGGCCAGCAGGTATGCGTAGGCGGCGAGCTGAACGGAAAAGCCTTTTTCTATCTGCTCCTGAAACGTGCGCTTGCGGGACCATTTCATATCCAGTACCAGGCAAGGCTCAGCTTCGCCCTGACGCTTTAAGGCAAGGTCGTAACGCCCCTTGCAGGGAATACCTTCCAGTTCACCGATAAAGCTCTGTTCGGAACTATGGAATTCCAGTCCTCTTTCCTCCATCAGGCGGACAAGGTGACGGTAGCTGGATGCCAGCTGTTCAGCCATGGCTCGGAGCTGAGGTTCGTATTCAGGCAGAGCCAGTCGGGCAGCTTTTCTTTCGGCAGCGCTCTGAAGAAGGCGCATGATATCGGTATGGAGGCTGTCAAGATCGTTCGCCGGGGCGTGATTCTTGAGCAGGTATTCCATGACGTCGTGAGCAATGTTGCCGTGAAGGACAGCCTCCCCGGACAACGTGGTGGACTGTGGCCTGAGTCCGAGAATATTTTCAAAATACCAGGCGGCGGGACAGGCAAACATTTTGTCGATGCCGGAAGGATAGAAGCTCGCCGGCAGCATCAGAGCGCGCCCCTTGTCGATCGACCACGACGGTACAGGCACGGGAGCAGGAACCGCCTCACAGGACACGGTCCAGATGCCCTCGCCTTTGCCGTTCAACACATCCCTTGCCGCCACGCGCCGAAAAAGCGCCTTATCCAGACCGGACATAAGGGGATGATCCACGCTTTCCTCACCGTTCTTGAAGCGGGAACGCACCGCAATAAAGCGTACGTTGGCATGACGAAGAGGCTGAAAAGAGGCAGCCTTGCGGGCCTTGCGCTCGTATTCGGAATCATCAGGGAGGCAGTCATGGGCGGCCAGCCAGTTTTTTTCCGGGAGGCTCCATGTATCCGGCTCACGCACGGCACTGCCGTCGTTGGTAAAATCCCACCATACAACGGTATCCGCACCGTTCCAAATCTGACCGGGCGATGTCAGCACTGTCCACGGCATGGCCGGACGGCGTTCCGAGAGCTTCTCGCCGTCGCCGAGTATGGAGTCCATCACTTTTTCAAAATCCTGACGGCTTAGATCTCCGCCGATACTCTCCAGCGTTCTTGCGCTGCGGGCACAAAGTTCTGCCGTCATCGGCAATTCGTTCAGCACAGACTGTGCGGCCCATGCTCCGAGTGTGCGAACGGCCGCGGCCATATCATGGGTACAGACACGTCCGCCGCTTCGACGCTCCTTCGGGCAGAACCAGTGTATCTGCTCAAGGAGTTGAGCATCCGGCACACCCTTTTCATCAAGAAAGACTCTGCGCCACCCCCCGGGCCAGCCTTCCAGATTCGGCTGACGCTCCTGATCAAAGTACGGTGAGAACTCCTCACGCTGAAGCGCGACAAGCAGGCTTCGGGCCAGCTTTCCGTCCAGCGGACTTACGGGCAGAAGCAGGAACTGACGCAGCGTTTCCGGCTCAAAGGGGAAGAATTGCAGGCGCAGATACAGCGGTATCATCTGGATATAAGGCCTCGCCACAGTCCGCATACGGCATCCGGTATTCGGCAAGCCCTGGCGATCCAGAGCTCCGTCCAGTTCAATGCTCTCTTCCTGCCGCAGAATGACCGTGCGGCCCAAGCCCCCTTCTTCCCCGCGGGCGGCAAGCACGGCGGCGAGCGCTTCCGCCGCTTCGGAGAGGTTATCGGCTTCCAGCTGGAAGAATTGCGTATCTGTGGAGCTTGAAAACGTTCCGGCGGGCTGTGGTCGATCTACAAACTCCACGCCCTCTCTTTTCATCAGCTCAAAAAGGCTTTGCCATGGTGTCGGCCAGAACTCGCGGGGCGTGACCATATCCACTTCGGCAAGGCCGTACAGCCCCCAGCCATCGCGCAGGCAGCGCAGGATAAGACGCAGTCGATCTGCCATTCCAGAGCCGAAATTTTGCCCATAGAGGTTCTCAAGCTCATACAATTGAGCAAGCCGGGAAAGACCGGCCTTATGGCAGGCCTGTGCACATGCGTCGAGCTCGCCGATCCTGGATTCAAAAGCTCCGGCAAGAGTCAGTTCATCTCGAAGCTGGAGCACCCGTTTGGCGGTGTTCCAACCGTCACAGCCGAAGGATTTTTCATAAAAGGCGTGCGGCTCATGAGTGAGGAAATCATTCAGGGCGCGCCAGGCAGAGGCTATGCGCTCACTGCCATGCATATCCGGTACCGGCAGCCCCATGCGTTCTTCCAGCAGGGACAGAAAGCCTGCGGGTCCGCATATCTTCACTCCATCCACAACTTGGGCGCTGGGGGACGTTGTACCTGTGTGCAGAGCGTCCGGCCATGCACCACCGTCCATATATCTTCCGAGTATGACTTTCATATATACTCCAAAGGCTCATGCGATGGGTTCTGGCAAAATAACGCTTCACAATAGCCTATTGACTCCCCATACGCCATAGAAAAAAAGCCGTATCGTCTACCGAGGTATGGACAACGGAACCGGCTTTCTCTTGATTTCAGCAGCAAAACAGGCAAAATCCGGGCAGGAGTATGTCATGTCTGGAAAAAAACGCCCTGCCGCTTCCCCCGTCACGTCTGCGTACAACGCCTCCGACCTCCCACGCATCACGCGCCTTCTGCACATTGCGCAGGAAGTACGGCGTGATCCGCATCAGACGCAGGAGGCCCTGCGAGCAAAGTTCGGCATCAGCCGAAGCCAGTATTACAAGGACAAGGCTGCCCTTGCCGAAGTGGGCTTCAGTTTCGACTTCCACCGCCGGAGAGGCTTCCGTATTCTTGAGGACCGGCTTTCGCCCATCACGGGCCTGACCTTCAGCGACCGTCTCCTTCTCATGTTCGCGCTGGAACATTTGAGCGCCTCGGGCGACGGAACGCTGGCAGCTCTTGCCGTGGAGACCGGCCGCAAGCTGGCGGGCGGACTGGATTCGCCGTTCCGCGAACAGCTCCAGCAGTGCTTTGATGAGCGCGTCACGTCTCAGGGCTTCGGAGTACAGCCGGAAATTCTTTCCTCCATTCAGGACGCCGTACGCGAAAGTCGCCGCATACGCATACGTTACACCCGAGCCTGCGACTGGACGGAACGCTGGCGCGAAATAGATCCTCGGCGTCTCTACTTGCGTCAGCGCACCCTGTATCTCTACGCACGCACCGCAGATGAAACGCCGCCCGCATGGAAAATATTCCGTCTGAACCGCATAGCCGAGGTGCGGTCCACAGCCATACGATTCTCACAGGAATCCATGGCCGACGACGGCTTTGAGGCTCGCCAGCAGAACTCCTTTGCCGGAGTTTTCGGCGATGACCTGTACGAAGTGAGCCTGCGCTTCACCGGCGCGGCCATGCACTATGTTCTGGAAAAAAAATGGCATCCCAGTCAGCAGATACGACAGGCTGCCAGTGAAATCATCTTTTCCGTTCGGGTAACCGACCCGCAGGAAGTCCTTCGCTGGGCAAAACAATGGGAAGGCGAGTTCGAGGTTTTACACGTGGAGCGCTGTGAAGAGTAGGCTGAATTTCCCGTCCGGTTCCAGAGTAAGGTTCACATATCCGAAATGCCTATCACGCACCTGTCATGGGCTTTTATGTCTACAGATGGATGTCAGCAGCGTCCACCCATCTGTAGACGTCGCATCCATCCGTCCTTTGATCTGAGACTTGTCAGCGCTATGTTTTCTTTGAAACCGGATTCCGATCAGACTCAAAAGCACAGCAAAGGCGTATGTTCAAGTATCTTTTTGAAAAAGAGCAACATTTTGAGTTCAAAGGTCACTGGGCCTGTTACTCCCTCATTGTAGACTGTCAATACGAAGTCATCCTTGCGGACCAGTTTCCGCCTCTGGACATGTTCGGTTATTCCCTGCATGAAACGGAAGCTCATCCCGTATACCCCATGCTGGCCTGCATAGTATACCGCTGGGCCGTGCGTACCTTTCTCGACTGGCTGTACACATATAAACCGCCCCAGTTCCACTTCAGCACAGGAAGAGAGGAACGACGCCGCAGTCTTTACACACGATTTGCCCTTATGGCCGAAAACCATGGCTATACCTGTTACGCCTCTACTGACGACCATTTCTACTTCATCCGAAATCAGACAGCGAGTACTTACACCTAAGAAAGAGAGTTCCAGTTATCAAAAAAATCGTCAATCCATAACAACATAGTAATTTCAAGCAATAAGGAACAACTCTTCTATTTCTGCAGGCAGGTCTTTTATCAAAACATTTTATTAAAATGCTGCCTGCAAGCCATATTGTCAGCAGCTCCGCCCTTTGTTATTCCGTTCCCTGCAAAGCCTGCCATACGCCATCAGGAGCCTCCCATGTCAGAAGCGGATAATCGCCCTCCCTTCAAGCCCGGTGACATCGTTCGCCACTTCAAGCATGAACGCTACCCTGCCGATTCCCCCATGTACACCTACAAGGTTCTGGGATATGCCGTTCACTCTGAAACCAGGGAAACGCTCGTCATCTATGAGGCTCTCTACGACCTGAATTCTGAAGACACCCTCAAAGTATTCGCAAGGCCTCTCGATATGTTCATGTCAAAAGTGGACAAGGAGAAGTATCCCGACATCCGTCAGGAGTACCGATTTGAGCTTCTGTCACGGGTGTGAACGGGATATAGGCGGCCTTATCTCCACGTCTCCCCCTACTGTCTTCTGATACAAGCCCAAGAATGAGATTCACAGGCCATTGAGGCGCTCTCAAATCGGCGAGCTGCAGACCTGGAAAGCCCCCCCGTGACACAGAGGCAGCCTCTCTGCCTGCACACGTGCAAAATCAGGCTTTACCGCAGATGCAATGCACCACAAGACAACGTACTCACGGAGTCGGAAATCACGATAGTTCCGGGGAAAAACTTCCCTGGAGAAATGCCATTTAAACGATTCTTCCAAACCGTCGAAACTACCTTCAGCTTTGAGACATCCCCTCCCCGATCCGGCGAGGCAGGACCTTCCGAACAGCTTCTTCCCATCCAACATCAGGCTTTTTTCATATATTCTGCAAGAATATAAAAAAGTTGCTTGAAGTCTATAGGCTTTGAGACATGCGCCGTCATACCTGCGGCAGTTGTAGATGCCACATCTTCAGCAAAGGCGTTGGCCGTCACGGCAATGATGGGGACAGAAGCTGCATCGGGTCTGTCCATGGCACGGATCGCTCTTGTCGCTTCACAGCCGTCCATTTCCGGCATCTGCATATCCATGAGCACGGCATTGTAGAAAAAAGGTTCGGACTTTGCGAACAGCTCCACGGCCTCACGTCCGTTCCAAGCCTGATCAACCGCCATGCCGTACATGAAAAGCATTTCTGCGGCAAGTTCCATGTTTACCATGTTGTCTTCAGCAAGAAGAATTCTCATCCCCTGCAGCATGGAAAACCCGGAATCGCTCGACGACTCTTCGTGTACCGCGTCTTTCGGCGCCGTCCTGACCGGAACAAACGGCAAAACAACCGTGAATATGCTGCCCTGTCCGAGCGAACTTTCCACACGTATCTCACCGTTCATCTGCTCCACAAGATTTCTGGAAATGGACATGCCGAGCCCGGTACCGGCCACGGCTTTCGAGCCGAACCGCACCTCTCGCATATAGGGTTCAAAAAGATGCGGAAGAAAATCCTTCGACATTCCCATGCCCGTATCGGAAACTACGATTCTGTATTTTACGGAATCCTGAGAACCGGAATCCTCAGCCTGCGTGACGGACACGGAAATCACATCATTTTTGGAAGTAAACTTGAAGGCATTGGAAAGCAGATTGTTCAAAAGCTGAAGGATGCGCACAGAATCGCCCATGACCCAGCAGTCCTGTATATCCAGACTGACCTGCAGAGTCTTCTGTTCCATTTCCGCCTGCAACTGATAGGTATCAAGACACTCCTGAAGACATTTCTTCAGATCCATTTCCTGATTATTCAAAGAAAGCTTGCCCTGCTCCATGCGTGACATATTAAGAATGTCGTCTATCAGATTCTTCAGCTGACGGCTGGAATAACTGATCTTGTCGATGTAGATTCCGACTCTTTCAGGATCATCCAGAGCATGTCTGGCAAGATCGGCAAATCCGATGATGGCATTGACCGGCGTACGCATATCATGAGACATGTTGCTGAAAAAGCTCTGTTTGGCCTGCTCGCTTCTCCTGGCTCTTTCCAGAGAATCCCGAAGCAGACTGCGTTCGGCAAGCTGAAGCAGCTTTTCATGCTCGATCTCACGAAAACAGAGCACGACCTCTTCCGGAGCCAAAACGTCATCAAACAGAACCCGTATGCTGACCCAGCGATAATCATCACCAAAGAGTCTCCGAAATTCCCCACCGAAGTCCCGCACCTTCTGCGACACCAGCGTTCGTATATTTTCACAGGAAAAACTGCGTATATACTCCTCACGGGCCTCCGGCTCTATTACGTCGATAGCCGCCTGAAGCAGATCAGCATATGGCCCAGTCGGGGGAATTCTTCCCTGCACATAGGCGGAAGGTTTGATGCACTCGTAGGTTTCCCGAAGAAAGTTCACCCGGTACAAAGCATAATAGGAATTTCCCAGAACCTGAATGGTTTCCCGGCTGCGCGCCATAAGGGCATTGCTGCGTACCGAGCGCCAGGAATGAACGATAAGCACAAGAAGAAATATGCCTGCCGACAGCGCAAGCAGCAGAGAAAGCTGCTCCGCTCTTTTCAGAATCTCAGCACGGGGGAAGGTAACGATGGCATACCAGCCGTTGGGCATTCTGCTGTAGTAAAGAGCCTGCCTGTTTCCTCCCCCATCAAGAAAATACGAGGTATGATCCTCAAACTCTCCGTTCTGTATTTTCTGAAGCAGGAACTTCATGTGAGACGGCGACACTCCATGCCGTTCGGAATCCGGAACCTGACTGTAAAGAATATTGCCGGAGCCGTCGCAAAGGAAAAAAGAATGATACGTCTCACCGTTATAGGATGAAAAACGGGATCTGAAGTGATGGGGAAAAATGTCAAAAGCCAGTACCACATCGGTATTCCGGCATTTTCTGGCAGCGGTAATTACAGGAGATCCGGTGACGGTATCTTCATAACAGCCTGTAAATACATTCTTTCCCGGAGCATTCACCGCCATTTTGAACCATGCGCGTTCGCCGGGATCAATAGCGTCCAGCTTTTCCTGCTGCTGCTCGTTCAGCCCTACGAGTCTGCCGTTCATGGCGATGTATGGTCTGACGCTATCCTCTCCCAGTACGGTCTGCAGCCTGTCGAAAAAAATCTCCATCCACGGCATCACGTCCCCGCCCTTTCCTTCCTGAAAGCGCTTGTCGATGGAAGCCGTGGCAAAGGAAAGCAGGGTTTCATAAACTACCAGTCTGCTGCGCTCTTCGGAGGCATAGTTGTCTGCCAAGGTCATGCCCGTCATTCTGGCATTACGCAAAAGAATGTCGCGAAACGCATGAATGCCGACTCCGCAGAGCGTAATTACCAGCAAAAACAAAATAATATTGAAAAGTATGCCGTACGGAAGAACCCCGGAGCGCATCCCATGCCTCTGCACTTTCGCCTCCTTCCTGAAACAAAGGTGATGGAAAAAAAGACTCCCGGCAGAGCTGACGAAAAACGTACCCTTCTTCAAAAAAGGATGCAGGAGCTTGTCAAAACACTATTCAAAACTTGTGCGTATGGCCAGAACGGCGTCCTCATATTTTCTGGTCACTTCCGGCATCATGGCCGCTGCCCCCTCCAGATCATGCATACGCAGAGCTGTCACCTGCCTGTCCAAAAGGGCAAACAAGGCCGTCATGGAAAGATTGCCGCACACCCCTTTCAGTGTATGAGAGGCCTCAAGCGCTGCAGACTCATCACCATGGTCAATGGCGTCCGCCAGCCTTGCATAATTTGCATCCGCAGGAAACTTCTTCAGCAGGCGGGCCAGAAGCATTTCGTTCCCCATGCAGCGCTCCAGCATGCCGTCCACATCAATGCCGCCGTCCATAAGCCGTTCTCTGATCGTTGCGTCCATGGTTCAGTGCTCTCCTTTATCGGGCCTGGGGATACAGCCGGGCCAGTTCTTCCTCCACAGAGAAGAAGCGGTCCAGCAGAAGCGGATTGAACACGCCGCACTTGTTGTCACGAATCATATCCAGGGCTTCTTTTCTGCAGAAGGCCCCCTTATAGCAGCGCTTGCTTACCAGTGCGTCATACACGTCCGCCAGGGAAACGATCTGCGCCCAGATGGAAATCTCGTCGCCCTTCAGGCCGTCGGGATATCCTCTGCCGTCCCAGCGCTCATGATGATGGCGGGCAATGTCGTAGGCATAATGATAGGATTCATGTTCACGCAGCTGAGGAATCTTCTCAAGCAGCGCCGCCCCCTGAGTGGTGTGTGTTTTTATGATCTCGAACTCTTCCGGAGTGAGTCTGCCGGGCTTGTTCAGAATGGCATCGGGTATGGCTATCTTGCCTACGTCATGCATGATGGAGGCAAGCGCTATATGCTCTATATTTTCCGCGCTCAGGCCAGTTCCCAGATCGGTATTCAGCAAAAGAAAACGCGTAATGTCATGAATGCGCCGAACATGCTCTCCCGACTCACCGCTTCGGAATTCAATGGCGGTGGAAAGCGATTCTATCATGCCTTCATTCAAACGGATGATCTTCTGCGCCTGAAGCAGAAGTTCCGACTGCTGTTCCTCAACCTTATTACCGAGAATCTTCCTGGCCCGGAAAAGTTCTACCACGGAGTTCACTCGCCGCTGCACAATATACGGAACCACAGGTTTGCTGATGACATCCATCACCCCCAGCCCGTAAGCTTCTTTCATGATGGCATCACTGGCTTCTCCGGTAATCAAAAAAACTGGTATTCTCTCCGTCAGCGAGGCTTCTTTCATGTGGTGCAGCACCTGAATACCGTCCATTTCAGGCATAACGACATCCAGCAGCACGGCACAGTAGCGCTCGGGAGTTGCCCGCAGTCTCTCCAGACCGACTTTTCCATTCTCCGCCTGTTCCGTAGGATAGAACGAAGAAAATATATGTTCCAGAACTTCTCTGTTGATTTCATTATCATCAATAATCAGCAGAGTGCCCGTCTGTCGCCCCTGATGTAAGGAATGCAACATATTCACCTCTTACAGAATCCGGGAAACACCTTATTTTCCTGCATAGTCGATCAAGGCCCGCATCTCAACGGAAAAAATCATGGGCAAAAACGCATCCCATACATAATTATGCTCTGCCAGGCATATAAACAAAGGCTCTTGACTAGCTGAGAGGATGTTCTCTGAGCATTTTTAACACCAAAAGA
>USBZ01000037.1 GCA_900553065.1 uncultured Desulfovibrio sp. | reverse complement strand
CATGACTAACCAGATAACCTTTTTAGGTCCTTTCAGCTAGTCAAGAGCCTAAAATAGTACTGGCCGGACCTTTCCCGGAGTCCGGCCAGTTACAACTGACACTATTAGTGAAGAGGAAATGGTGACTTACGGATTAGCTCTGGTGTGGAGCTCGGCAGTGAACGCAGACAATAAGCTGTTTTCTGAACAGACTATGCCGAAATTTTCGTCTGCAAACTTGTACGTTGAGCAGACTCTCCGGTACTAGAAGTCATCCGATCTCATCGGATTCAGTAAATATTTTTGTTAGTTCTGTTCTTTTTCATCGAGTAGTGTGCATACACTTGAAAGGGAAATAATTTATAGTTTTTTAGGTAGTATAATCAGTTATTGATGAATTTACAGTCGTGCTTCGGGGAAGAACTTCTTTTTTTCGCCAGAAGTAGGCTGTTAAGTGTGAAAAAAGCCCTCGATAGAAGTTTTTTTCTACCGAGGGCTTTTCAGAAGAGGTACTTGCTAGAACTTCCAGCTGATGCCCAGGTTCACACCCTGATCAGTTTCATGGCTGGAGGCCTGCACACCGTAGTTCAGACCGAGGCTCAGATTGCCCTTTTCGGCCTGTACACCGATCATGCCTGACCAGCTCGTGGAGTCCATGATGCGGGTATTGAAGCCGTCCGTGGCATCGACACCGGAGAAGTGCACCTTGGTGAAGGCCTTCTTTTCACCGGCGGCAGGGATGACGGAGACATCCGCCTGAGGCTTGATGTTCCATCCAGTCGCGTCAATGTTTTTGGTCACAGTGACGCCTACGGGGAACTGCACGATGTTCTGCGTATCGGACTCCACGCTGTTCAGCGTCGAGCCGTTGACCTTGAGGTTGTAGCTGTCCGTGTGGAGCGACGTATACCGTACGCCGGCGTGAGGCAGAATATCGAGCCAGCTTGTTTTGATCTGATACTCAGCGCGCAGGTCAGCCGTAAACACACCCGTATCGATGTCGGCCTTGGCCTGTCCCATCTGCATGGAAGAGGGAAGGGTCATCTTTACGTCATGATCGCCGATGCTGTATCCCAGCGAAGCCATCACATTGAGATTGTTGAGATTCCAACCGGAGTACAGACTGATTCCGCCGAAGTTGTAGGAATTTTCCGTGCTGGTGGCAGTGCCTCTGGTGTCGCTTTTGCCGCCGCCGCCGTTGAGGGCGATACCGGCGCGAACCTTGCCGCCTGCCAGTTCGCCTGCCTGCATGTCGGCACCGAAGGCTATGCCGCCGTAGTTGCCGCGCACGGAGGTGCCGGAAGCGGTCATACCGTGAGTATAGGTGTTGCCGTACATGGGAGTGGCCCACATATCGACGCCGTCCTGATGGGTGCTGTTGCCGGAGTCATAGCTGCCGAGGGAAAGATGACGGAGCACAGTGTCGGAAGCGGCATCGGACAGGCGCAGCGAGGTGTTCTGCACGCCGGCAGTCACGGCGGCCTGCGAAACTTCATTGACCGTCGAGGTTACAGCATTGTCCGCCAGCATGGTTTCATCCATGGCGCGGCTGAGGAATTGGACGCCCATATAGTCGGAATCGCTGGCGAGAGAGAGCGCGTTCAGGCTGTTGACGGGCTTGATACCGGGATAAAGCAGTGAAATGTCGTCTGTTTTCGTAACATCAACAACGACGTTGCCGGTGACGTCATCAAGGCGCGTCGTACCGGACACCAGACGGTTGAGAATGAGGTTATCATCCTGCCAGCCTTTAAGAATGGTGTCGCTGAAACTGGTAATCGTGTAGGTACCCTCACCCGCGTCGCGGATATACAGCTTGGCTCCGTTGTCAACGGAGAGTGTACCAGTTCCGGTGAGAGCGACGTTTTTACCGGAAGCTGCGGCTCCGTTGACCATGAGCAGGGACTTGTCGGCAAAGGTGGCGTTACCTGCAGTGGCGAAGTCGGCACTGGTCAGGCTGCCGTCAACCAGCAGGGAGCCCTTGCTGCTGTCGAGAGTCTGAGACTCGACAATGGCCAGGGCAGCCGTGATGCCGTTTTGGCCCCAGGTAAGTCCGGAAGCCTTGAATGCATCCTTTGCCCAGTCGAAAGATGTATCGCCGAGCACAAGCATGGAGTTCTGTCCGGCCGTGAGCTTGCCGTCGACGGTTTGTCCACCGAACACAGCATGGGAGGCGTTGTCGAGGATATCCACGGAAGGATCATCTTTCCACGCGGGGTCAAGGAAGACGCCGGCACCGTTGAGGGTAGCCTCGCCGACAACGAGTCTGCCTGCCGACTCTTCGTTGCCAACAAGAATGGTCGAGCCGGACTGTGCGTTGAGCGTATCAATTTTAACATCGCCCTTGGCGAAAGTCATGCTGGCATTGTCCGCAACGGCAAGCCCCGTCTTTCCGCTGTTGTTTCTGATGCTTCCGAGAATTTCAGCGGTATCACTGACGGAAATGGTGGCGGTCGTTGCATCGGCAATGACGTTGCCGTTGATGGTTCCACCGTTCAGCTTTATATTCAGCTCATTGGTGCTGCCGCCCCCGTTATTGCTCCTAATGGCATCTCCGCCGAGACCCACGGTACCGCCATTGACGGTGATGTCGACGGTTCCAACCGTCGACGCCGTGGAACCGTTGGTGATGATGTTTTTGACGGTGGAGGTCCCGTCGACAATGACGGCAACGTTCTCTACTGTATCATAATCGCCGCCGGCGAAGATGCTGCCGACCTGACTGTCCGTCACGGTGATGGTGGACGTGCCGACGCTGCCGCCGTCACTGCCGCCGTATATGTTAACGCCGGAAGCCTCTGTGCCGGTAATGTTGATATTCGACGTTGCGGTATGAGCCTTGCCGCCGTCGTAATCCACAACTACGCCGCCTGCCCAGACGGTGGTATTCGTCAACGTCGCATTGCTGATAGTGATGGTAGAGGTTCCGACATTGGATTCGCCACCGTTGGCAGCTACGCCGCCGCCGCGGATAGGGAAGGGTTCTCCTTCATCAGGCGTACCGTCGAAGCTTCCGCCCGTAATGGTGATGGAGGCCTCATTGACCGTAGCTGTCACACCATCACCGAAGGCAAGGCTGCCGGCGTTGAGCTCTCCTTTAAATTCTTTGCCATCCAAGGAAATTGAGGTGCTGTCAAGAGTGTTGCTGCCAGTAGTGACCTTGCTGCCAGCAGCATATTTTCCATTGGAGAGAATATCTGTTTCCACTCCATCAAGGAAGGTGACTCCATCGGTCAGGTCGTCCAAGGAAATAGCATGCGCGGCGGAAGCTCCTCCCATGACCAGCATGGAAGCAACAGCCAGAGAACCGAACACGTTGATCAGGGTGCATTTTTTCAGAACGGCCCGATATCTGTTGATAAGGTTTCCTATGGCACCTTTGGTAAGCATTCCAATTCCTCCTGTATATCCACATAATAGTTTGAAATATTTTAAGAAAAAGAGGAATATCTTTCTTCCATGCCTGCTGCGGAAAGACATCCGAAGTCTTTTTCCAAGGTCAAGAATGTATACTATCATATACTTTTCAGGTCAAGTTACCCACTACTTATGAGGTATGGAAAGCAATCCTTCCCTCCAGCTGGCTACGGGTACCGTCATTCTTCGAGAACGTAGAAAAAGGCATTTAACTCAGCAGGCTCTTGCAGATCAGGCAGGTCTTCAGAGAGTCTATATCGTCGGGATTGAAGCTGGAAAAAGATCCGCTAGTCTGGTCGTTATTTTTGCTCTGGCTCAGGCCATGGGCATGTCTGCGTCCGACCTCATCAGGAAAATACAGGACGAGCTGGCAAAGTATCAGCGTTGATTTTTAAAGAAAAACCTTCATCTGGCTGAGCTTCTTTTCCATACGGAAAGAACTTCAGATGGGAGGTATCATTGAGCTTATCGACTTTTAAAAGTCGATTTGCCCGCTCTTTGCTGCAGGCACGGGAACTGCACCGAACTGATGAACTCATGGGGCAGATTCCCGAATGGCAGGCATGCCGTTGGAGGGGATGGCTCCGATGCTGAGGCAAGCTTCTTTGTTCTTCACGAGTGACGAAATCCAAAATTCTGTCGAATCTGTTCGGCTGTTTTTCCCTGTAAAGAGTATGGACTCATTTTTATGGACGCCGGTTCTTTTCTGGCGACTCCATCGTCTGTCATGCCGTTGCTTTCATGCTGAATACTCTTAATTCGTCAACGGCAAACTGGCTGCGAGTCAGAATACATGGCCTTGCCCTGCTGAAAAAAAACAGGGCGCCGACCTGAGGATTCGAGTCGGCACCCATAAGATGCAGGGAAGTAACACGCCCTTACATGCCTGAACAACACACCCATGTTACAGGGGGAGATTTCGTACTCCTCCGTTTCGAGCATCCGATTGAAAGACGGAAGGTGCTTATTTCTTATCCGCCTTGGTAAAGAGAATTCTCCCGGTCTGGGGCATCGGTGTCGTCAGCGGATTTTTGCCATGATCTCGTTGAGAGAGAGACCGGAGAAGCCCATGTTGGCAATCGTGCGTCCGCGGGCGGCGTAGTCATCGTCATTGAGACAGGACGCCAGGGTAAGAAGTGCACGGGAGACGGGCGCTTCCACGCCGCAGACTTCCGCCAGAGACGTCAGAAGAGCCATGCCGCAGACCGCATCTTCCGTAACGTAGCGGTGCTTCAGATCGGTAGGGCCGTCCAGTGTCAGAAAAAGATCGAATCCTTCTGGGATGTTGCCGTTCATGAGCGCTTCGCACAGGGCGGCGGATCCTCCGTAGCGCTGCAGACCGAGAGCGGCCAGAACGGCGTTTCTTTCCTGTTCCACGGCCGCAATGCAGCGGATGACGGCAGGGGAGAGTCCGTCACGGAAGAAGGCGAAGGTGCCGTTGCTTTTTTCCACGGCCGCAGCATTGGGAATGGTTCCCGCAAGATGCGTAAGCACGTTGGGGGAGTTGAGCGTCGTTTCCAGAATGTTGGTTCCCGGTATCAGTGTAAGAATGTCCGCGAAGGTCGAGATGACGCGATGGGTATCGGAAGCGGGAAACGCGGATACGCGCTTGGGCGGCAGGGGAAGAGCGGCCAGCACCTCGCTGTTTCCGGTGGTACGGCAGGCCCAGAGATTGTCCGACATTTCGGCTAGGCAGGGCAGATCCGTATGTCCTGTACCTTCCAATACGCGACGGAAAATCAGAGAGCCGAGATTGCCGGGAACAATGAGTACACAGTGCTCGGCGCTGAGATACGGCGCGCAGCAGGCGGCAACCTCTTCCTGACGGTAGTCGGGAACGCAGATGAGCACACGCTTCGATGTGGCGAGGGCTTCCTGAAAGTCCGTAGTCATGAGAGCGGGCATGGCCTTTCCCGTAACACCGGCGCGACCGCGCAGAAGGATGCCTCCCTGCCGTCGTATGTCTTCCATGTCGGGAGTGAAGCGTTCCGTATCGCACAGCGCTACACTCATGCCCTGCAGGGTGAACCAGGCCGAGGTGGCCTTGCCTGTGGAGCCGCATCCTATGATGACGACATCAGTATTCATGTTCATACCTCATAAAAGGAGCTGCGGGCGGCCGGAAGAGAATTCCGACCGTCCGCAGCAACAGGGGCCTACTGCTGCTGACGTTCAGCAAAGGTCATCAGCGGGAAGATACGGCGCTTGTCGAAAAGCTGGCGGCAGAGATCGCGATCGCTGTCCACCATGCCGAACAGGGCCGTACGGCCGAGAAGCTCGATGGATTCGTCCGCCGTTGGCGCAAGCACGCCCTGATTGTTGGCAATGCGGACGCCCTTGAGCGCCAGGTTGCCGGCTTCCAGAGCAATGCCGGTACCCGAGGAGATGCGCAGCGCACAGGCCAGCTTCGCTCCGTCGCACACCACGCCGAAAATGCTGGGAATGGTGTTCTGAATGGCGATTTCCACCTGTTTTTCGCTGCCGCCGCGCAAGAGTACGCTTCCTGCGGCGACTCCCAGAGAGGCCGCCACTTCACAGGAACACATGGACGGACACTTTCCGATGCGTCTGATGACGGCTATGGCGATGAGATAGCTCAGCGCCATGGCCCGCTGCAGTTTTTCCTCAGGCAGCGCCAGATCTCTGGCCAGACTCACCAGCGGCATGGAGGCGGCAATACCTACGTTGCCCTTGTTGGCGCAGCTCATGGCCGGATGATTGACGCCCGACATGCGGGCCTCACATCCGGCGGCGGCCCAGGCCTTGGCCAGAATGTAGGGGCTGCCTCCGGCCGCATCCTGCAGGGCGGCGCCGATGCCCGCGCCGAGTCTGCCGTCGAGGGCGGCTTGCGCGAGACGGGTGTTGTAGGCGGCCGCATCCCGCATGAAGTCGAGCTTTTCCAGCGGCGTTTCCACGGCGAAGTCATAGAAGTCGCGGATACGGTATTTGAGTATCGGATCGGTGTGGCTCTGAGCACTGGGATCAGGATCATGGCGTTCCAGAACTTCATCATTGCGCATTTTCAGCGTGAGTCCGTCGCTCCGGTTCTGGATTTCCGCCGTACCCGTGCCGCGATCGGTCTTGATGCATATTCTGGCATAGATGCCGAGATCGGTGCGCTCCCAGAGCGGCCGGATGTGCACAAGCTCGGCCACCTTGCGGGCCTGAAGCTCGACTTCCGGCGTGACGGAGTGAAGCACTTCCAGCCCCGCCCCGGGGTCTCCTCCGAGAGCGCCCAGAGCAATGGCCATTTCCACGCCCAGCATCTGGGAGCCGGGAAAAGCCACGTCGTCAATCTTGCAGCACATACCCCAGTCGATGTCCGCATCGATGCGTTCAATGGTTCCGCCTATGGCGTCATAGGCCTCGGCGGCGCAGTAGCAGATGCCGATGGGACCGGTACATCCCAGGGCCGGCTTGATTTCCGAGCGTAGAATGTCGAAGATTTCCTGATTCATGAGACGTTCTCCCGGCACGACTATTTATATTTGTCGCGCATGCCCACAACGTACTCGCCGTTGCGGCGCTCGATGTAGAAAAGTTTCTTGTTGTACAGCGGATTGGTGAAGGGATAGTCCTTGCGGATGTGCAGACCGCGGGTTTCACGGCGTTCACGGGCACAGAGCATGATGGCTTCACCTACGTCCATGAGATCGAACACTTCGGCGGCACGCATGAGTTCATGCGAATTGGAGACCTTCATTTCAGCCTTGCACAGTTCACGCAGCTCGCCCAGCGTCTTGAGGCCTGCCGTCAGCAGGGTTTCCGAACGCACACGCTCGGGACCGGCTCCGGCATAGTCGGTAAGGATCTGCTGGAGACCCCAGTTGCCTTCCTGCCAGGGAGCGCCGGATTCGCGTTCGTACAGGGAGCTGAAGAATTCCATGCGCTCATGGGTCAGATCGAGGTCGGCCACCGGCTTGATGTCCAGATTTCTGAAGCTTTTGCCGATGCTTTCACCGCAGATCCAGCCGTAGACGGCAGCTCCCGCGATGGCTCCGCGCACGTTGCCCACGACGTCGCCTGCGGCATAGAGGCCGGGAAGCGTGGTCTGACCGTCGACGCCGATTTCCACGCCGCGACCGAGGAAGTACGGTTCGAACTGACCGAATTCCACGGCCTGCTTGCGGAGATCCAGATGGCGCTTGCCCATGTAGTTGAGGAAGCTCGTCAGGCCTTCGCTTTCAAAGTCCTTCATCATGCACTGGAAGTCTTCCTCGTCGATCTGCGAGCAGTCCATGTAGATGGGGGCGCGTCCTTCGCGGGCCATGTCGGTGAACACGTTGTTCCACACGTCGGAGGTGATGTCGCTGACTTCCTTGGTGGCCTTGGTGATGAAGGGGCCTACGTTGGTGCCGTCGGGGTATTTGAATATGCCGATCCAGGTACCCTTGCCCGCGCGGGTCCAGTACTTGTGGCCGGAGTGACGGTAGGGCAGTTCGAAGTTTACCAGACGGGCGCCTGCACGGAGAGCCTGAGCATGGCCGGCGCCGGCGTTGGCGGGGCTGTTGGCGGTGTTGAACATGGTGGAGGGGGTGGACATCGGCGTATAGAGACGGCTGGCCGTACCGCTGGCCATCATGACGCAGCGGCTCTGCACCAGAACGAACGACGGTTCGGAACGGCTGTTGTCCAGCGCCAGCGCGCCCAGGGCACGGGTTCCGTCATGCAGCAGCTCGAGCACCGCATGATGGTTGAGTATGGTCACGCCGAGGGAACGGGCCTTCTGCGTGAGCACGGCCTTCTGATTATGTCCGTCGTACTTCAGCCAGATGCGGGGACGTCCGGGGAAGGCGTGTCCGCGGAACACGAATTCGTTGTCATAGGGCTTCATGTTGATGCCCCATTCATGCCATTTGCGCACGATGGAGGCGGACATCTTCATGAACTGATAGGTAAGCAGGGGATCGTAGCAGCTGCCGATCTGGCTTTCCATGAGTTCCTGGAAGATGACGTCGAGATTGTCTCCGTGCACTTCGGGCAGATAGCAGAAGAAGTGGTCGCAGCCACCGCCGCCGGAGCCGCTGCGTCTGGTGTCGGCCTTTTCCAGAACAACGACACGGGTTCCCTGTTCGGCCGCCGCTATGGCCGCCATGAGTCCGCCGATACCACCGCCGATGACGACGAGATCCGTTTCTATGGTTTTGCTGATGGGAAGCATGTCAGTCTCCTGCTTTACCGTTCAGGGTCGCGGTATCTGTGGTCGTGATGATGTAGTTGAGCGGGAAGCGAAGATCCATGGCCTTTCTCGGACAGTCCAGAACGCAGGCGTTGCAGTGCCAGCACTCTCTGGGATAGCGCACCACGGGCACGGTTTTGGGCTGATGATCAATGTCGAAGACTTCGCACGGACAGATCTGAACGCACAGTCCGCAGCCGATACATTTTTCTTTGTCAATAACCGGAGGCATGAAAACTCCTTGGCCCGTCTTTTGATCGACGGGCTTTCGATGAACGGGGGTGATGGTTCCTGATCAGGAGGAGCGCGTTATTTGAATACGGCGGGCAGCCAGAGCGCCGTCTGCGGAATGAAGTAGACGATGGCCACGAGTACGGTCATGGCTATGGCAAAGGGAACGGAGGCACGGAACATGATGTTCAGCGGGACTTTTGCCAGTTCCTTGATGACGAAGAGATTCACGCCGAAGGGCGGAGTGATGGTTCCCATGTTAAGAAGGATGACCATGAGCACGCCGAACCAGACGAGGTTCCAGTCGTATACGGCGGCGATGGGCAGGAAGATGGGAACGCACACGAGAAGCAGCGGCAGAGCGGGCACGAAGCAGCCGAGCACGATCATGACGACCACGATGGCGAGCATGGTGAGGCCGCCGGACAGTTCCATGGCGGCGATGCTGGACGCCATGACGGTGGGAATGCGGCTCAGGGTCATGAAGTAGCTGAGCATGGAGGCGCCGGTAAGTACGGCGAAGCACATGGCAATGAACTTGGCCGAGTCGTTGAGGGCGGCGATGAATTTCTTCACGGTGAGTCTGCGCATGAAGAGGGAGACGAGGAAAGCGCCCACGGCGCCTATGCCGCCGCCTTCGGCAGGAGTGAAGATGCCGCCGTAAATGCCGCCGATGACCAGAATGAACAGCACGAGAATGGGCAGGGTGAACCTGAGCGCACGCATGCGTTCCTTCATGGGAACCTTGGCGATGGTGGGAGCGGCGGCCGGATTGAGCACGGCGATGATCCATACCGTGATGCAGAAGAGCACGGTGAGAATGATGCCGGGAATGGCGCCGGCCATGAAGAGTTCGCTGACGGACTGTTCGGCCAGAACGCCGTACATGATGAGGTTGGTGCTCGGGGGAATGAGCGAACCTATGACGCCCGCACAGGCCAGTGTGCCGACGGCCAGCTTGTCGTCGTACTTGTTGGCGCGCATTTCAGGCAGGGCGATGGCGTTCATGGCGATGGAGCCGGAGAGATGGTCGCCGACCACGGCGCCGAAGGCCGCGCAGGCGCAGACGCTGCCCTGGGCCAGACCGCCGCGGAAATGACCTATCCAGCTGCGGGCAAAGGAGTAGAGATCCCGTCCGAGGTCGCCGTAATAGCAGAAGTAGCCCATGAGCATGAAGAACATGAGCGGTACCCAGTGGTAGCTGCTCGAACCGGTGAACATCACCTGTCCGTACATGACCATGGCGGGATTGAGTCCGCGGATGGAGCAGGAGAAGACGAATCCTGCCGCCATGAGGGCGAAGGCGACGGGCATGCCGCAGATGAACAGGAAGAGCATGACGCACAGGCCGATGATGCCGAGATTCACGGCACCGAGACCGGGGAAGCGGTGCGTGGCCATGTACCAGGCGAAGAGCACGGGAATGATGCCGAAGAGCACGGCAAAGACAGCATGACCCGTACCTGTGCGGCGAACGAGGGTGAACAGGCGGCAGGTTTCAATGATGAACGCCGCAAGCAGGGTGCAGAAGCCGAAGCACACGAACCACACGAAGGGGTTGATGGGCAGGCCGAGCTGATGGGTGATGGTGGTTGTGGTCGAAGCCATTCTGGCGGTGGCCCAGATGCATACGCAGCAGATGGCGGCGCTCCAGATGGTGGTGGAGCATTCGAGCGTGGTTCTGTTTTGGGGCTTCAGGGTTTCCGTGAAGATGTCCATGGTCACATGGCTCTTGCGGCACTGCGCATAGGCGATGCCCGAAAAGACCACGAGGGGCATGAGCATTTCCGTGACTTCCTGCGCGCCGGAAATGGGACTGTTGAAGAACGTGCGCAGAATGACGTCGAAGAACGTGATGAAAACGATGATGAGAAAGCATCCGATACCGCCGACGCTGAGCCACTTGCAGAAGCTGGTCAGCTTCTGTGCGGCAGTATCGAACGGGGTGACGGGAAAAGCCTCTGAACTGGCGGGGGCAGACATGAAAAAGACCTCCGGGAAAAGCGGAAAAGCGGCGGCGTTTCTTCATGGCGACGGAGAAAGGCGCCGCCGCATCAGCGTATTATTTTATGCCGAATTCCTGGAACAGCTTGGAATCCTTCCACAGCGGGCTGTACTGAGCCTGGAGTTCGTTCAGACGGGCAAGGATCTTGTCGCCGGGCATGCCGGAGGCCGTGAGCTTGTCGGCCCAGGCCTTGTCCAGAGGCGCAAAGAGCTTATGAATTTCATCATATTCGGCATCGGTGAGGGGATGGATCACACCGCCCATCTCGTCCCGCCACTGCTTGGCGAGCTGATACTCGATGTCGCTCATGTATTTGGTGCTGCGCTGGGTGAATTCTTCGCCGAAGGTCTCGTCCACGACTTTCTTGAGATCGTCGGGCAGCGAATCATACGTATTCTGATTCATGGCCACGCCGAGAATGACGCCCGTGATGTTCACGGGAACCATGTGCTTGAGCATGTCGCCGAAGCGACGGTTGACCAGCATGCCGAAGCCGGTCATGGCGCCTTCGGCAATGCCCTGCTGCAGAGCCATGTAGGCGTCGCCGGGAGACATGGAAACCGGCACGGCGCCGAGGGCTTCAATCTTGGCGGCAACGGTGGGGCCGCCGAAGGCTATGATTTTCTTTCCCTTGAGGTCGGCAAGACTTTTCACGGGCTTGTTCATCACAATGAACTGACCGATCATGCCGTCGTAGGAGTTGAGAAATTTCGCGCCCTTGAACTCCTTCATGACCTCAGGAAATTCTTTCTGAATTTCATGCATGATCGTGGTGGGATGTTCGCTGGCGCGGGCGGGATCAAGAGCGTCCCATGCTCTTTCGTGGAAAGGAAACTGTCCGGGAGCATTGAGCAGAGCGACTTCGGTCAGATCGGCAAGACCGGTTTTCACGGTCTCGAAGCACTCCGAAATCTTGCTCATGGACTCCGCAAAGTAGGGGATGACCTTGATGCGTCCGCCGGAGCGCTGTTCGAGATCGCTCATGACACCCTCGAGGAAGAGTTTCCAGCGGGTGTTGGTGGGCGGGAGCGGCATGTTCAGATGCAGCTCATAATCCGCGGCAGAGGCGGGGTGGGGAGCGGAAATCAGCATCGTGGCAGCGAGCAGACCCAGCAGCAGTTTCTTCATAGCCTGTCCTCCATAAAAGTTTGCAGACCGTTTTTCTCCGGCAGGAGAACGGTTGCAGGTCTCGGCGACAGGAACGGCTTTTCCCGACCTCAGCCTTTGTGCGGCGTCAGTCCCATCTGTTGAACGAGTTCAGCGTAACCATTTCGGGATTGAAAATGGTCACCCCGCAGCTCAGAAGTTCGTCGTCCAGCCCGAAGTTTTTCAGATACCACATGATGAGCGGGGAGCCTTCGGCCAGACCGAAGGCTTTCGCGAGTCTGTGTTCTGCGGCGGTGGGCAGCACGGCCTTGATGGTGTGGGAAAGCTCGGCTCCTGTCAGCGCATTTACAAGTTCTCTGAAAGAAAGCCCCTGTATATCCTTTTCGGTCAGATTTCTGGCCGTGTCCGGGTAGATATTGAAGGTCCAGACTGCGGGTTTGTCGTCGATGAAGTGTCTGGATTCCTGAATAAGCCACGGATGCATGATTTCTATGTGGCACGGGGTCACGGCGTCGATGAAGGCCACGATTTCCTCCGTTTCGGGAACGGGCTCGAAGCGCTGCGTACTGGTTTTGCCGGCACTGGCAAGAAGGCGGCGCATGGAAAGCTCTTCATCAAAGCGCATGGGAGTTTTCAGCACGCTGAAGTTCACAATGTTGCCTACGCCGTGACGCTTGGTGATGAAACCGGCCCGGGCAAGCTGCCCCAGCGCTTCACGAAGCGTGGCACGACTGATGTCCAGCTGTCCGCACAGCTCCTCTTCGGAGGGGAGTCTCCGCGTTCCCTCGGGAAGATGGCGGATCAGGTCAAGCAGCTGCTCTTCGGCAATGTGAACCAGTGAAACTCTCTTACTCATCAGACGTCTAACCTCTTAGTGATTTCTTTGTAGCAACCTGCCACATCAGTGTCAATATTGTTTCCAGAAAAAAATGGAAGCGCTGGTTTTCTGTTGAGGGGATGGAAGAAAAAATATCAATAACTACCTCCTGTTATCATTTTTTGAAGACATGGGGTGGATGCGGAAATCGTGCGGAAAGCTGCGCTGTGTCGTTGCTGGCATCCGGCTTGATACGGCTTGGGAAAAGGGCGGCGACGGGCGTTCAGTCGGTATGGAGGTCACTCGGCCTTTGTGGTCTTTTGTGTACTGAAGTCTTTTTGTCGTACTTCAGCCTCTGGCCTGTTGGGACAGGCGGCATTTTGTAGAAGCAGGTGTTATCGGATACCGCCGGGGAATCTGTCAATAATGGAATGGCACGAGATATGAAGGAAGAGATTAAAAAGTATCCGCCGGGCATGGCAGGCAAGTCCGGCGGATACTTTTGTGAAGAAGATCTACAGAATAAAGAGTACGATGAAAAAGGCGCAGAGCAGAGCCGGCAGCATGTTGGAGAGGCTGATCTTTCTGATATCCAGAATGGTCAGACCCACACCGAGAATCATAATGGCTCCCGTGGCGGACAGGAAGGAAATCCCGATGGGAGTGAAGTACGGGGCAAGCGCTCCGGCAAGAAGGGTAACGGAGGCTTCAAGCAGGAATACCGGCAAGGCTGCCGCCATGACTCCTCGCCCCCACAGCGCCGCAAAGATGACGGCGGAGAAGAAGTCGAGAACGGATTTTGAGTAGAGCAGGTTTCGGTCTCCGGATAATCCTTCATTTACGGCGCCGACAAGGGCCATGGCTCCCACGCAGAACAGTATGGCGGCATTGACGAAGCCCTCGGTGAACGTGGCATCGCGGCAGTTCATTTTTCTTTTGAGGTACTCTGCAGCTCGTTCAATATGTCTGTCCAGGTGGCAGGCTTCTCCCCAGACGGCGCCTGCTCCCAGGCAGAGCAGAAGCATGACGCTCTGCCCGGGAGACAATGCGCCGAGATGGCTGGCACACATCTGAATGCCGATGCCGAGAGTGGAGAGGCCCAGCACCTGTGTGAGAATGTTTCGAACAGGGGCGGAGATGAAGTTTCTCCCGTACAGCCCGATGGCGGCGCCGGCGATGACGGCCACGGTGTTGAGCAGACTTCCCAGAGGTAGAAACATAGTGAGCCTCAGGCTTTTTTCTTCATCAGAAAGCGATAGGCCACCAGGGCGAAGCATGCCGCTATGATGCCCAGCGTGATGGGGCGCTCAAGGAAGAACATGATGTTGCCGTCGGATATGGTCAGAGCCTCACGCAGACGCATTTCCATGATCGGCCCAAGCACGACGCCCATGACGAGATTGATGAGCGGCCAGCGGAAGTTGAGCAGGTAGTAGCCTGCCACCCCGAAGCCCAGGGAGACGGCGATGTCCAGCCAGTTGGAATTCATGCTGTAGATACCGATGAGGGACAGAAAGCCTACGGTTGCGGCAAGAATGCTGTTGGGTATTCTGACGATCATGGCGAAGGGCCGCAGACAGAATATCAGCATGATCATGGCGAAGATGTTGATGAAGAAGAGAGAGATATAAAGAGTGTTGATGAGGGCCGGTTCCTTGATGAGAAGAAGCGGGCCGGGGAAGATGCCGTTGACGGTGAACACCGTCAGCAACACGGCGCTTGTGCCGTCGCCGGGAATGCCGAGTGTAAGCAGGGGAACCATGGTTCCGGCAGGCACGGCGTTGTTGGCGGCTTCGGCACCTATGCAGCCTTCCACCATGCCGGTGCCGAACTTTTCCGGCTCGGGAGAGAGTTTTCTGGCCGTTTCATAGCCGAGGAAGGAAGCCAGAATGGCGCCCGTGCCGGGCAGAATACCTACCAGGGTGCCGACTATGCCCGAGCAGATCATGGTTTTCCAGTGACGGAAGGTCTGCCCGATCATGCTGAGATCGAGAGTGCTTCGGGAGAGTTCGATCTTTCCTTCCGTGAGTATGGCCTTTTCTGCGAGTCTGAGGGCCTGTCCGATGCCGAAGAGGCCGAGACAGATGGAGGCTACGGGCAGACCGTTGAACAGTACGAGGCTGCCCATGGTGTAGCGCTGGGTATAGGTGGAAGGATCCACGCCGATGGAAGAAATCCACAGACCGAGGCACATGAGAATGATGGCAGGAATCAGTTGCTTCATGTTGCTGAGAACAACCAGCAGCACGCCGAAGAGCGTGGCGAAGAAATATTCGGAAGGGCCGAAGTTCAGAGCCAGATGCGCCAGGGCCGGAGCTGTGAGAATAAGCAGAAAGACGCTGATGATGCCTCCGGAGAAGGACCCCATGATGACGCCGGAAAGAGCTTTCTGACTCTGTCCCTTCTGGGTGAGGGGGAATCCGTCGAAGGAGGTCACAAGAGAGGCTGGAACGCCGGGAGTTCGTATGAGAACGGCGGGAATGCCGCCGCCGAAGTAGCCGCCGCAGAACACGCCGAGCAGAAGAATGAGCGCCTGGGAGGGATCGAGTACGAAGCTGATGGGCAGAAGTATGACCATGCCGACCATGGGGCCGAGACCGGGGAGAATACCCACGATGATGCCGACCAGCGTACCGGCAAAGAGCACGGCAAGCGTCAGAGGCTGCAGAGAGGCTTGAAGTCCTGTCATGAGGTGAGAAAAATCAAACATGATTTCCTCCGAACAGGGAGAGGATGAGAGGTTCGGGAAAATAGACTTCGAGCAGATAGACGAAGACGAACCAGGTGATGAAGGTTATGGCTGCGGTGACGGGGAGGGCGTACTTTTTCTGGTCGAGTCCGACAAGTGAGACGAACAGCAGCAGAAAGACGGACAGCTCTATGCCGACAAGGTACATTCCCGGCAGAAAGAGAAGGAACATGACGAGCAGGAAGAGGGACTTTCTCTGGAAGCTCAAGGCCTCAGCTATGGCGCGTACGGAAAAGGAGCGAGTACGGACGAGCCGTATGAGGGAGGGAATGGAGACGAGAAAGATGACGAAAAGACAGGAAAGGGGGAATATGAGAGGTCCTCTCCACCAGGGAGTGGAACCTTTTATCTGTATGAGCCAGGGAGTGAGCAGTATGGCGGCGGCACTCACCACACCGAAACAGGCGGCAGCGCGGTCGTGGGGTTTCAGTTCCGCAGAACGTGGGGTTTCAGTGTTCATCGCAACTCCTGTACGGATGCCGCCGGAAGAGTTTCTTCCGGCGGCCGGAAAAGACTGAATGCTAACCGTTGAAGTCCTTCAGAAGAGTTCTGTAGGTTTCCGTGTCCTTGTTGAAGCGTTCCTGCGCTTCCTGCATGGTACCGGCTTCAGGTACGACGCCCATCTTGTTCATGAGCTCGAGCATGTGGGGCATGGTGAAGCACTTGACGAAGGCGGCACGGAATTTTTCCGCGATTTCAACAGGAGTTCCCTTGGGAGCGTAGAGACCGGCCCATACGGCGTAGGCCTCGCCGAATCCCTGTTCAGAGGCGGTAGGTACGTTGGGAAAGGCCGTGGAACGTTCGGGCAGAAGCATGGCGATGAGCTTCACGTCGCCTTTTTCCACATAGTCCGTGAAGGGAGCTGCGGCTCCGGTCATGACGTCGGCGCTGTCCTGGAGCAGAACGAGGGGATTGAGATCCTGAATATGGACGATGTTCCAGTTGAAGCCGCCTTCTTTGGCGATGTTCTGGGTGATGAGATAGCGCACATCGCCTATGCCGCCGCAGCCCAGGCGTACTTTATTCGTTTTGGCATAGTCGGCAAGTTCCCTGAGGTTGGAGTAGGGCGCCGAGGCCTTGGCTGCGAGCACCGTGGAGTTGTAGTAAAGCACGCTCAGGGGGAAAAGGTCGGAGCTTTGATAGGGCGTGTTGCCGAGCAGTACCTGCGTGACGGTAGGGCCGACGGGAGAAATGCCGAAGGTGTAGCCGTCCGGTCTTGCCCCGCACCATCTCGTTGGTTCCTATGACACCTGCCCCGCCCGTCTTGTTGAAAATCTTGACGGGAACCCCCAGTTCCTTCTGAAGATCGGGGAGCATGGCGGTGACAAGTGTTGTCGCCGTATCGCCGGCCGGAGCCCAGGGAATGATGATCTGAATGGGCTTCCTCGGCCATGAGGCGGCGTCGGCCTGATGAGCGGCGGGAAGAAGCAGGCATGCACCGGCACAGAGGGTCACGAACGATTTACGAAGCATGGACAAAGCAGACATGAAAAGCTCCTTTGTTAGGACTGTTTATATTGTCGGGGCAGTCGAGGGCGGCCGGGAGCGCGAGAAACGTTGCGGGATTCCCGGCCTGGTTGTCTTGCTGAGCGGTCTGGCGCTTCAGTCGGCCTTTTCGCTGTTTTCCGTATGACTTTCCATGCTCAGCAGATTCTGCCATTTTTTCCACGGCCCCTCGGGGCAGGTTTCCATGAAGGGGCGCTTTCTGCTGAGGTTCCTGCCCTGCAGAGCAGGATGGTCGGCGGTGTAGCGGTGGGCTCGGTGTACGGCGTTGGTCGTGTCGGCCCGGGTTTCCGTTTTGTCCGTCAGAACGGCTCGGCATCCGAGGCGCGTGGCAGGATTGATGAATTCCCATGCAATTTCTCCGCCGCCGGGAACGCTTCCGAGCGCTGCGGGAACATCGGTGTTTTCCTCGGAAAGAGAACTTTTGCGGTTCGGAACGACTTCAATGAAGTGGCCGTGTTCAGTGGCGCAGGCCAGTACGTTGCCGTTGGGGAGCATTTGCACACTGCTCTGGATGGGGGATGAGAAACTGTTGGGAGAAGGGGAAGTCCACTGCCAGGTGATGGCATTGCATGTTCTGTCCAGCTCCACGATTCTGGATCGGTTACCCAGCGGATGCATCCAGCCGTTGTCGAAGAGCAGCACTTTACCGTTTCCCAGCCACGTTGCGCAGTGCGGTCCAAAAAATTCCTGGTCTCCGGGATCAAGGAAGGACGGATTGCGTCCCTGACCGTAAGCGGCGGGATTGCCGAAGCGATAGGTGATTTTGCCTGTCGCCTTGTCCACGAACAGAATTTCTCCGAAACTGCGGGAACAGAGCAGTATTTCGTTGTGTTCCGGCACATCGTCCACGTTGTTGATATGCGCCCAGTCAAAGAAGCCCTGCATGTAGTACTTGTTGCCCACAACATAATTAATGTTCAGCTCATCGGGGCCCTCTCCGGCGTGATCCCACATGTCCCATGTCCAGACCACTTTGCCTTCGGGAGAGACTTCCTCAATGAAGCTTGCCCACAGTCCGTCGTTTTCTCCTTCGGGTATGTTTTGTTCGAGACGCCCTTTCTGGCGGGCTTCATCCCACGAATGCCTTTTCCAGCAGAGCACGAGAGTATTGCCGTTTTTGCAGCGCTTGAAGGAATGGTGCTGGCAGCTTTCCGGCGCGTAGTGAACATATTCCCAGACAAGATTTCCGTCCCAGTCGAACTCCTGAATGCAGCCGCCTTCTCCGCCGTGTTCCGTATATTTGGGAGTCTTCAGGCCCCCGCGAAGAAGGTGGCCGTTTTCCAGAAGAACGCTGAACAGACCCGGAGCGCAGTCATGCTTCCACTCCTTGACGATATAACCTTCCATATCAATAAGGTAGGTTACCTTTTGCCGCATGGGAGAATAGAGGGTATAGCCGCTGCAGGCCTTATCCGCCTGATATTGAAGAACACCTGTAGACAGAATGCAGCTTTCCATGATGACTCCTTAAAGAAGAGTAATGGGCGCCGGTCGTTCGACCAGGTCTTGTTCTTTTTAGTGCAATAAATATGCCAAAAAATAATTTTAGTAAAATCAATAAGTTTTAAAAAGTATGGATTTATTTTATGAAATATCATATTTTTACATCGTGATATTTCATAAATTTATGAAAATTTTCTGGGGGAGCTATGCTTAAGACATTGTACCCGTATGAGATAGATGCGCTTCCATTTTCTTCTGGGCTGCGCTCGGAAGAAGACATGTGGCAGGCAACAAGAGTCTTTTGTCAGGGGCTGGATCCTATAAAGGCATTGAAGAGAAGTCTTTATTTTTTGAAACAAAGCCTTCCCGCAGATGCCGTGTTGTGCAACTTTCTTCACTATAGCACGAACAACAGTCCGTATTTTCTGTTCGGAGATAATATAGAAGTATATTCCAAGGAATCTGAAGTATTCATTCATCAGGCGCATAGAAAGAATATTTTTGCCAAGAAAGGCAGTTATATTCAGCTGTGTCAGGATGATGACGACGTTCCGATGGTGCAGAAGTTCATGAGTCTTCTCCCGAAGGATCAGTATTCTTTTCTTGTTTTCCGTTCCATGCTGAACGACGATACCACCATCGGAACGTTTACCGTGGCGGCGAAAGGCCACGGAAGATACGCTGATGCGCACATATCCTATTTGTTCAGTTTGAAAAAGGCTCTTGACTAGCTGAAAGGACCTAAAAAGGTTATCTGGTTAGTCATGGCAAT
>USBZ01000036.1 GCA_900553065.1 uncultured Desulfovibrio sp. | reverse complement strand
GAACCCGCGACTTCAACCTTGGCAAGGTTGCACTCTACCACTGAGTTACTCCCGCGTGGCGTGAAGAGATTTATAGGTGATTCCCCCGGATGTGTCAACAGAAAAAATGCCATAATGACAATTTTTATGTTGATCTTCGTCATTCATTCTTTGCCGTGGGGGCTGAACTGATTGAGATGGCTTCGCCCGGGATGCCGCAGATGGGAGGCTCGCCGTCAGCCCGGCAAGATCCGCTGCGGAATGTCTTACCTGCTTTCCGCAGCGGATGAGCCATTAGGAATTATTCCGTTCCTCTTCTTCGCGCTGCTTCTTTTCCTCTTCTTCGCGGAGGGCGCGGCGCAGCACCTTGCCCACGAGAGACTTGGGAAGTTCATCGCGGAATTCGAAGACGCGGGGCACCTTGTACGACGCCAGCTTGGTTCTGCAGAACGCGGCCAGTTCCGAAACGGTGATTTTTTCGCCTTCCTTGGGCACGATGTAGGCCTTGAGGGTTTCGCCTCTGGCCTTGTGAGGCACGCTGAGAGACACGGCTTCCTTGATTTTGGGGTACTCGTGCAGGACTTCGTCGATTTCGCGCGGGAAGACGTTGTAGCCGCCGACGATGGCCATATCCTTCTTGCGGTCGACGATGAAGTAGTAGCCGTCGCTGTCACGGTAGGCGATGTCGCCGGTGTGCAGCCATCCGTCCACAATGGTGGCGGCGGTTTCTTCGGGCTGGTTCCAGTAACCTTTCATGACCTGCGGGCCACGAATGATGAGCTCGCCGCATTCGTTGTCGCCAAGCTCCGTTTTGCCGGTTTCGATGTCGACGATGCGGACTTCCGTTTCAGGAATGGGCACACCGATGGAGCCTATTTTCTGAAGTCCGTACACGGGATTGGCAATGACCACGGGAGAGGCTTCGGTCAGACCGAGTCCTTCGGTGATGTTGGCATGCGTGATATCCTGGAACTGCTTGAGGCTGGCCTGCGGGAAGGGGGAGGAGCCGGAAATGCAGAGCTGGATGCATGTCAGATCGTAATGGGAGATGTCCTTCTGTTGCATGAGGGAGATGTATACCGAAGGCGCGCCGACAAAGAACGAAGGACGATGCTTTTTGATGAGTTCCAGCACGTCGTGCGGAGAGTAGCGGGGAACCGGCATGGTGGAAGCGGCCAGCACGGTGGGGAGCACGATATTGCCCATGAGTCCGAAGACATGGAAGAAGGGCATGATGCTGAGGAAACTGTGGGAGGAGTTCGAGGCATCGCAGTGGATGACGGCAAGCAGCTGCTGAATCTGGGCGGACAGATTGCCGTGGGTGAGCATGGCGCCCTTGGAGAAGCCGGTAGTGCCGCCCGTGTACTGCAGCAGCGCGAGAGTCTGGGCCGGATCTTCCGGCTCTTCACTGTAGCGGCTGGAGGTTTTGATCATGTTTTTCCACGCGACGACGCTCTGATTGTCGAATTTGACCTCAGGCAGATGTCCCTGCCGCTTGGCCTGAAGCGGCTGCAGCAGATTCAGTGGGAAGGCCAGAGCATCGGCAATGCGGGTGACGACGCAGGTCTGCACGCCCAGGCGCGGACGGAGCGGTTCTATCTTGTTCCAGAACAGGTCGAGCGTGATGAGAAATTTCGGCGTGGAATCGCTGAAGTGGTGGGTCAGTTCCTTTTCCATGTAAAGCGGATTGGTCATGACCACCGTGGCCCCGGCTTTGAGGGCACCCCAGAATGCAATGATGGTCTGCGGAAGATTGGGCAGCATGATGGCCACTCTGTCTCCCGTATTCAGACCGCACTCGCGCAGGGAGGCGGCGAAGGCTTCGGCCTTATCCTTGAGCTGGCGGTAGGTAAGCGTGAGATTCTGGAAGATGACGGCCTTGTGGTCGCCGAAACGGTCGGCAGCTTCGTCCAGGTAGGACTGGAGGGAACGGGGAACAAGATCAAGGTGCACCGGCGCGCCCTCGGCAATGTGGGGCAGCCATGCAGGAGTGGAATCGTTCATGAAGCATATCCGTGGTTAGAATGACATTAAACAACGACAGTCTAGCGAGGGACGCCTGTTCTGTCACGCACAAAGTAGTGCGTAGCGTCAGGAATGGCAGGAATTTTCTCTTGCGGGTACCGGAAGATTCTTGATGACGGCTTCAGGGACCCTGCCATGGGAAGAGTTTCTGGACAGCACGCGAAGCAGACGAGCTGAGCGTACTCTGAAAATAGCATTTCCCGAGAGAGAGTATAAGAAAAGGAGGTCCTGAGACCTCCTTTTGATGACTGTTCAGATGCAGCCTACAGCGCCTTGGCCACGCAGGGAACCTTCCAGTCCGTGCCGAGCGAGCAGGAGCTGAGCTTGACGGCGGGTGCGCACTGATGCCTCTTGAATTCGGCGGCGGCCACACGGCGGACGACGCTCTTCACCACATCGTCGGACACGCCGGGAACAACCAGCGTTTCGGGATTTGCGGCGTTTTCCAGAAGTTCGCGGAGAATGGCATCAAGCACTTCGTAGGGCGGAAGGCTGTCTTCATCCACCTGATTCGGATGCAGTTCTGCAGAAGGCGCCTTGGTAAAGATGTGTTCGGGAATAATCTCGCTGCCGCGCATATCGTTGTACCAGCGGGCCACCTTGTAGACTTCGGTCTTGTACAGATCGCCCAGAGGTTCGAGAGCACCCACGGTATCGCCGTACAGCGTGCAGTAGCCTACGGCGTTTTCAGACTTGTTGCCGGTACCCAGCACGATGCGGCCGAGACGATTGGCAAAGGCCATGAGCAGCGTACCGCGGATACGGGGCTGAATGTTTTCGGCTGTGAGATCGTTTTCCATGGAGGGCAGATTCTGGAGAATGGGGGCGAGCACGGAGTCGAAGGCATCCATGATAGGCGTGATGCGCGTCGTGACGGTGCTGATACCGAGATTGGCGGCCAGAGCCTCGGCATCGTTTTCGCTGTGGTCGGAACTCCAGCGGGAAGGCATGAGAACGGCCAGTACGTTTTCGGGACCGACGGCTTCAGCTGCGATGCAGGCGACAAGCGCGGAGTCCATGCCGCCGGACAGGCCGAGCACGACGCCGTTTATTCCGCATTTGCGGGCATAGTCGCGTACGGCCAGCGTGGCAGCCCGGAACAGCGCCTCCAGACGATCAGGAACAGCCTGAATGGTTTCGGGGGCGTCTGCGTCGTTGAGAGAAACGGCCTTCGCGCTGACAGTGCGCTTGTTCAGTTCAACGGCGAGAGCGGCCTCTTCAAAGGAAGAGGTTCTGGCGACGATTTCACCGGAGGCATCGAGGACGAAGCTGCGGCCGGAGTAGACGAGACCGTCTGCGGAGCCGCACTGATGCACGGCCAGAACGGGAATTTTCCAGAGTCCGGCCAGAGCGGAGCAGTGCGTTTCACTCTTTTCCTGAGTTTCGGGCAGGAAGAGTTCGGGAGAGGTGAAGAGAATGGCGTCCACGGAAGCGGCGGCCCGGGCATTCTTGAGCAGATCCTGCGCTTCCTGATGGGCCCAGGCGGGTTCGCTTTCCGGCAGATACAGGGCAGGGCCTCCCGGAATGCGGATGATGCCGTTGGCCTGTCTGGCAAGGGCGGTGAGATGCCCTTCGGAGAGCAGAACGTACAGAGGAACTTCCGCACCGGTCAGGGAGATCAGCATGTCCGGTCCGTCGTTCAGCATGGCGGCAAGCTCATGGGCGGCATCACGGCAGCGACGGTAGAATCCGCCGATGTGCTTCAGATCTTCCCACGGCACGCCGGCCAGGGCGTAGGCAGGAGTGATGCAGAGCGTGCGTTCGCCCGGCGCTGCGGGACAGGCTGCGGCAGCCTTTCTGGCCATGTCGGCCAGCTTGTGCGCGTTGCCGCGGAAATCGCCGGGAGTAGGGTTGTGCTGAAGAAGAATGATATGCATGATAACCTCGATGGCCGCTCGGCCGGATCTTTCATGAACGTTTTTCCGGCTGGATGGCCGCATTGCGGCGCTTACCGGAAGACGGAATATCAACGAGCGTATTTCCGCAGCGGAAGCTCACGGGAGCCTGTGCGGAACGAGATCGAAAAAGGCCCTGCCTGCCGGAAAAGCCCTGCAGACGATGCGGAGGAATCTCCGCCGGCCCCGGACGTTTTTAGCTGTGCAGCACGTCCTGCATGTTGTACACGCGGCCCGGCTTCTGGGAAGCGATCCAGCGTGCGGCACGAAGAGCGCCGTTGGCGAAGTTCTCGCGGGAGTGCGCCTGATGGGTGATTTCGATGCGTTCTCCGGGGCCCATGTAGTACACCGTATGCACGCCGACCACATCGCCGCCGCGCAGGGACTGGATACCGATTTCATCGTGTTTGCGAGGTTCGCGTACGTCGAAGCGGTTGGTATTGATGTCGGCACGGGAGAGTCCCTTAGCTTCGAGGATGGGTTCTGCGAGCAGCAGAGCCGTACCGCTGGGGGCGTCCTTCTTCTTGTTGTGGTGGATTTCCATCATTTCCACGTCATAGGCTTCGCCGAGCAGCTCGGTAAGGCGGGGCAGCAGATCCATGATGACATTGATGCCGACGCTCATGTTGGCGGAGCGGAAGACAAGACTGTGTCCGGCAAGTTCATCCAGTTCGGCAAGCTGCTCTTCCGAGAAGCCCGTGGTGCCGATGATGACGGGATTGCCGGCGGCAGCGGCGGCGCGTGCCGTGACCATGCTGGCTTCGGGCGAGGTGAAGTCGATGACGACGGCTCCCGGACAGGCGGGCAGAACGGTGGAGATATCGCTGGAGATCAGAACACCGGATGCGGCGAAGCCGGCGAGCCTGTCTTTTGATTCCGCGCGTTCAAGCACGGCGGCAAGTACAAGATCATCCGCTTCTTCGGCAAGACGGGCGATGGTGGAGCCCATGCGACCGGCTGCACCCATGACGATGATGGAAAGAGCCATATGATTTCTCCGGGAATTTGATGGATTATTTTCAAGAGTCAAACATAAAAAAATATGGTGGGGAGCGCAAGATATGAGGGTTAATTCACATTAAAGGGGGTAGTCGCCGTTCAGAAGAGGTTTTTTGCAGCAGACAAGACAAAAGGCCCTGCCGGAATTCTTTCCGGCAGGGCCTCTCATAAGACGGAATGAAGCCTGTTACGCGTTGGCGCCTTCGGCAATGCCGACGGAGATACGGGCGATTTCCAGCTCTTCATCGGTGGGGATGACGGCAACCTTCACGCGGGAACCTTCCTTGCTGATGAAGTGGGGATCGCCGCGGCGCACGCTGTTGAGTTCGGGATCAAGCTCGATGCCGAACTCTTCGAGGTTCTCAAGGATCTTGGCGCGGACGGAGGCGGCGTTTTCGCCGATGCCGCCGGCAAAGGCGATGAGATCCACATGGCCGAGAGCGGCCATGTAGGCGCCGATGTACTTCTTCACGGAGTAGCACTGCGTGTTGAAGGTGAGGATGCAGTCGGGATCACCGGCGCTCACGCCGGCTTCGATGTCGCGGCTGTCGCTCTTGCCGCACAGGCCGAGGAAGCCGGACTTCTTGTTCATGAGGGTGTCGACTTCATCGCAGCTCAGACCTTCGTTCTTCATGAGGAAGGGAACGATGGCGGGGTCGATATCGCCGCAGCGGGTACCCATGACAAGGCCCTGCAGAGGGGTGAGACCCATGCTGGTGTCGACGCACTTTCCGGCGCGCACGGCGGACACGGAGCTGCCGTTGCCGAGGTGGCACACGATGACGTTCACTTCCGAAGGCTGCTTGCCGAGCAGAGCGGCGCCGGCCTTGGAAACATAGCGGTGAGAAGTACCGTGGAAGCCGTAGCGGCGGATGTTGTACTTCTTCGTCAGTTCCTTGGGCAGGGCGTAGGTATAGGCATAGTCGGGCATGGTGGCATGGAAGCCGGTGTCGAAGACGGCCACGTTGGGCACGCCGGGGAACAGCTTTTCCATGGCTTCAATGCCGGTGAGGTTGGCGGGGTTGTGAAGCGGTCCGAGGGGGATGTAGTCGCGGATGACCTGCTTGACTTCGTCGGTGACGAGGGCTTCCTGATAGTCGGGGCCGCCCATGAGCACGCGATGGCCGATGACCACGATTTCCGCCCGATCGTCGATGACGCCGCCGAGTTCGTGATTCATGAGCACTTCGGCCACCTTGGCCATGCCTGCGGCATGCGTGTCGTAGTTGCCGGGATACTCGAACTTTTCGGTTTCGCCGTTTTCATTGAAGCGCTTGTGGGTGAGCATGCTGTCCGGAGAGCCGATGCGTTCCACGAGGCCCTGGCAGAGGCGGCGTTCGGTTTCCTTTTCCAGCACCTGATACTTGAAGGAGGAGCTGCCTCCGTTGATGACGAGAATTTTCTTGACCATTATTTGAGTCCCTTTTCGGCCTGAGCCTGGATAGCGGTGATGGCAACGGTATTGACGATGTCCGGCACGGTGCAGCCGCGGGACAGGTCGTTGACGGGCTTGCGCAGGCCCTGCAGCACGGGACCGATGGCCACGGCGTGAGCGGAACGCTGAACAGCCTTGTACAGGTTGTTGCCGGTGTTGATGTCGGGCACGATGAAGACGCTGGCGCGACCGGCCACGGGATCACCGGGCAGCTTGGTCTTGGCGGTGGCGGCGTCCACGGCGGCGTCGTACTGGATGGGGCCGGTGAGCAGAAGTTCAGGGGCCTTTTCCCTGGCGAGACGGGTAGCTTCCTTCACCTTGTCCACGGTGGGACCCTTGCCGGAGTTGCCGGTGGAGTAGGAAAGCATGGCCACGCGGGGTTCCAGACCGAAGGCGGCGGCGGTTTCGGCGGTGGTCACGGCGATGGTGGCGAGCTGTTCGGCATCGGGATCAAGGTTGATGGCGCAGTCGCCGTAGGTGTTCACGCGGTCCTTCAGGCAGACGAAGAAGGCGCTGGACACGATAGAGGCCGTGGGCTTGGTCTTGATGAATTCAAGAGCGGGACGCACGGTGTGGGCGGTGGTGTTCACGGCGCCGGAAACCATGCCGTCGGCCTTTTCCTTGTAGATCATCATGGTGCCGTAGTAGGTGTTGTCGGCCATTTTTTCGCGGGCCTGCTCGATGGTGACGCCCTTCTTGGCGCGCAGCTGAGCGTAGGTTTCCGCAAAGTCTTCAAAGTCGGGAGCCGTCACGGGATTGATGATGGTGGCGCCGTCCACGCTCACGGCAAGTTCCGCGGCGCGGGCGCGGATCTTGGCTTCGTCGCCGAGCAGAATGATGTCGGCCACCTTGCGCTGAATGAGAATGGCGGCAGCCTTGATGAGTCTGTCTTCCTCGCCTTCGGGCAGCACGATGCGCATGGGATGCTTCTGCGCCTGTTCGATGAGGCCGAATTCAAAAAGACGAGGCGTGATGTGACCGTTGCAGGCATCGAGGATGGAAGCGAAGGCTTCGGCCTTGCTGCTGACGGGGAAGGAGAAGTATGCGGCCACGGCCTTTTCGTCTTCTTCGCTCATGCCGGAAAGGAACACGCCGAGAAGTTCCACGCACTGTTCCTTCATCTGGCACTGGAAGGTGGTGACGGTGGCAGCCACTTCGGCGGGCGAGCAGCCTTCGCCGGAGAGGGCGAGCAGCACGGGAGCGCCCATGTTGGCGACGACGCAGGCATTGAGGGCGTTTTCAAAGGCAGCGCTTCTGCCGGCGAAGTCGGTGCCTTCGCAGAGTACGAAGTCGGCGTTTGCGGAAGCTTCCTTGTAGGCGGCCAGAACGGAGTCTATCAGTTCGTTGCCCTTGCCGCCGTTGATGAGTTCAAGAGCGGTTTCGAGACGGGGAACGGGACGGAAAAGAACCGGGGCCTTGGCGGAACCCTTGATGAGATCCATCAGACCGGCGACGGCTTCGGCCTTGCCGGAGTCCGCCGCAAGAGCGGTGACGAAAAGCGTGCGTGTCATGAGGGCGACTCCTTAAAAAGAGATATGCAGCCGGAAAATGAAAAGCCCTTGTAGGGCGAAATTGCCTCGCCAGTGTAATAGGCTGGCAAAATGAGTCAAGAGTCCGGCTCCGTCGCAAAGGACGACTTTTTTGAGTATCTTTTTGTAATCAATGGGGAAATGTCGTTACATAAAAATTGATTGAGCGCTCAATTTAATATACGGAACGGCCTGACCTGCGGGAAAAGCCTCTGCGCACCCGGCAGGAAGGGGAGAGAAGGGCGGGCTGTGCGGCAAAAGAGGCGGAAAAAAGGCCGACGGATGTCGGGGAAGAGAGGGTAAGGCGCTTTATTTTGAGGAGGCCGAAACGTTTTGCCGGAGAGAGGCGGGGCGCGGCGCCGGAAGAAGCACGGGCGGCGATGAACCGGGGGGATCATCCGTGTTCGCAAAGACGGCACGGGAAGAAAATATGAGAGCCGCCCGCAGCAGGAAGATCCTGTGAACTGCGGGCGGCCCGGAAAGAAAAGGCGCTGTTTATTTGAGCTTGAAGACGCGACGTACCGTATCTACGGCCTGCATGGTGTATTCCGGATTGGCCGCCTCATGAAAGCGATCCTTCATGAAGGATATGGGCTCGTGATTGAAGCGTCTCACCAGCGAGCTGGCCATGATTTCCAGCGCCTCGCGGGTGGCATCGTCCACAGGGCCGAGTCGGTGCAGCGTCTTGGCAAGCTCTTCTTCCATGATGCGCTGTCCTCGCTCCACCAGAGCGACGATGGTGGGCTGAAGCGTCAGGGAATCCAGCCACTGATGGAAGGCGAGGGTCTCCTCGTCCACGATGGCGCGGGCACGAACGGCTTCCTTGCGGCGCTCGGCGATGTGCTCCTCCACCACTTCCTTGAGGTCGTCGATATCGTAGAGATAGATGTTGTCCAGCGTATTGACGGAAGGGGCGATGTCGCGGGGCATGGCAATGTCGATGAGAAACATGGGGCGATGCTTGCGCTTTTTGAGCACGTCGCGCATGTCCTGCTCGTGAATGATGGCCTCCGGAGCACCGGTGGAGCTGATCACGATATCGGTGTCGGTAAGGTGATCGAAGAGCTGGTCGAAGGGAACGGCCTCCCCGCCGAGACGATGGGCCAGCTCCTCTGCCTTGGCATAGGTGCGGTTGCACACGCGTATGCGGCGCACGCCCGCCTGCTTCAGATGCAGGGCGGCCAGTTCCGCCATTTCTCCGGCGCCGATGATGAGGGCGTTGTGCCGGCTCATGTCGTCGAAGATCTGCTTGGCCAGTTCCACGGCGGCGTAGCTGATGGAGACCGCGCTGGAGGCGACGCCCGTTTCCGAACGCACGCGCTTGGCCACGGAAAAGGCCTTGTGGAGCAGTCTGTTGATGATGGTTCCCGCGCTGTGGCTCTGGGTGGCCTTGCGGTAGGCGGCCTTGAGCTGACCGAGAATCTGCGGTTCGCCGAGCACGAGGGAATCCAGACTGGAGGCCACGTTGAAGAGGTGGCGGATGGCCTCGTCGTTTTTATATTGATAGAGGTAGGGCTCGAGCTCTTCGACGCTGTGTCCTCTGGCTCTGGCCCAGCATTCCAGGGCGCGCTGCCGGGGAAGATCGCCATCGCCGATCACGAGAACTTCCACGCGGTTGCAGGTGGAGAGAATGAGGGATTCGCTGATGCCGTCGCCCGTGGGGATGGCCCAGGTGTCCGGAGCGCAGAAGTTGGTGAGCGCGAACTTTTCGCGCACCTCCACGGCGGCGGTGCGATGGTTGATGCCTATGAGATGAATGGTGCTGTTCATGACGGTCCTGAGAAAAAAGAGTGTGGCGGGCGAAGATACGCTTTAAAGAAAGCGCAGGCCGCTAGAAGCCGTGCTGCGTGGAGAGAACGGTGTTCACCACGAACATGGAGAACAGCGACGCGGCGAAAATGATGATGGCAAGAATGGCAGGCTTGCGCCCGCGCCAGCCGAGAGCCTGACGCTGATGGAAGAGCAGCGCGTACACGGCGAGAATGAGCAGGGAGATCCATTCCTTGAAGTCTCCGCTCATAAAGCTTCCCCAGCTGATGCGGGCCCAGAGAAAGCCGCAGAGCACGCCGAGGCTGTAGCAGGGGAAACCGATGAGCGTGGCAAGGGCGTTCACTCTGTCGAGCGCGCCGAGGGCGGGCAGATCCTTGCGGAAACCTTCCAGCGGAGTCTTGCGCTTGATGGAGGATTCCTGCCAGAGAAACAGCGTGCCTGCGCCTGCGGCCACGGCCATCACGCCCACACCGACGAAGATGGCGGCCAGATGCAGAACGAAGAGCGGGCCGGTCATGGTCATGGTTCCCGGGGTATGGGCAAAGCCTAAAGCGCACGCGCCGAGGAAGAAGGCCCACGGCGCAACGAAGTGAAGAACGATGTCCATGTTCTGACGGCGGGACATGAGAAGACCCGTAAGCGCCAGGAACCAGGAGAGCGGCAGCAGGTAGAAGCCGCGGGATACGTCGCTGAAGGCGCCTCCTGCAAGGCTGCAGATAAGCCAGAGCGTGTGCAGGGCAAAGCCGCCCGTGCAGAGCAGACAGGCCAGTTTTTTCACCCGTGCGGAGCGGCCGAGCACGCCTGCCAGCGAGGCGACGGTGGCCAGAGCGTAGAGGGCCAGACACAGGTAGGAGAAAACGTCAGTCCAGTTCATGGAAAATCTCCTCGGCGGAAAAGGAAAGAGAGGCGGGAAGCAGCGGACGGATGAGTTCGTCCGCCCTGGAGGCATCCCTGCGGGCAAGCGCGTCCATAAGATGATCGCGCAGCGGACGCGCGCACAGCGCGCGGAAAATATCGGCATCGGCGTCGCTGCCAAGCCCGAGAGCCAGCAGGCGGGGGCGCAGGGCCTTCAGCAGCAGGGCAAGATGGGCATAGCCGTTCTGAAGCCATTCTCCGAGATCATTCTTCAGCGCTCTGGCCAGAGCGGGGCTGCATCCGCTGGTGGAAAGCGCCAGCGTGACGGGACCCTTTTCCACCTGAGCGGGAACGAGAAAGCTGCCCCTGACGCCCTGTTCCAGCGGACCTGCCACGTTGCAGAGCACGCCCGATGCCCGGCACAGTCTGGCAATGGCCGAGTTCACGGTTGCCGAGGGCGTGGCGGCAAAAACCAGCGTGCAGCCGTTCATGTCTTCGGGGCAGAATCCGCGCCGTTCCAGCGTGAGCGAAGCGGCGGGATACCCGGCGGCCGTCTCGCGTACGGCCTTTTCGTCCATGTCGGGATCCACGACCAGCACGGAGGCGGGTGAGCAGGCGAGAAGCGCGGCGAGCTTGCGCCGACCCACGGCTCCGGCCCCCACCAACAGACAGCGGGCTTCGGCAAGACTGAGGAACAAGGGATAATAACGCATGGGCATGGGTATAGCCTTTACCGGAGCGCTCGTCCAGAGACAGATCGATCCCATCGGAGAATAAAGGGGAAAAACGCTGGACTAATGTGGAAAAAAGCAGTAGGGTTCTCCGACTTGAATCTTCAACGCTGCGGTAAATCGGGCGACTAGGCGACTGTCCGCCTACCAGGGTGGGTATGGGCGTACCCGTGGGTCCGCAAATCATCTGAGGAGTGTACCATGAAAGAAGGCATCCATCCCAAAGTGTACAAGGCCAAGCTTGTCTGCGCCTGCGGCAATGTTGTGGAAGTTCTTTCCACCAAGGGCGAAACCGTGAACGTGGAAATCTGTTCCGCCTGCCATCCTTTCTTCACCGGCAAGCAGCGCTTCGTCGATACTGCCGGCCGCATTGACCGCTTCCGCAAGAAGTACGCCAAATTCGCGAAGTAACGCTTGTTCCGGCGTCGCATCGAGCCGGGAACGAGCGGAACCTCCCCAGGCTTTCCCTGGGGAGGTTTTTGAGTTTGGAGTTTCGTCTTTTCAGGTATGTCGGAAAAGGTCATTCGCCCGCCTGTCTGCCGCCTTGCAGAAAAAAACGGGCTGCTTGAAGAAGATTTTTCTCTCGATACGACGTCCCGCAACGTCCGGCGGAAACGTCTTCAGGACAGGGCATGAAAAAGTTTCCTTCTTTTCTGCGTCTCATGATGCTCACCGGCGAAAGCTGCGCGCTGCCGCTCGTGGGCGGTCAGGCCGTCATGGAAGGCGTGCTCATGCGCAACGGAGCCTCCTATGCGCTGGCCGTGCGGCGTCCTTCCGGCAGCATTTCCGTGGAAAGCCGCCGCTGGCGTTCGCTGGGGCCGGAAGGCCTGAGAGGCGTCCGTTTCCTGCGCGGATTTCCCGTCATGGTGGAAACGCTGTCCAACGGCATACGGGCGCTGAACCGTTCGGCCGACCTTTCCCTCGGAGACGACGACTCCGCCCCCATGACCCGCTGGCAGGTCGTGCTCAGCCTGTTCATGGCGCTTTTTGCCGCGGTGCTGCTTTTCGTGGCCGCGCCGCATCTTCTGGCCACGGCCATGCAGTGGCTGGGACTTTCCGGAGACATGAAGGGCCTTTCGTTTCATCTCTGGGACGGGCTTTTCAAGTTTCTCATGTTCATCGGCTACATTGCCGCCATATCCTTCATGCCCGACATCCGCCGCGTGTTTCAGTATCACGGCGCGGAACACAAAACCATTCATGCCTTTGAAAAGGGCGGCATGGTCACGGTGCAGACGGCCCGCGCGTGTTCGCGCCTGCATCCGCGCTGCGGCACCACGTTTCTTCTTTTCGTGCTTTCCGTGGCCATCATGCTTCATGCGGTGCTGGTTCCCCTGCTGCTTTCGGTATGGGATCCTTCCTCGGCCGTCGTTCGCCATGCGGGCATCGTGTTTTTTAAAATACTGCTGATAGTGCCGGTGAGCGCACTGGCCTATGAGATCATACGCTATGCGGCCGTGTTGAAGAATGGCTTCTGGGGCAGAATTCTGCGTGCTCCGGGCCTTTTTCTTCAGCTTTTGACCACACGGGAGCCGGATGACGATCAGCTCGAGGTTGCCGTGGCCGCGCTTCGCGAGGCGCTCGGGCCGGAAAGCCCCTTTGCCGCCCGTTTTGAATCCCCTGACACTACCGTGACGGAGTAACTATGTTTGCGAAACTGGAAAATCTGGAAAAACGATATGAGGAACTGGAGCAGAGCCTTGCCGACCCTGCCGTGCTGTCCGATCCCGAACAGTACCGCAAGACCGCCAAGGCGCGCGCCGATGTGGAACCTGTTGTTCTCGCCTACAGGGAGTATCGCGATCTCCAGAAACAGCTTGAGGAAAACAAGGAACTTCTGAGCGACGAGGATCACGACATCCGCGACATGGCGCAGGAGGAGATCCGGCGCATTGAAAAGGAGCTGCCGGAACGCGAGCACAAGCTGCGCCTCATGCTGCTGCCCCCGGATCCTCTGGATGAAAAGAACACCGTGCTCGAAGTGCGCGCCGGTACCGGCGGCGACGAAGCGGCGCTCTTTGCCGCCGACCTTTTCCACATGTACTGCCGCTATGCCGAAATGCAGCACTGGAAGGTGGAAATCATTTCCGAAATGCCCACCGATGCCGGCGGCTACAAGGAAGTCATCGCGCTGGTTTCCGGCAAGCGCGTGTACAGCCGTCTGCGCTATGAATCCGGCACGCACCGCGTGCAGCGTGTGCCCGCCACGGAATCGCAGGGCCGCATCCATACTTCCGCCGCCACCGTGGCCGTCATGCCCGAAGCCGAGGAAGTGGACGTGAATCTCCGTCCGGAAGATCTGCGCATCGACGTGTACCGCGCTTCCGGCGCGGGCGGTCAGCACGTCAACAAGACCGAATCCGCCGTGCGCATCACGCATATTCCCACGGGCATCGTGGTCACCTGCGAAGACGAACGCTCCCAGCACAAGAACAAGGCCCGCGCCATGAAGGTGCTTGCCTCGCGTATTCTTCAGGCGGAGCAGGAAAAGCAGCACGCCTCAGAAGCGGCGGAACGTCGTTCCCAGGTCGGTTCCGGCGACCGCTCCGAACGTATCCGCACCTACAACTTCCCGCAGGGCCGCGTGACCGATCACCGCATCAATCTTACCATGTACTCTCTTGACCGCTTCATGGAAGGCGAAATCGAAGATATGGTGGAAGCCCTTGCCTCTCAGGCTCAGGCCGACGCCCTGAAGGCCGAAATGGAGTAAACAGCGGGAGGCTGACATGAGTCAGGACTGCACCGAAGGCGCATCCGGCACCGAGTCGGGCGTCACGCTGGAGGAAGAGCTGAAGGAACCGGCCATGTTCCGGGTGCTCCTCCATAACGACGATTACACGACGATGGATTTCGTCGTCAAAATTCTGGAAGAGGTCTTCCATAAAACGCAGGAGGAGTCCGTCACCATCATGCTCTCCGTTCACGAGAAGGGCACGGGGGTGTGCGGCGTGTACCCCCGCGAGATAGCGGAGTTCCGCGTGGCGCAGGTGGCGAGCCGTGCCCAGGCGGCGGGGTTCCCTCTCCGCTGTACCATGGAAGAGGAATAGCAGGAAAGGCGGTCGTTTTTTGAAACGGCCGCCTTTTTCTTCCTCTGCGGTACGGTGAGGATCCGGGGAGCTTTTTTTCGGCCGCAGGAGAGCGGGCTGCCCGTTTCCGGGGGATTTTCTGCGTCCCGAAAGCCGAGCGCCGCCGCACGCGGGAAGACGGAATAAGGTTGTTCTGCCGGGCGCCGGACACGGAGAGGACGGCATGCAGCGGCAGCTTGCAATCTCCGGTACACGCAGGTACAATAGGAGAATGTTTCCAGAAAAAAGGGGTATCCGTCGATGATGGCACGTTCTCTGATGCAGGCGCTGGCGCTCGCCGTCATGGAAATGCGTTCGCGCCGCCACGAATGTCTTACCGTGGAACATGTTCTGCTCGCCATGACCCGCGAGCAGCTCGGTCGTGTCATACTCAAGGGCTGCGGTGCGGATCTGCCCACGCTGCGGCATCAGCTCGACGAGTATCTTTCCCGCTATCTTCCTGCCGTGGGGCCGGAGCAGCCCGAACCTGAAAGCGAGGTCCTGCAGACCGAGGCTCTGGAGAGAGTGCTGGAAAGGGCGCTTGCCCATGTGCAGTCCTCCGGTCGCAAGGATGCCGACGTGGGCGACGTGCTCGCCGCCATGTTCGAGGAACCCGACTGCTGGGCGGCGTTCTATATGCGCAAGCAGGGTGTGGACAGATTGCGGGTGCTGGAGTTCATTTCTCACGAACTGCCGGAAATTCTGCGGCAGGCGGCCCGCAGGCGCAGCAGCGAAGCGGCGGAAAAGCCTCAGCAGGAGGAAGCTCCTCAGGCGTCTGCCCTGGAACGGTATGCCGTGGACCTGGTGGAAAAGGCAAAACAGGGGCGCATTGATCCTCTGGTCGGGCGTGAGAACGAGCTGGCCCGGCTTTTTGAAGTGCTTTCCAGGCGTCGCAAGAACAATCCTCTTCTGGTGGGGGAGCCGGGTACCGGCAAGACCGCCATTGCCGAAGGACTGGCCTATCGCATCGCCCAGGGAAACGTGCCTCGCGCCTTCCGTTCCATTGCCGTCTATTCCCTTGACTTAGGCTCGTTGCTTGCCGGATCCAAGTACCGCGGCGACTTTGAAGCCCGCATCAAGGACGTGGTGAGCGAGCTTCGGCAGAAGCCCGGCTCCATTCTCTTTATTGACGAGATTCATACCATCGTAGGCGCGGGAGCCACCAGCGGCGGCTCCATGGACGCGTCCAATCTGCTCAAGCCCGTGCTGGCCGCCGGGGAGCTGCGCTGCATCGGCTCCACCACGCATGAGGAATACCGCAATCATTTTGAGAAGGACCGCGCGCTGAGCCGCCGTTTTCAGTGCATCGACGTGCGCGAGCCTTCGCAGGAGGACTGTCTGGCCATCCTGAAGGGCCTGCAGGACCGCTATGAGAAATTTCACGGCGTCCGCTATTCGAAGGGCGCCGTTCAGGCGGCCGTGGAACTTTCGGCACGCCATGTTCAGGATCGTCTTCTGCCGGACAAGGCCATCGACGTCATGGACGGGGCGGGCGCTGCCGCCAGTCTGAAGCCCGGCTTCCGCCGGGGGGCCGTGGTGTCCGTGCAGGATATCGAACGCGTGGTGGCCCGCATGGCAGGTATTCCCGCCCGCAGCGTGAGCCGCGGAGAGAAGGAGAGGCTGCAGACGCTGGGCGCGGATCTTCGTGCCCGCGTGTTCGGACAGGATCAGGCCGTGGACGGCATTGTCCGGGCCATTCTGCGTTCCCGCGCGGGACTCAGCCGGGAAAATCGGCCTGCGGCGTCGTTTCTTTTTCATGGTCCTACCGGCGTGGGCAAGACCGAGCTTGCCAAGGCGCTGGCCGAACTTCTGGACGTGTCCTTCGTGCGCTTCGACATGAGCGAATACATGGAAAAGCATGCCGTGGCCCGTCTCATCGGCTCGCCTCCCGGCTATGTGGGCTTTGAGCAGGGCGGACTTCTGACGGAAGCCATCCGCAAGACGCCTCACGCCGTGCTTCTTCTGGACGAAGTGGAAAAGGCGCATCCGGATATCTACAATGTTCTTCTTCAGGTCATGGACTACGCCACGCTCACCGACAATACCGGTCGCAAGGCCGACTTCCGCAATGTGGTGCTCATCATGACCACCAATGCCGGTGCGAGGGAAATGGCGCAGGCTCCCGTGGGCTTCTGGTCCACGAGCAGCGCGTCCGACCGCAGCGCAGGCGCCGTGGAGCAGACTTTCAGTCCGGAATTCCGCAACAGACTCGATGCCATGATTCCCTTCCACAGTCTGAGTCGCGATCTTATGGAACGCATCGTGGACAAGGCCGTGGCCGCGCTTGCGCCGGGACTGGCCGCACGCCGCGTGACGCTTACGCTGACCGATGCTGCAAGACGCTGGCTGGCCGATCACGGCTTCGATCCCCGCATGGGCGCGCGTCCTCTTCAGAGAGTGGTGCGCAGCGAGGTGGAGGATCAGCTGGCGGAGCTTTTGCTTTTCGGCGGTCTGGAAAAGGGCGGTGTCGTGCAGGCCGATGTGAAGAGCCCGGATGCGCCGCATCTGGAATTTACGGTAAGCAGGCAGTAGCGTCATGGCGGCCCATCTTGTCTGGATGCCCGAAGGCGGGCCGCTGTGGTTTCCTCCCGTGAGCGATGCCGTGGAGGGCGGTCTGCTCATGGCGGGCGGCGATCTTTCGACGGAACGGCTGCTGTATGCGTATTCGCAGGGCATTTTTCCGTGGTTCGACGAAGATTCTCCCATTCTCTGGTGGTCGCCTGATCCGCGCTGCGTCCTTTTTCCGGAAAAACTCCATGTGAGCGGCAGCCTGCGCCGGGTGCTCAACAGCGGGCGCTTTACGTTCACGGTGGACGCCTGTTTCGGCAGAGTCATCCGGGCCTGCGCCGAAACGCCTCGCGCCGGTCAGGACGGAACATGGATCGTGCCTGATATGATCGAGGCCTATGAGCGCCTGCACGCTCTTGGGCATGCCCATTCCGTTGAAGTGTGGCAGAACGGCGAGCTCGCAGGCGGCTTGTACGGCGTGCAGAGAGGAGAAGCGTTTTTCGGGGAATCCATGTTTCACTGGCGGGTGCTTCCAAGGCGGCCGTGGTGCATCTGACGGCATGGCTGCGGGAGAGGGGCGTGAAAATGGTGGACTGCCAGCAGACGACGCCTCACATGCTGCACCTGGGGGCCGAGGAGATCCCGCGCTCCCTTTTCCTTGCCAGACTCGGCGAACTGTACCGGGATTGAGCCGAAATTTTTTCATCACCATTCACGCAAGGAGAACATCATGAGCGATGTCGTGGAATTCGAACATACCCCGCAGGGATTTACCGTGCGTACGGGTCATCCGCTGCTGGGCGACATTCACGCCGACTATACCAGTGTCAGCCCGGACAGAAGACTGGGAACGGCCCGTGCCTTTCTTGTGAGCGCTGCTCTTGACTGCTTCTGCGGCACGCTGAGTGCGGCGCTTCTGGCCCGCGACGTGCAGTACAAGCGCATTGTCGGAACCGGAAGGGCGGAAAAGAAGGAAAAGGACGGCGTTTCCTTCGTGACGGCCGTGGATCTGGACGTCCGCGTGGAAGTGGACGAAGCCGATCGCGAAACGCTGGATCACTGCCTCAAGATTGTGAAGGGATGCATGATTACCCGTTCGCTCATGGAAGGCATAGAGGTCCGGGTGAACGCCGTACCGGCCTGATTTCAGAACCCTGTTCAGCCCCCGTGCAGATCGCGGGGGATTTTTTGCGTTCTTTTTGCTCTTTCTTTCTGCGACAATGCGCTGGCCGGAATATGTCTTTTCCGCATGCAACGCTGTGAAATGGCGCGGCATTGTCAGAAAAGTTGCTTTGTCGTACTATGCCGCTGCTGGAGCTTTCCATTCCGGAAGACTCCTGATGACCCTGAGGAGGGTTTATGAACAGGTTTTTTGTTTCAGCGGCTGTCGCCGCGGCGGTTTTCGGTCTTGCCGGTCAGGCCGGTGCTCTGCCTGAACCGGATATGTCCCCCAAGTATACGTATGAACTGAAGGACGTGATGAAGGTCGACGGTCGTCAGGGTGTCGCCTGCGACGGCAAGTACATCTATGTAAGCTGCAGCAAGGCCCTGTACAAGTATGACATGGAAGGCAAGCTCGTTCTGAAGAACGACAAGCCCTTTGAAACCGGCTATACCAAAGCCGTGAATCACCTCGGTGACATCGACGTGTACAACGGCGAAATCTACTGCGGCGTGGAAAACTTCATGGACGGCGTGGGCAAGGACATTCAGGTGTCCGTGTATGATGCCAATACCCTGAAGTTCAAGAGGGCCTTCCCCTTCAACGAGGCTTCCGGTCAGCAGGAAACCTCCGGCATCACCGTGGATCCGGTAAAGGGCACCGTATGGATGTGTTCCTGGGTGGGAGAAGAATCCGGACGTTATCTCTATGAGTACGATCTCGACGGAAACTACCTGCGCAAGGTGCATCTGCAGCCCGTGCCACAGTGGGTGCAGGGTGTGTTCTACTATGACGGATCCCTGTTCCTGACCGCCGATGACGGCACCGCCGACGAGAACGAGCCTGATCATCTGTACCGTGTGGACATTTCTTCGGCCAGCAATGCTCCCGTCATTCTGGAAAAGACCTTTACCGAAGCCATCCGTCAGGGTGAGATCGAAGGCCTGTGCGTGGATCCTTCCACCGGCGACCTGCTCGTGCATCAGAATCGCGGCGCTCAGATCGTGCTCGGCATGACCAAGGGACTGTATCCCGGTTATAAGAGTGAAGTGCATGAAATTTATCGTTATAAGATGACTCCCGTAAAGTAGGTTCCCTATTTTCGGAACTCACGGAGTTCGATGCTTCGGCGGAAAACGTGCCGATGGCTGCGTATCCGTTTTTTTTGAAGTGTCTCTCCGCGGGATTCAGACGATCCTGTCGGATCCGGCCCCTGTCGCATGGCGGCAGGGGCTTTTTGGTTAAAAGAAAACCCCCAGCTAGGCTGTGGGTTCCCGAAAACTTATAGT
>USBZ01000035.1 GCA_900553065.1 uncultured Desulfovibrio sp. | reverse complement strand
TGAAAAAGCTTGCTACTCTTCTTCTGGCTGCCGGCATGGTTGTTGCCGCTTCCGCTCCTGCGTCCGCTGTGGACGTGAAGATGGACGGCGAATATGTGTTCACCTTCATCTCCGGTCAGCGTCTCGTTTCCGGCGACAACTTTGACGGCGCCGGTCAGCGCTTCCGTCTCGGCATGACCTTCACCGCTTCCGAAGATCTCTCCGGCTATGTGCAGCTGCAGGCCGGTATCGGTGAACATGACAATACCTCTTATGACTGGGGCACCAACAACAACGCCAAGACCAAGCTCGGCGTTCGTCAGGCTTATGTCGACTGGATGATCCCCAACACTACCGTCAAGGTTCGTATGGGTAAGCAGCTTGTTGGTCTTCCCACCGACGCTTTCGGCAAGAACGCCATCATGCATCCCGGCCTGAACAGCCGTGACGGCGTGGTGCTCTCCAGCCCCGTGACCGAATGGCTCGACGTGACCGCCTTCTGGGTGCGCGCTGGCTATGGCGTGTATGATGATGTTGAAGAGGCTGTCTCCGCTGGTAACAATGACACCAGCCTCACTCCCAAGGCTGATATGTTCGCTGCCTCCGCTGCCATGAAGTTCGACGGCTTTGCCGTGACCCCCTATGTTGCGTATGGTGCCTTTGATCAGGGTTCCGTGGTTCAGGACGGCCCCGCTGGCAAGGATGGTGGCCTCGCTGCTTCCGGCAACGCCTACTGGTTCGGCGTGACCTCTACCCTGAGCTACTTCGATCCCTTCACGCTGAAGCTCTCCGGTGCCTATGGTCTGGCCAATCTTGACAGCGCTGACAATGTCTGGAACGACCGTTCCGGCTGGTATGTGCAGGCCAAGGCTTCCTACAAGACCGCTTATGGTACCCCCGTTCTGGGCGCCTGGTACGGCTCCGGTGACGACCGTGACGCTCAGTATGCCAAGCAGGGCTGGATCCCCACTCTCGGTGGCCGTTTCCATCCTACCTTCAGCCTGACCCCCAACGAATACGGCCTGTATGATCCTCAGGTCGTTGGTCACCACAACATCGCCGGCACCTGGGGCGTTCAGGCCGGTATCGAAGACGTCAGCTTCCTTGAAGATCTGACCCACGCCTTCACCGTGACCCTGTGGAAGGGCACCAACAGCGATGCCAACTCTCTGAATGAGAATCCCATCGTTTACATGACGAATTCTGATACTGCTGTCGAATTCAACCTCGACAACACCTACATGATCTACAAGAACCTGGCCGCCAACCTGCAGCTCGCCTACATCATCAACGACTTTGATAAGGACGATCATGCTGGCCTCAAGAAGGTTGACGAAGACGCCTGGAGCGCCGCTCTCAGCTTCGCCTACAAGTTCTAATTCGATACGGGGCTGCCCCGTGTTGAACTGAACCGGTTTACACGGGAGAGGATGCAAGTCCTCTCCCGTTTTAGTATCAGCTTTTGTAACCTAAGAGGGCTGATGCCCGCCTTGCATGGATACCCCCTCTGCGGTTCGTATATGCCGGAACAATTGACAGATATCGACATCAAGTGCACAGGCCAGTTTTTCCAGTGTTGCCAGCTTGCATGTGGAGATTCTGCCGTCTCGTGCTCTGGCGATGGTGTCGGGAGCAACCTGTGACAAAAGTTGCAGATCTTCATAGGTCATATTCTTTTTTTTCATTATTATTCCGAGATTACTGATAATAGGCATACAACCTCCGTTTGGGGAGAAGTCGGGAGCTCTTGACGGATACTAGGCCATAACCTAGTATGAATGGACATAAGGCCAATAAGCACCGGATGTGTCTGGGCTCGCTGTCCTTATCCGGTCAAGTTCCTGCAGCTCGTTCCTCCATTCATAAAACAAAAAACGATCTGAGAGCTGCTCTATGCTATACAGCCTGAAAAAACAGCTTTCTGTTCCTGATCTTCATCTGCTTATCGCCACCTCCGATACAGCGGTGATGAGAAATATTTTTTCGTATCTGGAGCCAATGGGCTATCAGCTTGACAGTGCCGTGGACAGTGAAGAGGTCAGAAACTGCCTTAAGACATCCTCTTATGACGCGCTTATTATAGATGCGCAGTTTACGGATCTTAATGGCATCCCTCTTTATACCTGCCTCCGCATAGACCGGGTCAGCTGTCCCATCATTCTGCTGGTTCCCGAGAATACTTTGGAAAATCTGCCGCGCTATTTGAACTGCGGTGCCGATGATATCGTAACCAGTCCTCTGCATCTTCTGGAGCTTGAGGCAAGAGTTCTTGCAGCCATACGCCTTGCAAAGGCACATTTCGCTTCAGACCGACTGACCTGGGCAGGAATAGAGCTCGATTTGCAAAAGCATACCGTCACCTGTGATGGTAATAATCTTCATCTGCCTCCTATGGCATTTACCATTTTAGCTCGTCTCATGAAGTCGGCTCCCAATGTCGTCAGCCGAAGTGAACTGCAGAGTGAACTTTATGGCGATACTCCTCCCAATAGTGACGCACTCCGTACCTATATTCATACATTGCGTTCCCGACTGGAACAGCAGAATAAGCCCATTTTGAAAACAGTTCCGCGTATTGGTTTTCGTTTGACGAACATGCCTTAGCGGTTTTGAGTTTTCCTCCTTGTATAGGCGCTGATGCCGTATTTCTTGAAAGAGAAACGGTATCGGCGTTTTTTTATGATCAATATAAAAGTATTTTTACTGTTATATAGGAAAAAATATGGTTTATTATGGTTTTTAATCTATAAAATTAATATAAATCTTATCAAATTATGTTTATTTTGTATAGTAATTGTTTTTCAGATAATAAGTAACAGAAGTTATGATAGAACAACTTGAGCTGTTAACATATTTTTATCAGTTCTTTAAATGATGCCAAAAGTCAAGCATATGTTACAATTTGAAAGATAGCACGAGCCTATGTGCTTACCGTTCAAGCACCATGTTTTTAGCGCAGAACATTCCTGCATTGGCTGTTTTTGATGGATGCTTGGACTGTAAAAATGGAGATTTTTCGCGGATTATTCCTGCGAAAATATGTTTTTTATGAAAAAATCACGATGTTAACGCTGCAAAATGACAAAAAATGGAATAAAAAAGCGCTGCCTTGCAGACTATTGCAGTAAGCAGCGCTTGATGGAGAGGGATTACCAGCTCAGCGAAACTCGGAATGAGCATTCCGAGAATCCGGGGGCCTCCGGTTCCACCCCGATGTCCAGAGGGAATCCGTGGATGGCGGCAATGCGTCTGACGATGGAAAGTCCCAGTCCGCTGCCGTTTCTGGTCTGTCCCGGCGGGCGGAAGAATCGTTCGCCGAGGCGTGAGATATACTCGTCGGGAAGAGGCGCGCAGTCGTTCTGCACGGTGAGATGATGCTCTTCCAGCGTAACCCGGATGAGACCGCCCTTCGTCGTATAGGATGCCGCGTTTTCCAGAAGGTTGCGCAGAAGCATGGAGAGCAGCGTAGGATTGCCCGGTACATCGTTTTTCAGAGAACTTATCCGGGATTCCAGACGGATGCCCTCGGCTTCGAGACGGGGACGGTAGTCCGGCAGATAGTCTTCCAGAAGCTGTGTCCAGTTTACCGGGGTAAGGTCATTCTGCGGAACCCGGCCTTCCGCGTAGTTCGCCTCGAGTCTGGAAAGGGCGAGCAGCTGGTCGATGAGGCGCGAGCAGCGGTCGATGCCCTGTCTGAGGAAGGACAGGGCCGCCATGCGGGTTTCCCCGTCAAGGCCCGGCTGCGCCGCTACCTGGGCCTGAATACGAAGTCCTGCCAGGGGGGTGCGCAGCTCATGCGCCGCATCGGAAATGAAGGAACGCTCCCGAGTCAGCATGTCTCTGGTGCGGATGAAGAATCCGTTCAGGGATTCGGCCATGGGCAGCACTTCCGACGGCAGACGCTGCAGATCCAGCGGCGTGGTATCCTCAGGCGTGCGGGAGCGCAGTTTGTCGGCAATGGAATGAAGCGGGGCCAGTTCTCTGGTCAGAATGATGAAAAGACCTGCCAGAAGAACGGGAATGAGCAGCAGCCACGGAATAATCTGGCCTTCCAGCATTTCCAGCGCCATGTCCTGCCGGTAGTCCAGCTCCTGACCTACGGCGATGACATGGTTTCCGTCGCTGGAGTTCATCCACAGAATGCGCCACATATCGTCCTTGCCGTGCAGCGGCACGTTGACGAAGCCCCGGCGCTGATCTTCGAACGGAAAGCGCTGAGCATTTTTACTGTCGGCAAGCAGCAGCGTGCCGTCACGGGAGAAGACCGCAAAGGAGATGGCTTCCTCTTCCAGATCGCCGAAGGAATGTTTTTTGACGCCGGGAAGCATGGCCTCGATGCGTGGCAGTTTTTCCGGGGGGCGCGTCAGATCGGCCACGGCAAGCGTTCTGGTGACGAGCATCTGCTGGGAGTCGAAAAACTCGTTGATGTAGTCACGGCAGATGTGCCAGGCAAAGAGCGCCGCGGTAAGCCAGGCGACGAGCATGAAAAGGGAAAAGAACAGGCTCAGCCTGAGTCGCAGACTCCTGCGGCTTACGGGCAGAGCCATGATGCGCCCCCATGCCGAACCGGCGAGGCTCCCTGCCCGAATACTTACGGCGGGCAGGAGTTTTTTCAGCAGGCGGAAGGCGCGAAGCAGAATTGCCGCTGCTCCGGCAGCCGTTTTTTTCAGTCGGGCAGGGCAGGGTGACATCAGGATTCTCCCAGGGTGTATCCTACGGCATGAACGGTTTTGATGAAGCCGCTTCCCAGTTTTCGGCGTATGCGGTGAACCAGTACTTCCACGGAGTTGCTGCTGACTTCCTCGCCCCAGGGATACAGCTTTTCCTCAATGGCGCTGCGGGAAAGAACGCTTTGCCTGTTCAGAAGAAGCAGCTCCACGAGCATGACTTCCTTCTGCCCCAGAGCGACAGGCTGTCCGTTCAGGGATACGGTTCTTGTCAGCGGATCGAAGCTGACGGCGCCGTGGACGAGCTGATGGCTTGTCACCCCGTGTCTGCGGCGGACAAGAGCGCGAAGTCTGGCCGCCACCTCATCCAGATCAAAGGGCTTGCCGAGATAGTCGTCCGCGCCGAGATTCAGGCCTTCCACACGCTGGCTGATGGCATCCCTTGCCGTAAGAATCAGAACAGGGATGTCGCTTCCTGAACTTCGCCAGCTTTTCAGTATGTCGAGTCCGTCCATGCCGGGCAGACCGAGATCGAGGATGGCGGCGTCGTATTCCGCCGAAGAAAGGGCCTTCTGCCCCAGCGTGCCGTCCTGAAACCAGTCTACGGCGAAACCCAGAGCCGGAAGTCCCATTTTAAGACCGTTGCCTATGAGAACATCATCCTCGATCAGAAGAATGCGCATGGATCTCCCCTTGTGCTTTTCCGGCGCATTTCCGGGGAAGGAAATGCGCCGGCGTTTTCCTACTTCTTGACGATGCGGTCAACGTCTATTTCCAGTTCGTGCCAGTCCTTTTCCACTTCGCCGTAGATTTCCACCACGTCGTTGGGGCCGACGCTCTGACCGCGCCAGTGCTTGTCGTCGATATCCACGTTGATGGTGCCGGTTTCATCCTGGAAAACATAGTGCTTTCCGCCGAGGTGCTGGGTGATGCGGCCTCTGAGAGCCACGTGGGCATCGTCGCGCATGTCCTTGGCCTGTTCAACGGTATTGATGGCAGGACCGGGGCCGGTGTAACCGCCGTTTCTCTGGGTGTAGCCTCCGTCCGGCCCCTTGGCAAGGGCGCTGGAAACGCCGAGGGTGAGCATGAGGGCGAGCGCGGCGCTGAGAGCAAGCGGCAGGCGGGAGGTGCGGCGGGAAAGGGCGGGGAGATTCTTTCGGGTGAGGGTAATGGGATGCATAGTCATGGTTTCCTCCGGAAACGTATATGTTGTTTATTGTGGTAACCTTTTCCAGTTGAGGTCAGTAAAGCACCGGAAACTTACAGGCTCCTTACATCAGGAAAAATTTTTCTTTTTTTGAAAAAATAACGCCCCTCGGCAGGGGGCGTGAAGAGGGCTGCGAGACTCGGGCGCGGAGCGGAAAAGGCCCGCCCCTTTTTCAGTGCGCCATCGGGCAGAAGCGGGGCAGATGGAAGATGCGTGCGGCCGCCGCTCCCGAGATGCCGAAAAAGATGACGGGCCGGCCTGTGTCCAGATAGTTGACGAAGGTGCCGTTGCACAGCGTGCTGCCGGTGCAGAGAATGAGTTCGGGCCACTCCAGCACGGCGCTTCGGTACGCGGCTGTTCCGTGCTCTATGGTGATGCCGGAACGTTCGCTGCCCACAAACTGAGGATTCATGTCCAGCACGCGCAGGGAAAACTCCTGCGACAGGCGCGCCGTGAGCGCGGGCTGGTAGCCGATCAGCGTGATGCGGGGCGAACCGAAATGTTCCCGGATGTGAGCGGCATGGGCTTCGGCGCATTGTTCCAGCTCATCGTTGCGGCAGTGCACGGTATGGTCGATGTCGCCCGTGTAGCGCATGACGGCGTTGAGCGATGCCACAAGAAGTCCCCGGCTGTGGGAGTCACTCTCGGGATCGAGACTCAGAATGTCTTCCAGCGTACCGTCGAAGTCCGAAGGGGCATCGGTAAAGGCCTGTCCGAAGGCCTCCCCGAACTCCGCCTGCAGCATGACCTCTCTGTCCGCAAGAATGGGATAATCCCTGCGGCGGGTGTTGCCGATGGCTTCCTCCGGAGAAAGTCCCCGGCTCTTCAGCCGTATGGGGCTTTGCTCCAGGTGATGGCGTTTGATAAGGCTTTCCAGTTCCTGCCTGAGGCGTCGGTAGAGTTCCTGTGCGGTCATGCGTCCTCCAGACCGAGAAAGGCGTTGAGTTCGGTATTGCTGCTGTGCTCGAAAAGAGCTTCCGACGAACGGATGCAGAGCATGTTTCCCCCGGCCATGATGCCGATGCGCGAGGCCAGTCTCTGGGCTTCTCTGAAATCATGCGTGACGAAGAGCACGGCGCAGTTGAATTTTTCGGGAATTCCTTCCATCTCCTCGTAGAGACGCTTTTTCGTTGCCGGATCCAGCGAGGAGAACGGTTCGTCGAGAAGCAGCAGATTCGGTTTGAGGATCAGGGCACGGGCCAGGGCCGCGCGCTGGCGTTCCCCGCCGCTCAGGGTTTGCGGATACTGCCTGAGTGCGTGCCCTATGCCGAGAAGCTCGGTAATGGCCTTGACCTGCTCTTCCTGATCCTTCCTGGGCACGCGGCGTACGCGAAGACCGTAGGCCACGTTGTCCTGCACGGTCATGTGAGGAAAGAGGGCGTAGTCCTGATACACGAATCCGATGCGCCGCTCCGCCAGAGGGATGTCCTGAACCGGGGTGCCGTAGAGAAGTACCTGTCCTTTTTCCGGCGGATAAAAGCCTGCTGCGGATTCCAGAAGAAGCGTCTTGCCCGCGCCGGTGCGGCCGAGAATGGCGAACATTTCCTTCTCCTGCAGGGAAAAGGAAATGTCCCTGATGTGCATGCTTCCCCGGGTGAGGCAGAAATGATCAAAGACGAGGGGCGTCATGACCACGACACTCCTTCCATGCGGCTGGCGGCGCGCTTGTGCAGCAGCGTGGAGAGCAGAAGCGCCGCTCCGGAAATGCCGAGAAGAATGATGGCGGAAGCCATGGCCATGCCGTTGTCGCCCGTGCTGATGTTGAGATAGATGCTTGCCGGAAGCGTTTCCGTTTTCATGCGGGTAACGCCCACCAGCATGAGCGTGGCGCCGAACTCGCCTATGGCGCGCGACCATGTGAGAATGGCGGCCATGAGAATGGCACTGCGGCACAGGGGCAGGGTGATGGTGAGAAATCGCTGCCAGCGGGAAGCGCCGAGCGTTCCGGCAATGAATTCCAGTCTGCCGTCCATGTCTTCCAGCGCGGTGCGCATGAGCCTGATCACGAAGGGAATGTTCACCATCCACTGGGCCATGACGATGCCGGCCGGTTCAAAGATGACGCGTATGCCCATGTTTCTGAGCATTTTGCCCGCTTCCGAGGAAAACATCATGAGCAGGCACAGGCCGAGCACCAGATAGGGCAGCGAGAGGGGAAGTTCCAGAATGATGCGGCAGAGATTGCGCAGCGGCATGCGGCAGCGGGCCAGCGCATAGGCGCAGGGAATGCCTACCAGAAAGCAGAGCAGAGTGGAGAGCGTGGAAGTGACCAGACTCAGCCGGATGGAAAAGAGAACTTCCTTCGACTGGAAGGCCGCAGGCAGAAAGGGCAGTCCGCCGATGACGATGGTGCAGACGGATGCCGCAAGAAAAAAGATGGTCAGAAAGGCAATGAGAAGGCTTGCGCCGTCAAAGAGGGAGAACTTCTGGTTCATGGCGCGCAGTCCTGCGTCCTCTGCGGAAGGCGAGGCGGAAAAGGAGCGGGGGAGAAAAGGAAGCTCCCCCCTTGGGAGAGCTTCCCGGTTCGTCAGTTCAGCACCACATAGCCGTGCTTTTTCCAGATGGCATGCGCGTCGTCGGAATTCAGAAAGTCCAGCAGTTTCTTCTGGCCTTCGGGGTTGTCGGAAACGGAAAGCGAGGCGGCGGGAATGGTTTTCACATAGGCGTCCATGGCCGGATCGGCCACGATGTCCATGTCGGGGGAAACGTTTTCCTTCCACACGATGATGGCGTCGCATTCGCCCACTTTCAGGGCATTGAAGATGGAAGGAGCCGTCACGCCGCGGCTGACCACGTTCACCTTGCCGGTCAGTCCGGCGTCGGCAATGGCCTTGTCCGCGATTTTGCCTATGGGTGTGGCCTTGGCATCGCCGAGCACGACGCGAAGATCGCTCCGGCCAAGATCCTTGACGCCGCTGATGCCCTTGGGATTGCCTTTGGCCACGGCAAGAACGGGAACGTGTTTGACGAGGTCGCGTCTGGCGGACACGTATTTTTCCACGGGCTTGAGTTCTTCCACGGCTCCGGCGATGAAGAAGTCGCCTTCCTGCGCGGTGTTGATCTGGGACTGGATCTGGCCGGCATTGGCATAGGTGACTTCCATGTTCACCTGTGTTTTTTTCGTGAAGGCTTCGGCAATTTCACCGAAAGGCTTTGTCATGCCCGCGCCGCAGTAGACGTGCAGAGACTGTTCGGCCCGGGATACGCCGGGATGAGAGAGAAAAAGGGCCGCTGCAACACAAAGAATGAGGGGAAATCTTTTCATGCGATTCTCCATGCCGCGCCGAAGCGCGATTCCGGTGTTGCTCACAGACGAAAACACCAGAACCATGACGGCATGAAGGCCGGGTACGGCTCAAGCGAAGCGTTTTCTTTCCATGCCCGGGGAGGGCATTACGGGAGGCGGCACCGTTTCCAGAACCACCCTGTGAGCAGAAACTCAGGTCGGAACGGCGTGACGTACGCTTTAGCCGGACCGACTCGAAAACTTACTTTTGAAATAGACAAGCGGTTCTTCTTTGTCAAGCAGGTGCGGAGAATTGGCTGTTCTCTTCACGTTTTCAGGAAGAGAGAGGCGGAATTCTGCGGCGGGGCGGGCGGAAAACAGCGCGCGGATAACCGATTCCAGAGGGAAATGCGGCCTTTCCGGTGCATTATGATGGGGCTGGTGAAGGATCGACAGGCCGGAAAGAATCAGGATTTTTGTCCAGGCTTTCGACGGGTCAGAGCGTTTCTGATGGACTGCGCCAGCGTGTTGGCGGCGTCTTCAAGGCAGCCGGAATTGTCGATGCGTATCCAGCCGGAGACGGATGCTGCACCGGGAACGGGAGCGAGCGCGCTTTGCAGCCTCTCTTCCAGATCGCTGCCGGATTCCCGGCCCCGGGCGATCAGCCTTGCCCGCAGCACGGGAACAGGCGCGCTGACAAGCACGGGAATGAGATCGGGATGGCGGCGCCGGGCTTCGGGAAAGGCGGCGCGCGATCCGTTGACGATAAGAGAGGTGCCGCGCTCCAGCAGGCGTTCCCAGGCGGCCGGAATGCCGTATCTGAGTCCGTGACTTTTCCACTGAAGGGAGAAGTGTCCCCGGGCGGAAAGTTCCTCGAAACGCTCATGGCTGACGGCAATATGCCGTTCTCCTCCTGCGGAGGCCGGGCGCGTGATGCATCGCCGCACGAAGGCTACGGGCTCACCCTCAAGCAGCGGGCGCAGAGCGAGAAGAAGAGAGTCCTTTCCGGCCCCCGAAGGGCCCATGATATAGATGAGTCTGCCGCGCATAATTTCTCCGCAGGGGAATGACGGCATCATGCCGGATTTCGGGAAGCCGCACAATGAGGATTCGGGGAGAAGCGGAGCGTTTTGCGTGAGATGTGCGGTGTTTTCAGGCGTTCTGCTGCGGAAGGCCGGATGTGCTTCGGGCCAGAATCACGGCAATAAGCAGAATGCCGATGATATTCAGAATGAGCCGCATGAGCATGAAGTGGAACCCCAGCGTGGCGGTTTCAAACATGATGAGCGGAATTTTTGTGGTCGACCATGCCCCGATGAAGATGAAGACATTGAGCAGACTGGCGCCCTTTTTCATCATGACGCCGGACATGGGGAAGGCGGCGTACAGAGGACCGGCCGCGGCGGAGCCCAGAATAAAGGCCAGAAGCATACCCCGCAGGCCTGATTTTTCGCCCATGTACTTCATCATGGTTTCTCGATCCACCCAGACGTCCAGAAGGCCGAGCAGCACGAAGATGGGCGGCAGAAAGGAAAGCATTTCCACCACATTGTCCCCGGTAAGCTCGAGCGCTCTCCATCCAGTGGAAGGCTCAAGAAACAGCAGCGCGATGTTGACGGCAAAAAAGAGCAGAAACATCCGGTAGCGGAGAAAGACGTTCTTCATGACAGCAGTCCTCCGAGCAGAAGGGAAGAAATGACAGCGTAGAGGAAGGCCAGAAGGTTTCTCTGTATGGCCAGACGTTTGCCGAAATAGGTTGCCTCCAGCGGCAGCGTGACAATGCCGACCATCATGAGAGTGGTCAGGAACATGGCGATCTGTCCGTAACCGGCTCCGGCAGCCAGTAGAGACGCCGCCAGAGGAAAGGCGATGAAGCCCGGAATGAGCGTGACGGATCCCGTAATCGCGGCGATGGCCATGCCGACAAGACCGGATTCCGCGCCGAGCAGGCGGCTGATGACGGATTCATCCAGTACGGCGAGCATGAGGCCGACCAGAATGAGAATGGACAGAAACTGGGGAAGGATTCCTTCAAAGGACTTCCAGGCCTTTTTCAGCGCCTGAACGGTTTTCTTTCTGTCTTTGGAAAAGGAAAGGGTCAGCAGCAGAAAAGTAATGAGATAAAGGGCGGCTGTGGACATGGTCAGCTCCTTGTTCCGGAAACCGGGGCGAGAGGAAGGAGAATTTTTCCCGATACGTCAGGAAATCCGGACGTCGTTCCGGCGCAGGTCTTCCTTGCCGTGCCCGGAGCGTCGTCTGACCGCGTGAGGTCTGCCATGTCGAGGATTTCCTTCCCCAGCGTGCGCAGTCTTTCCCGATCGATGTCGTAATGCATGAAGTAGCCGCGCTTTTCGCCATGCAGAAGTCGGGCCTGCCTGAGAATTTTCAGGTGCTGCGATACGGCGCTTTCGCTGATGTTCAGCCGTCCTGCCAGCGCGGATACGCAGAGGTTGTGCTGAAGAAGCAGTCTTATGATGCTGCGCCGGGTTTCGTCCGCAAGGGCGCGGTACAGGAGAGCCGTATCCGTTTCGTTTCCCGTTGCTGCCGGAAGGGCGGCCGGGCCTTCCGCTGGGGAGTGCGTTGTTGCCATGGGGATTCCTGTGATATTTAATTAAGTGAATACTTAAATAGAAGACGGGAGAACCTCTGTCAATATCCTGTTGAGCTGTCTTTGGAGCATGCAAAAAAGCCCCTGCCGGAGCGGATTCCGGCAGGGACCTCGGAAAAAGTGCGGGACTTCTCAGTCCTTCGTGCCCAGCGTTTCAAAGGATTCCACGGCGGTGCGGAAGGCGATGCCTGAACCGGGATCGGCATCTCTGAATTCGGTCCGGATGCTTTCCATGATGCGCTCGCTTTTGTCTGCGGGGCAGAGAATCATGACGAATTCCTTTTCCGGCACGATGGTGATGCCGAAGAATCCGGCGTCGCCGGGACGCGCCGTGCCGCGCGCATGGATGACGGTACCGCCCGTCGCTCCGGCGTTTCTGGCCGCATCCATGACCTGATCGGCGCTGCCGTTGTTGACGATGACGGAAAGAAGTTCGTATCCGGACGTATCCGGGCGGTGATCAGACATACTGTCCTCCTGGGACTGGAGAAGAAAGGCTTCCGGGGTGGAGGGGCGAACGGCCTCAAGCACGTCGATGGTGAAGAGAATCCCCCGGGATCTGGTCAGGGCCTGACGAAGGGCTTCCTTGACGGGGCGGACGAGATGGGCGGGCAGCAGGGTATAGAGCAGCTCCTTTTCCACGTCGTCCAGACCGAGGAGACGGAGCCACTTGTTTTGTGCCGTACCGCGACCCATGATCACGGTTCCGCCGGGAGCGCCGGCCGTTCTGGCCGCCTTCACCGCCGCGTCGCACCTGTGCTTTTCCACAACGGCGATAAGAAGTTTGCCTGCGCTTTGCTTGAAAGACGTATTCATGAGCGATCCTCTGTCTTGCGGCTGAAAACAATACCCAGAAGCTGAATGGCAATGAGCGGCGTCATGGCGATCATGGCGATGCAGCCGAAGGCGTCCACGGCGGGATTGCCGCCTACGCCCTTGGATACTCCCAGCATGAAGGCAAGGATGAAGGTTGAGGCCATGGGGCCGGACGCCACGCCGCCCGAGTCGAAGGCGATGGCCGTGAACATCTTCGGGCAGAATCGCATGAGCAGCATGGCGGCCGCGTAGCCCGGAATGAGGAAATACCAGAGGCTCGTTCCCGAGATCACCCGGTACATGGCCATGCCCACGGCCAGGGAGACGCCTGCGGAAAGAGCCGCCAGCATGAGTCTGCGGCGGATGGCGCCGCCGGAGACCTGTTCCACCTGTTCGGTGAGAATCCATACGGCAGGTTCGGCACAGACGACGACCGCGCCGAGTATGAGCGCCACGGGAATGAGCAGAAAGCGATGCGCCGGATCGGAGAGCAGCGCGCCGAGCGCGTCGCCTGCGGGCATGAAGCCGCCCTTCACGCCGAGAAAGAAGAGAATGACGCCGATGAAGGTATAGATGAGGCCCATGACCATGCGCAGCGTCTGCCTGCGGGAGAAGCGGATGAGAAAGAGCCGGAACAGCAGAAACAGGATGGCCAGCGGACCGAGGGCCGTGGCGACTTCATGGGTGACTTCGGGCAGAAGGGCGATGAAGTGGGCGACAAGCCCGCGGGATGCCGTTTCTGCGGCGGATGCCGCATCCGGGGCGGCGGGGGAGGCGAACAGACCGAGCATGAGCACGGCCAGAATGGGACCTACGGAAGCCAGCCCTACGAAGCCGAAGCTGTCGTCACCGGCGTGACTTCCGCCGCGCACGGCGGCCACGCCCACGCCGAGGGCCATGATGAAGGGTACGGTCATGGGGCCGGTGGTGGCGCCGCCCGCATCGAAGCCTATGCCGAGAAAGAGATCCTGCGTGAAGCATGCGCAGAGGAACACGGCGGCGTAGCAGAGAAAAAGCAGCGTCTTGAGCGAAAGCTGAAAGATGATGCGTCCCATGGCCACGGCCACGAAGAATCCCACGCCCGCGGCAATGATGCCCACAAGCGCCATGGGAGCCATGACCGGCGCAACTCCCGTGACCTGCGCGGCAAGCACCTGCACATCCGGCTCGGCCACGGTGATGATGAAGCCCACCGTGAAGCCTACGGCCAGCATGAGGGCAAGATTACGTTTTTCGGTAAGCGTGGAGCCGACTTTCTGTCCTACCGGCAGAACGCCGATGTCGGCGCCCACGAGAAAGAGGCCGAGCCCCGCCACGAAAAGCACCGCGCCTGCCAGAAAGCGCGGCAGATCGTCGCCGAGGGGCGAAACGGTCAGATGAAGCAGGAGAACGAGAATGACGATCGGAACGACCGAGATGACCGCCTCTCTGCATTTTTCGATAAAGAGCATAGTCCTTCCGTATACTGGTAATAAGTGTTATCGGCATCAATTATGACAGTCTTCACGAAGGCTGTCCAGAGGTCTATGCTTATCGGGGCTTTCCTATGCAAAGAAGAACCGATAGATCAGACTGATGAGCAGCAGGGTGAGGGCAATATAGAGAAAATTTCTGACCATGCGCGCGCCTATGCGTATGGCAAGGCGCGTGCCGAGCTGATTACCGAGAATGTTGGCCACGGCGAGGGGAATGCCGAGGGAGTAGAGAGCCGCGCCTCCGGAGGCGAACACGGCGAAGGCGCCGGCGTTGGAGGCGAGATTGAAGACCTTGGCCGTGGCCGACGCACGCACAAGCCCCATGCGCAGGACAAGATGCTGGGCGATGATGAAGAAGCTGCCGGTTCCGGGGCCGAAGAAGCCGTCATAGGAGCCGATGAGAAAACCCATGAGAATGACCCTGATCCAGAGATGCCGTTCCGGCAGCTCGCCTTCTTCCGTGGCGAGGCGGCCGGAGAAAAGGGAGATGAGCATGCCTACGGGCAGCAGAAAGATGAGGATCTTGCCCAGCACGGCGCTGTCGAGATGCATGGCAAGCGCGGAACCGGCCATGCCTCCGGCAAAGGCCGAAAGAAAGCCTGCGGGGGCGATGCGCAGCACGACCAGATGATTTCTGGCAAAGGTCCACAGCGAGGTAAGCGATCCCAGCGTACTGGCGAACTTTCCGGTGCCGAGGGCGATATGCGGCGGCAGACCGCACAGCAGCATGGCCGGTACGGAAATGAGTCCGCCGCCTCCGGCTACGGAATCCACAAAACCGGCGAGAAAGAAGAACAGGCACAGGACAAGAATGATGAGCAGGGAAAGTTCCATGACAGAGACCTTATTGAAGTTGCGGGAAAGGTCGTTGTAGTCGAAAAAGCTTCGTTTGTCGAAAAGAGACATTTCTGCTGAAGAATGAGAGAATCAGGCAAGAAAAAGAGGAAATCGTATCTGGGGAAAGGCGCTTGGAAAGAGTAATGTGAAAGAAAATCCCGCCGGGCAGAAAAGGTCGCATGGTCTTTTCGGGGATACTGCCGGGCGGAGGATCGGAGGTTCGCATGGAAGACTGGAAGCGTATCAACGACCGGCTCAAGGAACTGGCCATGAAGCACATGCCGGAACCCGGCGCAGGCAAGACCGACATTCCGGGCCTGTCCATTTCCCGCCGTCTGGCCAACGACGTTCTGGAAAACAGTCTGTATACGCCCTGCATAGGCGTCATGCTTCAGGGCCGGAAGAAGTCCGTGATAGGCACGGAGGAATATGTCTACGGCGAAGGCCAGTGCCTGGTGATAGGCGTGGATGTGCCGAGTTCCTTCCATGTTGTGGACGGCACAAAGGATGCGCCTTTTCTGTGCCTTTCTCTGGATGTGGACCGTTTTCAGCTGGCCCGTCTCGCGCTGGAGGTTCCGCCGTCTTCTCCGGGGGCATCCGAAGAATGTCTGCGCGGCGTTTCCGTGGACACCGTGGATATTTCCGTGCTGGACGCCTTTCTGCGGCTGATGGAACTTCTGGACAGGCCGGAACAGATTCCGGTGCTTGCCCCCATGATTACGAAAGAAATCTATTATCGCATGCTCATAGGCCCGCAGGGCGAATTTCTGCGGCGCTTTCATACGCTCGGCTCCCAGAGCATGCAGATAGCGCAGGCCGTAACCTGGCTGCGCGACAATTACCGCTCTCCGCTTCAGGTCGAGGAGCTGGCCCGGCGGGTGAATATGGCCACGTCCACCTTCCACAGGCATTTCAAGGAAGTCACCAGCCTGAGTCCGCTTCAGTTCCACAAGCGTCTGCGTTTGTTTGAAGCCCAGCGCCTCATGCTTTCCGAGAGAATAGACGCGGCAAGCGCAGGTCTTGCCGTGGGCTATGAAAGTCCCACGCAGTTCAACAGGGAATACAAGCGGCTTTTCGGCGAGCCGCCGCATCGCAACATCACCCGGTTGAGAAATGCGCAGTCCGGCAGCCGGTAGCCGTTATTCTTCCTTCAGCGGACGGTCCATGAGCTCGCGCACGGCGTCGGCCGCGGTGGCGTCGTTCTGAAGAATGCGGCATACGGCCTCGGTGACCGGCGCGGAAACGTGAAGACGTCCGGCCAGCGTTCGTGCGGCTTCGGCGGTTTTCACGCCTTCGGCCACCATGCCCAGAGATGCAACGATATTTTCCAGTCGTTCTCCCCTGCCGAGTCGGAGCCCGACCTGCCGGTTGCGGGAAAGGCCGCCCGTGCAGGTAAGCACGAGATCGCCCAGTCCGGAGAGTCCCATGAAGGTGAGAGGGCGCGCGCCCATGGCCGTGCCGAGACGGCTGAGCTCCGCAAGACCTCTCGTGATGAGCGCGGCTCTGGCATTGGATCCGAAGCCCAGCCCGTCGCATACGCCGGCGGCAATGGCCATGACGTTCTTGAGCGCGCCGCCCGTTTCCACGCCCGTGACGTCGGTGCTGGAGTAGCAGCGGAAGAAGGGCGTGGAAAAAATGCTTCTGAGCCGGGCGCCCGCCTCTTCGTCCTCGCAGCCGAGCACCACGGCCGTGGGCTGACCGTCCACGACTTCTGCGGCAAACGACGGACCGGACAGCACGGCATAGCGTGACGGAGCGAGAGAAAGCTCTTCCGCGGCCACCTTGCTCATGGGCAGGCAGCTGCCGGTTTCCAGCCCCTTGGAGGCGTTCACGATAACGGCTTTTTCCGCGATGAAGGGCTTTGCACTGCGCAGCCAGAGGCGCTGATGCTGACAGGGCACGGCGAGCACCAGAACTTCGCAGTCTTTCAGCGTTTCGGAAGAAGTGGAGGCTTTGACGCCTTCGTGCAGACGCCTGCCGGGAAGGTAGCGCGGATTTTCGTGCCGTTCTTCCACGGCACGGGCTACGGATTCATCCCTGAGAACGAGGGTCACGTCGTGTCCGGCCGTGGCCAGAACATGGGCCAGTGCCGATCCCCAGCTCCCGCCGCCGGCAACGGCAACGCGAAGTTTTGCAGATGCTGTCATGGAAAGCTCCTTTTCCGGGGCAGTATGCCCGGGCAATGTGACGGCATCATGGCAGAAAGAATAATGAAAAAAGCGCCCGAAGGCGCTTTTTTCAGATATGCAGCTTCCGCAGGGGCGGGCGGGTCTGCGGCAGGGCGGAACATGTGCCTCCCCCGCCGCAGTTTGACGGGAAAAGCGATCAGGCGTTTTTCTTTTCCGCCGTGTCGGCCTGCTTCTTGTCGTTTTTGCCGGTAAGAGCTTCGCCGGGCTTGGCCTTGGGGCCGCTCTGCACGATGCGGCTGCCTTCCGGCACGCTGTGCGTGAGCCAGACGTTGCCGCCGATGACCGAACCCTTGCCGATGGTGATGCGGCCGAGGATGGAGGCTCCGGCGTATACGGTGACGTTGTCTTCCAGAATGGGATGGCGGGGAATGCCCTTGACCAGCGTGCCGTCGGCGTTCTTGGAGAAGGAAAGCGCGCCCAGCGTCACGCCCTGATAGAGGCGGCAGCCCTTGCCGATGATGCAGGTTTCACCGATGACCACGCCCGTGCCGTGATCAATGAAGAAGTTTTCGCCGATCTGAGCGCCGGGATGAATGTCGATGCCCGTGCGGGAGTGGGCCATTTCGGCAATGATGCGCGGAATGATGGGCACATGAAGCTCATACAGCTCATGAGCGATGCGGTGATGGATCATGGTGAGCATGGAGGGGTAGCAGAACACCGTTTCCCCCGGGCTGGTGGCGGCGGGATCGCCCTCGTAGGCGGCGCGGGCGTCTTCGGCAAGCATGTCCCGTATGGCGGGAATGCGCTGCATGAACTTCATGGCCATTTCCTTGGAGGCCACGTCGCAGCCGCGGCAGTCGTTCACATAGTCGGCGCAGGCAAAGCAGCCGCCGCGGCGGATCTGTTCGCTGAGCAGCCGGAAGATGGAATCGAGATTGGCGGCAAGATGATAGCGCAGCGACTCGCGGTGCACCTGGGAAGGACCGAAGTAGCCGGGGAAGAGCACGGCCTTGAGGCGTTCCATCACTTCCTTCAGCGTTTCCTGAGAGGGAAGAGGCGTGGAGCAGTCCTTGGCGTTGAACACTCTGGAGAGGGACTCGGGGCGGCAGAGCGCGTCGGTTATCTCGTCGAGTTCGCGCATGCGGGAGAGGGCCAGTTCCTGGTCGGGGGAGGGGAAGCAGGGAGTCATGGAAGCTCAGTCCTTGGAAAAGAGAGGAGTGGAAAGGTAGCGTTCGCCGGTGTCGGGCGCAACGGTGACGATGTGTTTGCCCGCAAATTCCGGCTGCATGGCCAGCATCACGGCGGCCTTCACGTTGGCGCCGGAAGTGATGCCGCAGCTCATGGCTTCTCTGGCCATGAGATCGCGGGCCGTTTTCATGGCGTCTTCGGTGCTGACCGTGAGAATGCCGTCGACGAGGTCGCGGTCGAAGACGGAAGGAACGAAGTTCGCTCCGATGCCCTGTATGCCGTGAGCGCCGCTGCGGCCCTTGGAGAGCACGGGAGACTCCTCAGGTTCCACGGCAAAGCAGCGGATGGAAGGATCGGCTTCCTTGAGTCTGCGGCTCACGCCCATGAGGGTTGCGCCGGAACCTACGCCCGCCACGAATGCGGCAGGAACAAAGCCTTCCTTCCGGCAGTCTTCCAGAATTTCCGCGCCGGTCGTTTCATAGTGCACCTGCGGGCCTACGGGATTCCCGAACTGATCGGGACGGAAAGCTCCGGGAAGGGTGCGCAGAAGTTCGTCGACCTTGTCCTGAGCTCCCTGCATGCCTCTTTCCGCGGGCGTGAGCAGCACTTCCGCGCCGAGAGCGCGCAAAAGCGCGATGCGTTCCTGGCTGGCGGAGGCGGGAATGGCCAGCATGAGTCTGAGTCCCTTCTTGGCGCAGATCACGGCAAGACCGATGCCGAGGTTGCCGCTGGTGGCTTCCACAACGGTGCCTCCGGGGGCAAGAGCGCCGCTTTCAAGGGCTGCGCTGATGTAGCCGTATGCCGCTCTGTCCTTGATGGAGCCGCCGGGATTGCGGGCTTCATATTTGACATGAATCTTCGCCGGCAGGTCTGCGGAAAGGGTATCCAGAAAAATGAGCGGCGTGTGTCCTATGGTTTCAAGAATGTTCATGGGATACCTCGGAGGTGTCGGAGGGCATATCGTCTCTGGTGAACATGCGCCAGAGCACGGAGGATTCTCCGTCGTGCTCGCGTTTTTCGGGCATGATGTGGAGAATCGGCTCGTTTTTCCACAGGTAGGTCATACTGTTGTCGGGCGCGATATGACAGGTCATGTTGGCGGCGATTTCTTCGGGGGCGGTTAGTGTCGGATAAAAATAACCGATACC
>USBZ01000034.1 GCA_900553065.1 uncultured Desulfovibrio sp. | reverse complement strand
TAGAACCGCACTTCTCGCGACCTTTTCCGCCTCCAGAGACCTTAAACCACAAATAAGCAGGGGCGAAGAAAACTCTCCGCCCCTGCTTCTTAATTACTGCACAACGCCAGAAGACAGGTCTTCCCGCCTCAGCCGATCTTCGGAACTACTCGCCGGAACAGTTCCAGCACCTTTTCGGCATTGGCCTGTGCCACGGCAAGAATGGCTTCCCAGGTTACGGAATCATCCACCTTCCAGGAATCATAGTCCGTGCTCATGGCAACAGCAGCATACGGAATGCCCAGTTCATTGGCCATGATCGCCTCCGTGGCGATGCTCATATTGATGATATCCGCCCCCCAGAGACGGAACATTCTGGATTCCGCTCTGGTGGAAAAACGCGGCCCTTCTATGGTGACGACGGTTCCGCCGTCATGAAAACGATAACCGAGAGTTCTGAGCTCTTCAGCCATCACTTTTCTCAGTCCGGCATCGAAGGGGTCGGCCATGGCCGTATGCACGGGATTCCCCGGCTCGAACGAGTCAAAAAAGCTCAAGGCTCTCGACCGGGTAAAATCAATGAACTGATCCGGCAGAATCAGGTCGCCGCGCTCGATCTCCTCCCGAAGCGATCCGACAGCCGTGCTGGCCAGCACATGAGTGCAGCCCGCCGACTTCAGCGCCCAGATGTTGGCGCGATAATTCACCTGCGTGGGAGGAATGGTATGCTGCCGCCCGTGCCTCGCAAGAAGAACAACGGGTACTCCGGCAATGAACCCTTCCCGCAGCGAACTGGAGGGATCGCCGTAGGGCGTGCTTTCCGTGATGTCTCGAACGATCTCAAAAAGAGAAGGATCATCCAGTCCGCTGCCGCCGATAATGCCGATTTTGCTGCTCATGCTCGTTCATCCCGTCGCTGTTGTCTGCCCGACTCCGTCAAAAGCCGGAGATCGCGTCTATTATATTATGATATAAGAAGGCTATGTCTCTCTCAGGCGGCTGTGCCCCGCAAGACAGACATCTCCCCGTATCGACCGTTGTTCCGCGTATCCGCCGAGCGGCGATCAGCAGGGAATGTATCCCTGCGACAGCATGTACAGAAGGTCCCGCATATGATCGACATCGGGAGCGTACATGATGAATCCGTCGGGATGCCCGGTCATGGCGATGACGCCGTCTGCCGGATGCTGCCGCACAAGCTCGGCAACGCTGCGTGCCATGTCGGGCGTTCCGAAGACCGCTTCGGGAGCCGTGGCAGGAGCCTTTCCCGCCATGAGCTGACCGTACAGTCCGGCATGGTGAAGATGAATGACGCATCCCGTCACGGAAGAAGCTTCATAGACAGCCGCGTGCGTCATGGACTCGGAGCTGGCCTGGGCCGGACCCGACGACCAGACGGTATTGGTGTCGATGTCGCAACGGGTGACGAGGCAGTAGCCCTCACGGCCCAGCACCGGAATATGTCCCGTCGCGGTGGCCGTCACCACAAATCCATTATCAGCCCGCAGGGAAAGATTTCCATATCCGACGCCGTTTTCCAGCACGCCCACAAGCCCCGCTTTGACCAGGTCGGAACGCAGTTCGTTCAGAGCCTCCCAGGCGGGATGCTCCGGCGCCGGACCGGGTTCATGCACACAGCGGAACTTGATGTATCCTTCTTCTCTGTTCACTTTTTCCTCACGCATGTTCCGGATACAGTGAAAGAATCCCCTGCTCCGAAGCTTCGCACACGCCTCTCTCCGTTATGAGTCCGGTGATGAGACGTGCCGGAGTTACGTCGAAAGCCCAGTTCCGGGCCGGCGTATCCTGCGGGCAGATGAGCACGCTTTCCGCCTCTCCCGCTTCCGAAAGACCGTTCATGCGGCGAACCTCGTCCGCTCCCCGCTCTTCTATGGGAATATCGCGTACGCCGTCGCGCAGGGAAAAATCGAACGTGGAGGACGGAAGCGCCACATAAAAGGGAATCCCGTTGTCGGCGGCGGCAAGAGCCTTGAGATATGTGCCGATCTTGTTGGCGGCATCGCCGCAGCGCGTCACGCGGTCGGCACCGGTAATGACCATGTCCACCATGCCGTGCTGCATGAGATGGCCGCCGGCATTGTCGACGATAAGATCATGGGGAACGCCGTGTCTACCGAGTTCCCAGGCGGTCAGGGCCGCGCCCTGATTGCGCGGACGCGTTTCATCCACCCACACATGCACGTCGATACCGGCATCAAAGGCCGCATAAACCGGAGACAGCGCGGAGCCGTAATCCACGAAGGCCAGCCACCCGGCATTGCAGTGCGTGAGAATGTTCACCGGGCGTCCGGGATGTCGGGCCGCCGCATCTGTAATAAGAGCAAGACCGTGCAGACCTATCAGGCGGCAGAACTCCGCATCCTCATCGGCAACGGCCTTCGCTTCGGCATGGGCGGCCCGTTCCGCGTCCTGGCCGGAAAGCCCTGCCATGGCCCTTTTCTGGCGCTCAAGCGCCCAGACCAGATTGGCGGCCGTTGGTCTTGTGAGGCGCAGCTCTTCCATGCTGCGCTCCATGAACGCCGTAAAATCTCCGGCCGGAGCCGTACGGGCCGCCACCCACACGCCCCACGCGGCAGCGGCGCCGATGAGTCCCGCCCCGCGGATCCACATCTCGCGAATGGCGCGGCACACGTCGTCCACGCTGCGCAGCGCACGAATGCGGAACTCGTGCGGCAGCGCCGTCTGGTCGATGATGTACAGCGTTTCCGCCTCGCCTTCGCCCTCCGTCCAGATGGTACGGTAATGCCTTCCATTCACATTCATGGCGAATCCCCTACTGAATGCGAAGCTCAAGTGCGTTGCGGTCCAGAGGAACCAGCGCCGCCTTGCCCTGCGTTTTCATATCAAAAACGATACGGGTCTTGTCGTCGTGATGTCCCACGCGCACCGCCCGTATAAGGCGATTGCTCGGCACCTTCGGCACCTGCACTTCCCAGTTTCCGGCAAGATCCAGCACGATGCGATCAGGATTCTCCAACGAAAAATAGTGACCGACCATCGGGGCGTTGCCCTGAAGAATCAGTTTGATCTGGCTGCCCTGCATGGCGAACCGGGCGGACGTCACCACTCTTTCATACTGAGGTTCGGCTTTTTCCGCCTTCTCCTCAGGCTTTTCCGCAGAAACCTCCCCGGACATGTCGGCCCGAACTTCGGCAAGAGCCTGACTCACGGGGCTGCCGCCAGAGGTCGCGCCGCCCTTCTGATCCGAAGCTTCCGGTTTTTCTTCCGCAGCAGCGGAAGTCTTCGGATCCTCGCCTTCTCCCCTGCTCTCCGCGGAAACGGAAACTACGGGCAGAGGATCGCTTCCGGCTGCGGCAGCGCTCTCTTCCTTCTGCGCGGGCTCAGAGGTCTTTCGGGCGACCTCATCGTCCTTTGCTTCAGGCTCGACCCGTGCCGTCGAAACGGCGTCACTCTTCTTTTCCGTCTGAGCCTGAGCAGGTTCGGACACCTTCGGGGCTGCCTCCTTTGAAACGGCTTCCGCCTCTTTTTCACTCTTCTCAGGGGCGGCGGCCTTCGGAGCTGCCACGGGCGCGGAGCTCTTCTTTTCCTGCGTCTTTACGACAGGCGCCGCCTCTTCCTTCGACGGAGTCTTCTTCTCCTCACCGACAACAGTCTCCGCTTTCCGCTCTACGGCAGAAGGTTCCTGAGCAGTCAGGTGTCCGGCTTCCGTTCTGTTTTCCTGATATTCCGTCAGGCCGACGAGTTTTCCCGATATTTCCGAACGTCCGGCCTCATAGCCGGAATCGTCCCTGAGCATAGTGGCAACGCCTACAGCGACGGCCAGCATGGCGCCGGCATAGACGAAAAGACGCACTGTTCTGTGCATATGATCCTCTCAAGCTTCAGGCATGAAGCGGTTTTCCTTCCTCTATAGCCGACATCACCGGGCAATGACAAGCAGGCCCGATCATGTGAAAAATTCTGCCACAGTGGACGCTCGGGCCTTTTTCCTATACACCCATTTCCATGCATGAACTTTCCCTTATGGCAAGCGTTATGGACATTGCGCAGGAAGAGCTGGCAAGGCACGGAGCCTCAAGACTCACCCTTCTGCGCATACGGCACGGTATTCTTGATCAGGTTCAGCCAGACGCCATGCACATGGCCTTCGAGGTCATGACCGCAGGAACTCCCCACGAAGGAGCGAAGCTGGAACTGGTGGAAGAGCCGCTTCGTCTCTGCTGCTGCCTGTGCGGGCACTCGTTCGCACCAGAGAGCAGAGACGCCATGTACGCGCCCTGCCCTGCCTGCGGCGAAACCGCTCCTTTCCGCGTTGCGGGAGGGGAAGGCATTTTTCTCGACCATCTGGAAGCGGAGTAACGCTGCGCTTCTTCCCTTATCCTGAACATTTCGAGGCATATCATGGAAATTCCCGTTGTCCGCAACGTACTGGAAGCCAATGACCGCATTGCCGCGCGCCTTCGCGCCGACTTCGCCCGTCGCGGCACTCTCGTGCTCAATCTCATCAGCTCCCCCGGTTCCGGCAAGACGTCCCTTCTGGAACGCACGCTGAACGACCTTTCGGGAGAATTCCGCATGGCCGTGATCGAAGGCGACCTTCAGACCGACAACGATGCCCGTCGCGTGGCGGCTTCCGGCGCGCAGGCCGTACAGATCAATACCGAAGGCGGATGCCATCTCAACAGCAGCATGGTCAGCGAAGCCCTGCAGTCGCTCGACTGCGAAGGTCTTGACATTCTCTTTATCGAAAACGTGGGCAACCTTGTCTGCCCCACGGAATTCGACTGCGGGGAAGATGCCAAGATCGCGCTGCTCAGCGTGACGGAAGGCGACGACAAGCCGCAGAAGTATCCGTATCTGTTCCACAAGGCCAGGGCCATGGTCCTCAACAAGATCGACCTGCTCCCCTATGTGGACTTCGACGTGCAGAAGGCCCGCGCCCATGCGCGTGCGCTGAACGCCGACCTTGCCGTCATGGAAGTTTCCTGCCGCAGCCGCGAAGGCCTCGATGCCTGGTACGACTGGCTGCGTGCCGCAAGAAAAGCCAAGAAAGAAGCCGCCCATGAGTGAGACTCCCGCCTGCTGCCGTCTTCCCGAAGACTCTCCCTTCCGCACCTATGAGGACGTGATCCGTCATCTGGATTCGCTGGGCCTTTTCCACATGGACATGGGGCTGGACCGCATGAAGCGCGCCCTGCACACGCTCGGCCTCGACAAGTTCCGCTGCCCGGCCGTGCAGATCGTCGGCACCAACGGTAAGGGTTCGACGTCGGTCTTTCTGCAGTCCATAGCCATGGCCCACGGTCTGAACGCCGGACTGTACACCTCGCCTCATTTCGTCTGGCCTGAGGAACGCATACGGCAGAATCACACCATGCTTCCCCGGCGCGTCTGGCCCGCCCTTGCCTCTGAAGCCGTGCAGGCCGAAAAGGATCTCACCTACTTCGAGCTGCTCACCGTGATGGCGGCTTCCGCATTTCAGACCAGCGAAAGCGACCTCATGATCTTCGAGGCCGGACTCGGCGGCCGTTACGACGCCACGACGGCACTGCCTGTGGACATGGTGTGCTTTGTTCCCATAGGCATGGATCACATGAACGTGCTCGGCGACACTCTCGCCGCCATTGCCGACGACAAGTCCGATGCCCTGCGCGCAGGCGTATCCGTGGCCGTCAGCGCTCCGCAGGAGGAAGAGGTCCGGAACATTCTGCGCAGCAAGGCCGATGAACACGGCATAGCCCTGTGCAGCGCCCCCTCTTCCAGAGGATGCGACGGCAACAGGTCCGGCATGGCCCTGTGGGAAGACCTTCCCGACGACCTCAAGGAATGTGCCGTTCTGCCGGAAGACGTTGAGCTCGGTCTGCACGGACCGCATCAGCGCATGAATGCCCAGACCGCCGTACTGGCCTGGGTCATGCTCTGCCGCCTCCACAACTGGAAAACCGACAGGCGTACCATCGCCCTCGGCCTGCGCCGCGCCTTCATTCCCGGCAGGCTGCAGTTCGTGCCCGCAGGAAAGACGCATCCCGCCATGTGGCTGGACGGCGCGCACAATCCTCACGGCATGACGGCGCTTCTCAAAGCCGTTGACCAGATGCATGAAGAAGAGCGCCCCGGCGCCGTCGTCTTTTCCTGCCTTGCCGACAAGCAGCCGGAAAAGCTCACGCAGCTTGTGCTCCAGCTCTCCGGAAACGTTCCGCTTTTCGTCCCCGCCATCAAGGATAATCCGAGAGCGGCGTCGGCCGACGATCTGGCGGCGCTGCTCGGAAGCCGTGCCGCGGCTGCGGACTCGCTGGAATACGCCATACGCCATGCGCAGGCGGCTGCGGGAGAAAAGCCCGTGCTTGTCTGCGGATCGCTCTATCTTCTTTCGGAAGTCTTTGAAATGTGGCCCTCGCTGCTCGAACCGGCAAGACAGGCCATCTGAACGACGGGCCCGAGCCGCCCTCAAGACAAGTCCCGACGCGCTGCCGTCGGAACGGGAGATGCCATGTCGTCACTATTCCGACACCTTCCCTCGGTGGATTTCTGCCTGCACTGGCTGGAAGAACGCTTTTCCCATATGCCGCACGGCGTGCTTCTGGAATGCTGCCGCGCCGTTCTTGACGATCTGCGGGAAGACATCCGGGCCGCACGCATCACGGACGCCTCCGAACTTTCGCCCGAGGCCGTGCAGAACCGTCTGACTCTGGCCGTCAAGCAGAAGGAAAAACCCAGGTTCAGACGCGTGATCAACGGCGCGGGCGTGGTGGTTCATACCAATCTCGGTCGCTCCGTTCTGGCCGAAGAGGCGCAGGAGGCCGTACGCATCGCCGCCTCCGGCTACAGCAATCTGGAGTTCAATCTTGAAACCGGAGAGCGCGGCAGCCGCATCAGTCTGGTGGAAGAGCTGCTGTGCGAGCTGACCGGCGCCGAAGCCGCCCTCGTGGTAAACAACAATGCCGCCGCCGTGCTGCTCATGCTCGACACGCTGTGCAAGGGAGGAGAAGTCATTCTCTCCCGCGGACAGCTTGTGGAAATAGGCGGAAGCTTCCGCATTCCCGACGTCATGGAGCGCAGCGGGGCCACCCTGCGGGAAGTGGGAACCACCAACCGCACCCATCTTGCCGACTATGAAAAGGCGTTGTCGGATCAGACCCGCGCCGTGCTCTGGGTGCACCCTTCCAACTACCGCATCATAGGGTTCCATTCCTCCGTTCCGGCTGCGGAGCTGGCCGATCTGGCCCATGCCCACGATCTTCCGCTGCTGGAGGATCTCGGCAGCGGCAGCCTGATGGACTTCTCCCGCTGGGGACTGCATGACGAACCCACGGTGCCGGAAGTGCTGCGTCAGGGAACGGACGTAGTCACCTTTTCCGGCGACAAGGTGCTCGGCGGCCCGCAGGCCGGCATCATCGTGGGCAAAAAGGCCTACGTCGACCAGATGAAGAAAAATCAGCTTCTGCGCGCCCTGCGCTGCGACAAGCTCACGCTGGCAGCTCTGGAGGCCACGCTCCGTCTGTACCGTGATCCGGAAGAGGCCCGCCGCCGCATTCCCACGGTACGCCGCCTGAGCATGAGCGCCGACACGCTTCTTGCCCGGGCCGAAACGCTGCGCGGCATTCTGGCCGCCGAGCTCGCCGGACTGGCGGAATGCACCCTGAAAAACGATTTCTCCCGCGTGGGCGGAGGCTCCTTCCCCGAACAGGGCATGCCCACCACGCTGGTCTGCGTGCGGCCGGAACGCCTGTCAGCTGCACGGCTGAAAAAACGTCTTCTGAGCACGGAACCTCCGCTCGTGGGCAGACTGGAAGATCCCTGTTTCCAGCTTGACCCCCGCACGCTGGAGGAGGAAGACTTTCATGACGCGGCAAGGGTTCTGAAGGAAGCCCTGCAGAAGCAGGACGACTGATAGTTCCGACCCTGAGCCGCCGTTCCACAGCAACACCTTCATCAATATACGAGGTCATCATGGACGAACTCGCCTCTTCTCCCAAGTCCGGCTGGGAAATCTACCGCTCGGACGAACACCGTCAGGCCATGTCGGCTCTGGCGGACGACTACATCCGCTTCATTTCCGACTGCAAGACCGAACGCGAAGCCGTATCCGGCGTTATCGAACGTCTGGAAAAGGCCGGCTATACCGAGGGTTTCGGCACGGATAAAGGCTGGCAGGCACTGCACGGCAAGGCCGTCTTCGTGGCCCGCAAAGGCCGCAGACCTCTTGCCGAAGGCATCCGCCTCATCAGCGCCCATACCGACAGCCCGAGACTCGACTTCAAGCAGCGCCCCCTCATGGAGCAGGTCGGCGTCGGACAGGCCAAGACCCACTACTACGGCGGTCTGCGCAAGTATCAGTGGTTTGCCCGTCCGCTTGCCATACACGGCGTGATCGTGAAGGCCGACGGCGAAAGCATCCGCGTCTGCCTCGGCGAACAGGAAAGCGAACCCGTCTTCACCATTGCCGATCTTCTGCCCCATCTTGCCCACAAGGACGCCGGACTCAAGCTGTCCGACGCCTTCGACGCCGAAAAGCTCAACATCATTCTCGGCCATGAGCCCGTGCTCGCCGACGAGGAAAACGGCGAAGACAAGGCTCCCAAGGACGCCGTAAAGACCCGCATTCTTCAGCTGCTCAACGAAAAGTACGGCATCCGCGAAGACGACCTCATCTCGGCCGAACTTGAGGCCGTGCCTGCCGGTCCGGCCCGCTATGTGGGCCTCGACAAGGGCATCGTCGGCGGCTACGGCCAGGACGACCGCATCTGCGTCTACACGGCTCTCCGCGCCCTGCTCGACGCCGAGGATCCGGAATATACGAGCTGCCTCATCTTCTGGGACAAGGAAGAAATCGGCTCCGACGGTTCCACCGGCGCAAGCTCCCGCTTCTTCCAGTACTGCGTGGAAGACATGGCGGCATCCTGGGAACCGGAAACGCCGTTCCGCAAAATCATGATGAACACGAAGGCTCTCTCCGGCGACGTGCACGCCGCCGTGGATCCCGACTGGCAGGACCGCCACGAACTCAAGAACTCCGCCTTCTTCGGATACGGCGTGGCCTTCTGCAAGTTCACCGGCTCCCGCGGCAAGTACGGCGCCAACGACGCCCATCCCGAATATCTGGGCTGGATGCGCGGCGTGCTCGACGCCAGGAACATCCCGTGGCAGATGGCCGAACTTGGCAAGGTGGACGTGGGCGGCGGCGGTACCGTGGCGCTCTTCCTTGCCGCCTACGGCATGGACGTGGTGGATGCAGGTCCTGCTCTTCTCGGCATGCACAGCCCCTTCGAGCTTTCCTCCGTGCCGGACATCTACTCCGCCAAGCTCGCCTATCAGGCGTTCATTGAAGCGAAGTAGACAAAGCTTTACGGATTCCATCGCATGAAAAAATGCCGTCCCGCAAAGGACGGCATTTTTTATGACCATCGTTGAAAAACGTGAGCCGGACGAACTCCTCTGCCCTCGCAAAAAAGCTGCCGCTGGCCCATGAACTGATGGCGGTCTCTGCCCGGCCATGACGCATTCCTGAAGCGGATGCAAAAACAAAACCGTAAGAAAATCCGGACATCCGGCAGACAGGGCATCTCAGGTAGGGAAAAAACATGAGAACAGGCGCGCATGCCGACCATACGCGCCTGTTGCAGGGAGGGATGTACCGGAAGGTGCCGGAGCCGGGCTCCGGCATCATGTCAGGCCGCTCTTACAGAGCCTTCTTGTAGATGGCCGCCACGGCAGCGTCGGTCATCGTACGAGGATTGGTCAGACCACAGGCGTCCTTCTGAGCGTTGGCGGTCATGATCGGAATGTCTTCCTCGCGCACTTCCTTGCCGTACTTCTTGCCGAGAGCGATGAGACCTTCGGGGATGTTCACGTCGCGGGACAGCTGACGGATGGCCTTGACGGCGGCTTCAGCAGATTCGTTGGCGGTGTAGCTTTCGGTGCGTTCGCCGAGCAGCTTGGCGATGCGGCCGAAACGACGGCGGGCAGCGATGAGGTTGTATTCGCAGACGTAGGGCAGCAGGATGGCGTTGCATTCGCCGTGAGGCAGGTTGTAGAAGCCGCCCAGCTGGTGAGCCATGGCATGGACGTGGCCGAGGCTGGCGTTGTTGAAGGCCATACCGGCAAGGTACTGGGCATAGCACATACCTTCGCGGGCTTCCTTGTCCTGACCGTTGGCCACGGCGCGGCGCAGATAACGGTTGATGAATTCGATGGCCTTTTCAGCGCAGGCGTCGGTCATGGGCGTAGCGGCGGTGGAAACATAGGCTTCCACGGCGTGGGTCAGAGCGTCCATACCGGTGGCGGCGGTGAGCGAAGGCGGCATGCCCATCATGAGGACGGGGTCGTCGATGGCGACGCTGGGAGTGCAGCGCCAGTCAACGATGGCCATCTTAACCTTGCGGGCCACGTCGGTGATGATGCAGAAGCGGGTCATTTCCGAAGCGGTACCGGCGGTGGTGTTCACGGCAATGTAGGGAGGGAAGGGCTTGCTGGACTTGTCCACGCCTTCATAGTCCTGAATCTTGCCGCCGTTGCTGACGAGGAAGCCGACGCCCTTGCCGCAGTCATGAGAGCTGCCGCCACCGAGGGTGATGAGGCTGTCGCAGCCGTTTTCCTTATAAACGTCAGCAGCGTCATGCACATTCTGATCGGTGGGGTTCGGAACAGCGCCGTCAAAGACAACATACGTTACGCCGCCTTCATCCAGAATGTCAGTAATCTGCTTGAGGATACCGCAGGCAACGATACCCTTGTCAGTTACTATAAGAGGATGCTTGGCTCCAAGGCTCTTCAGGCGGTTGGGAATTTCCTTACTGCAGTTGGGACCAACGAGAGTCACAGTAGGAATAAAGAAGGAAGTAATCTGTCCCTGGTACATGCATTTGACATCAGTGCTCATAGTAACTCCTTGATAGCATTACTTAGCGAAAGGATAAGAGACTTGTACTGTATTTGTCCTACGGCAGCGCGGCGAAAAAGTCAAAGATTCTGAAAAAATAAAAAAAGAACTTTTTCATTTCAAAATTCAATCTCATAAATAATCAATAATTACAATATGTTATAAAAAAATATAACATTATTTTTTCAAACTTTTCCCATTTCATTTCAAAATTCTATTTCAAAATTATTCTTCCTGCTCTTCCCTTGTTCCCATTCGTGGTGTTCGGAACATTCCTCCCCTCTTTTCCATGTTCAAACCTGTAATCATTGGAAATTACTAATAAAAAATATAGTCCTGTATTGCACATTCCCTTTCATGACGTAAGAAGCAAGGCCTATCTCTATATTAATAATATAAAAGCAACGGAAACACATCGCACTTCTCCTGCTCTCTTCACCGCCCCGGAGGCATCCTCGTCCGGTTCTCTCTGAAAAAACGGCCCGCGACCCTTGAAAGGGGCCATACGCTGAGCTATAAGAAAACAAACCGGAAACGCGCATATGGCATTCCCGCCATATATGCCTTCTGAAAAACATGGAGATAGGATCATGCGTCGCATACTTCTCACCTGCGCTCTTCTGGCCGCTCTGGTCGCCCCTGCTTCCGCAGCCGTTGATACCAGCAAACTGCAGCTTCCCGGTGACCTGACTCTTGAACAGGCTCAGAAAGTCGTGGACGGCGCGCTTGCCTTCGCCAAGAAGCAGGGCGTTCCCATGAACATCACCGTCATTGACGCCGGCGGCAATCTCAAGGCCTTCTGCCGCATGGACGGCGCCTTCCTCGGCAGCATCGACGTGTCCATGAAGAAGGCAAAAACCGCCCGTATGTTCAACATGTCCAGCGCCGAGCTCGGCGCCGCCTCCCAGCCCGGCGGCGAACTGTACGGCATTGAAGTGACCAACAACGGCCTCGTCATCTTCGGCGGCGGCGAACTGCTCAAGGACAAGAACGGCGTCATCGTGGGCGCCATCGGCGTGAGCGGCGGCACCGTGCAGGAAGACACCAACGTGGCCAAGGCCGGCGTGGAAGCTCTGAACAAGTAATTTTCCGAGGGCGCGACCTGTCGGCTGTTCCGGCAACTCCGTCGCCTTCCACTTTCAGGGCGGATGCTTCCGACATCCGCCCTTTTATTTTCCGGGAGCACCACGCTTCCGACAGGAGCTCGGCATGGACGTTGTTTCCGCCATTGAACAAAGACGAAGCATTCGGGCCTATACAAAGGATCCCATTGAAAAAAGTGTTCTGGAAAAGCTGCTCGGCCTCGCCGTCAAGGCTCCCACCGGTTCGGGCATGGAACCCTGGGGCTTCGTGATTCTTCAGGACAGAAAGGAAATAGACACGCTTTCTGAGCGCATCAAACAGAAGATTCTGAGTGAGCCCGCCCGGTATCCGGAGTTCGCCCAGTATGAGTCCTGGCTGAAGAATGAGCAGTACCATATCTTCAATCATGCCGGTACGGTCGTCGTCATCTACGGGGACGAGCGTTCTCCCTGGCATGTCTACGACTGCACGCTGGCGGCCGGCAACCTCATGCTGGCGGCCGAAAGCGAAGGCATTGGAAGCTGCTGGATCGGATTTGCCAACGTGCTGCTGGATGAGGAAGACTTCAAGAAGGAGCATCACGTTCCCGCCTCGTTCCATCTCGTTTCCACGCTGAGCATGGGCTATGCGGCCGTCAAAGTGCCGCCCTGCACCAGAAAGCCGCCCATCATCTTCAATATGCCGAACTGAACGGCAAAGCGCTCAGCCAGTCACGAAATACGACCCGAAAAGAAAAAGCGTGATTGTTTTTTCTCTTCCTTGACGAAAAAAAAAACGAAACCTTATGCTGCGTTCAAAGAGATATTCTCCGAAACCATGACTGAACCAAAGGAGCACGGCATGTTTCGTTTTCTGCGTGTCAACATGGCCACCAAGAGCTGCGTATTTGAAGACATTCCCGAAGAATACGCAGGTCTCGGCGGCCGCGCACTGACCTCCACCATCGTCGCCCGCGAAGTGAACCCCATCTGCACTCCGCTCGGACCGCACAACAAACTGGTCTTCGCGCCCGGTCTGCTCGGCGCCACCAACAGCCCCAACTCCAACCGCATTTCCGTGGGCTGCAAGAGCCCGCTGACCGACGGCATCAAGGAATCCAACTCCGGCGGTCAGCCCGGCGGCCATCTTGCCAAGCTCGGCATTCTGGCCATCATCGTGGAAGACATGGCCACCGAAGGCGAATGGTGGCAGCTCGAAGTCAGCAAGGATTCCGCCAGACTCGTTCCCTCCCCCGTTGCCGGCCTGAACAACTTCGACGCCGTGAACAAGCTGGTGGAACAGTACGGCAAGGAATGCAGCTACGTCACCATCGGCAGAGCCGGTGAATTCAAGCTCACCGCCGCCAGTATCGCCTTCACGGACCGTGAACTGCGTCCCCAGCGTCATGCCGGTCGCGGCGGCGTGGGCGCCGTCATGGGTTCCAAGGGTCTGAAGGCCATCATCATCAATCCCGAAGGCGGCAAGAACCATCCGCTCGTGGACGAAGAAGCCTTCAAGGCTGCTTCCAAGCGCTTCGCCAAGGCTCTCACCAGCCATCCCATCACGGGCAAGGGTCTGGCCGAATACGGTACCGCCGTTCTCGTGAACATTCTTCATGAAGCCGGCGGTCTGCCCACCCGCAACTTCACCTGCGGTCAGTTTGAACAGCACGAAGCCGTTTCCGGCGAAATGATGAACAAGGTCACCAAGGAACGCGGAGGCGAAGGCGCCGTGGCCCACGGCTGCATGAGCGGCTGCATCATCCGCTGCAGCGGCATCTTCCCCGACGAAAAGGGCAAGTTCAAGAGCAAGTGGCCCGAATACGAAACCCTGTGGTGCTTCGGCCCCCACAGCAACATCGGTGACCTCGACCTCATCTGCACCTTCGACCATATGTGCGACGACTTCGGTGTGGATACCATCGACGTGGGCGTGGCCATCGGTGTGGCCATGGCCGGCGGCGGCATTCCTCTCGGCGACGGTAAGGCCGTGCTCGAAGCCATGCAGGGCATCAGCGACGGCACGCCTCTGGGCCGCGTCATCGGCTGCGGTACCGCCACCACGGGCCGCGTGTTCGGCGTGAGAAGAGTTCCCTGCGTGAAGGGGCAGAGCCTGCCCGCCTACGATCCTCGTGCGGTCAAGGGTGTGGGCGTTACCTACGCCACCACCCCCATGGGCGCCGACCATACCGCCGGTTACTCCGTTACCGCCAACATCCTGAGCTGCGGCGGCAAGGTCGATCCCCTTAAGAAGGAAGGCCAGATCGAGCTTTCCCGCAACCTCCAGATCGCCACGGCCTCCGTGGACAGCGTGGGTCTGTGCCTGTTCACCGCCTTCGCCATTCTGGATATCCCGGATGCCCTCGCCTCCATCGTCGACATGCTGAACGCGAAGTTCGGCTGGCAGCTCACCGGCGACGACGTGGTCACCCTCGGCCAGCGCATCATCTCCACGGAAGTCGACTTCAACCGCCGTGCCGGCATCACCGAAGCGGCCGACCATCTGCCCGACTTCTTCACGGACGAGCCCGTGCCTCCGCACAACACGACCTTCGACTTCACGCCTGAAGAACTGCAGACCACCTTCAACTGGATCAAGAAGTAAACACCTACCGCCCGCGCGGGTTTCCCCCCGCGCGGGCCTGTTCTACCCATGAGCGTACAGATAAAACTCAGTACCACCCTGCGAGACAGCGTTCCCGGATACATTCCGGAACAGGGGCTGATCGTCGAGCTTGACGATGCAGACACCGGCATCACCGCCGGAGAACTGGCCCGGCGCATAGGCCTGCCGCTCGAGGAAATCAAGATCGTCATGATCAACAGCCGTCAGAGCGAAACGTCCAGTCCCGTGCGCGACGGTGACCGCGTTGCATACTTCCCCGCCGTGGGAGGAGGCTAGATGAAGGATCTTCCGGAACAGGAGCGTGCCCTGCTGCCGTCCCTTCTTATAAAGACGCCGGAAGGAAACGCCGTCGACAGAGAGGGCATCCGCCGTCTTTCCCTTGCTGGAAAGCGTTCGGAGCGCGCCGTCATGACGGATCTTCTGCAGCTGGACATCTGGCCGGAACGCTTCAGCCGCTGCCGGGGAAGCCTGTCAGCCGCATCTCTCGTCCGCCTGTTGTCCACCCGGGTTCTTGTGGCCGGATGCGGCGGTCTGGGCGGTTATGTTGCGGAACTTCTGACCCGTACGGGCATAGGCACTCTGATTCTCTGCGATCCGGACAGATTCGAGGAAAGCAATCTCAACCGTCAGCGCTTCTGCACGGAAAAAACGCTGGGCCGATTCAAGGCCGAAGCCTGCCGGGACGGTATTCTGGACATGGCCTCCTACATGGACGTCACGGCCCATGTCGTTGCTCTCGACGAAAACACGCTGCCCGGACTTCTGACCGGGGCAGACGTTGTCATGGACTGCCTGGACTCCCTGGCCAGGAAAAAAATGCTGGAAATGGCCGCCATGAACGCCGGTGTGCTGTGCGTACACGGCTCCGTGGCAAGGAATGAAGGGCTTGCTCTTTCCGATCTCAGTCACCGCCTGCCCTTCTCGCAGATCTACCCCGACGAAGAGCGGGGAAACCGTGAAGGCGCCTCCATGCATACGCACGCCGTCACGGTGGCAGGAACCGCCTGTCTCATGGTATCGCTGCTGCTGCGGCGACTGTGTCATGACAAGGACGACGACGGAAAGCTCTATCATCTCGACCTTTCCGTTCCTGAACTGGAAACGCTCTGCTTTTTCTCTCCGGACTGAGTCCGGAACACTCTTTCACCTTCAAGGAATACGGCATGGCATTTATCAGCGATCAGCAGTGGAGACGCATCGAGCCGTTTCTCGCCAGGGGCAAAAAAGTAGGACGCCCCCGCAAAAGCGACCGGGAAACGCTGGAAGCCGTTCTCTATGTACTTACCACAGGCTGCCGCTGGAGCGACCTGCCCCGCGACATGGGCAGCTATGTCACGGCATGGCGCCGCTTTACGGCATGGAAAAAGGACGGCACCTTCGACATCATCCGTTCCTGCCTGCCCGCCAGCGTGCATCTTTCCGAAAACGCCACGACTCCCCGCAAGATAAAATCCGGAAAATGCAGTCTGGCCATGAAAAAATACGCGGGTCGGAATACGGCTCAGGCGGAATCCTGACCTGCGCCGGGCCGGGCGAGCCCATGTGGAGCCCGTCTCTTTTCCGGCAGCTCCGGGCCTGACACGCCGCGTCCCCATTTTCTGCGGCATACTTCTCAGCACTGTTCCCGCTCTGGAGTCGCCACCCTTACCGACTTCATTATCGAATCTGTCTTTCATGCGTTTTCTGCGCCCCACATGCGGACGCAGAAAACGCATGCCTGTTTCTTCAGACTACTTGCCGTCGTACTCCCAGAGAATCTCGCCGGTTCTGTCCGTACCGTATCCGCCCATGCTGCTGACCTGCTGCCGGAACTCCTCCGAACGGATGACGTCGAAGAGAGCCTTGATGCGCGCATCATCGGTATAGCGAAGAGGAATGACCAGATCGTATTCCTCCACACCCACGGAAACGAAATCCAGCCCCAGCGCCGCGGCGGCGGAGCGCACGCCGAGACCGGCGTCGGCTCTGCCGGAAAGCACGGCGGCGGCCACGTTCATGTGCGTATACTCCTCGTCGCGGTAGCCTTGGATATGCGCAGAAGAAAGTCCGCGCTTCTTCAGTTCATAATCCAGAAGAACACGTGTTCCGCTGCCGCGCTGCCGGTTGATGAACTGCACGTCCTCGCGGCACAGATCTTCAAAGGATACGATATGCTTCGGATTGCCGGGAAGCACCATGAAGCCCTGCTCTCTGTCCACAAGATTGACCAGAAGCGCAGGCATGCCCTTCAGATGCTCCTTCATGGCACTGCGGTTGTAGACGCCGCTTTCCTCATCGAGCAGATGGCTTCCCGCCAGATGACACTGACCTCGCCTGAGTGCCAGAAGTCCGCCCAGCGACCCGACATGAGCCGAAGTCAGGCGGAAGCCCGGATGCTTTCTGCGGAGCATGCTGTCGATGAGATCCAGCGTGTTGTCATGGCTGCCCACGGCAAGGAGCGCGCCTTCTATTTCTTCCCGCGAGCGCAGAAGTTCCGCCGTGACGGGCTGACCGGCATCAAGCCCTTCCCTGTCTCTTTCAATGGCGATCACGGCATCGGCCCGGGAAAGGCTGGTCACCGTACCCGCCCCGCGGGGAAGCGTGACGGCGAAGCAGGTTCCTTCCACCATGCCGAGCTTGACCCTGACTCTCTCTTCCATGCCCGGACGGGACGGAATGGGATTGCAGGGAACGACCTCTATGGTCTCCCTTCTCGTCACGCTCCGCTTCTGCCAGCGGGCAAGCAGCGGAAGCACGAATTCCTCCATGGCCACGATGGCCGAAACAGGATATCCGGGCGTGCCGATGATGGGAACACGGCGGCCGGCCGCCTCCACCACGCCGAGCGCCGTGGGCTTGCCCGGCATGACGGCCACGCCGTGCACCAGAAGCTCGCCCATGCCGGCGATGACGTCGGCAGTATAGTCGCGGCTTCCGGCGGAAGAGCCGGCATTCATGATGACAAGATCGGCTCCCTGCGCCACGGCATCGGCAATGGCGGCCCGTATGCGCTCGACGTCATCGGGAACCACGGGGCAGACGCGCGTATGCGCTCCCGCCTTTTCCATCATGGCGGAAAAAATGAGCGAATTGAATTCCGGAAGCGCACGTCCTGCGCGAAGATCCTCCTCCTTCGCCTCATCCAGAGCAACGATCTCCGAACCGCTGGGAATGACGGCCACTTCCGGTCTGCGGAATACCGGCGGCCTCGTCACGCCGGCGGCCGCCAGAGCGCCGAGCTCGTACGGTCCGATTTCCACGCCCGGAGCCAGAATGATTTCCGTGGCCACCATGTCCTCGCCGAGCTTGCGCACATGCTGCCAGGGAAAGGCCGCCTTTTCCATGACCACATACCGGCCGTTCTCCTCCACATTCAGATGCTCCACCATGACAACGGCATTGCAGCCTTCGGGAAGCGGATGGCCGGTATTGATCCAGAACGCCTCCCGGCCGACTTCCAGCCGCAGAGGCCTGCGCACGCTGGCCGTAAAGGTGTCCTCGGCCTTGACGGCAACGCCGTCCATGGCGGCTCCGTGAAAGGCGGGCGACGAACGGAGCGCCTCCACCGGACGGGAAAGCACGCGATGAAGGGCTTCCGAAAGCGACACCTGTTCTTCAGAAAGCTCCTGTTCCAGAGCGTCGATACGGTCAAACCAGAGTGCCCGGGCTTCCTCGGGCGTTTTCATCGTAAGATAGGTATGTCGAGACATATATTCCTCTTAAGCGGATATCACGGATCGTCGGGAAAAGGTCTGGACGAACCGGCCGTCTGAATGCCGGTCCGTCCCTTTCCCGGATACATTTAATTAAAAGAAAGGCGTTGTTCCCTGCGCCACAGGCGGGGACTAGAGCAGAAGTTCGGCAAACACCGTCTGCCCGGCGTACAGGCCCTCGCTGTTTTCAGGACAGACCACCAGCGCATCGGCGGCCACAAGTCCGGAAATCAGACCGGAAGGCGCCGTGACGGGATCAGCCGTCCAGCCGTCGGCGGTGCGGGAGAGACGAACGCGGATGAAATCCCTGCGGCCCTGAGCCGAGGCAACGGAACGGGAAAGCACGGCCGGAACGCCGGCAATCACGGGTTCCTCGCCGCCCTGAAGATGTCTGAGCAGCGGAAGCAGGAACACCCGGGCGCAGACGAGGGCGCTGGTCACCTGGCCCGGCAGTCCCATGAGGCAGGTTTTGCCGGATCTGGCCAGAATGAACGGCTTGCCCGGACTGACCGCCGCGCCGTGCACCAGAAGAGCGCTGTCCGGCATGGAAAGAAACACGTCCACGGTATGATCACGCATGCCCGCCGAAGAGCCGCCGGAAAGCAGCACCACATCCGCTTCTTCCGTTGCGCTGCGCACCGCCGCCTTCAGCTGATCCATGTCGTCGCCCACAAGTCCGGCCAGACGCACGCTCGCCCCTGCGCCTGCGCACAGCGCCGCAAGCGAATGAGAATTCACGTCTCGCACCTGCCCGGGAAGAGGCTTCCGGTCAAAGGGAACCACCTCGTCTCCGGTGGAAAGTATGACTACACGGGGTCTGCGGCTCACCTGCACCGTCTGCTGACCGAGCGCCGCCAGAAGTCCCGCTTCCTGCGCCCGCAGCCGACGCCCCGCCGGTATGAGCACGCTTCCCGCCGCGGCGTCTTCATCGCGTTCAAGCACATGATCGCCGGGCGCCTGCGTGCGTACCAGCTCAACCAGACGGTCTCCCGCCGGACGCGAATATTCCACCATGACCACGCAGTCCGCGCCTTCCGGCAGCATGCCGCCGGTAAGAATCCGCGCCGTCTGCCCCGGAGCAAGCGAGAAGGAAGGCGCGCTTCCCATGGGGCAGTCGCCCACGCACTCCAGAAGTGCCGGAGAGCCTTCCTGCGCGCCGAACACGTCACGCGCGCTGACGGCATATCCGTCCACGGTGGATCGGGCAAAGCCCGGCAGATCCTCGGGAGCGGCCCAGTCCCGCGCAAGATAGCGGCCCGCACTCTCATCCAGAAGCACGGTCTCTTCAGGAAGGCGGTCAAACGTTCTGACGAGGGACAGAACCTCGTCCACAGATTTCAGGGTAAGAAAGGACTTCATGGCGGCTCCCGATAAAATAAAATGATACTGCTTTGAAGTATAACCTTTTGAAGGAAAAAGAAAAGGCAGCCCCCGTCCCCCGTCCGGACGGCATAAACACATCCCTTTTTCCGATATTTTTCTTTGGCTCTTGACTAGCTGAAAGGACCTAAAAAGGTTATCTGGTTAGTCATGGCAATG
>USBZ01000033.1 GCA_900553065.1 uncultured Desulfovibrio sp. | reverse complement strand
TCACTCTTTGATACAAATTTTTAAAGGTCTGTATATTTTATATTGCTGACAAAAAACTGTCGACCAATCTTGACAAGTTTTTTTTCTTTTTTCATAATACCTCTAAAAAGACAAGATCTCATGTCAACTATGTAAAAACAAAACATATTTTGCCGACAAGTCTCAACTTGTACGCTTTTCCGGTAAAAGTATGATTGCAGTGAGTATCGCGTGCACTTTTTAGTAGGAGAATATTCAAACTCAAGTTCAGGAGAAAAAATGAACGCTGTATGTACAGGTCTTGTTTGCCGTGACTGCGGGATCAGGATTCCCGAATCAGAATTTTCCTTAGTCTGCCCCAAGTGCGGTGCACCTATGAGGGTTACTTTTGATCCTGACACTCTCCGTGAATCTCTGAAAGACGGCCTTCCCGATTACGATGGTCGATCGTATCTCTACCAATGGCGCAGTGTCCTTCCCATTTCTGATGAGTCACTCATCGAAAAAGTCACTCTCGGTGAAACAGAAACTCCTCTACTCCGCTCGCTACGCTATGGTGAGCACAGAGGTATCAAGCAACTTTACTTCAAGATTGAACAAGGTCCCACTCTTTCTCTAAAGGATAGAGGAACGGCACTGTGCATGATCAAGGCATTAGAAACCGGAGCTCATACTGTCTGCCTGTCCTCATCCGGCAATAATGCGGCCAGTACTTCAGCTTACGGCTCACGCGCTGGCCTGCGTCCTGTTGTTTTCGTGCAGAAACAGGTTTCCGCTTCCAAAATTTTCAAAAGTCTCGTCTATGGTGGTAAGGTTGTGCGCATAGACGGCGATATGGCTACCGCAAGCCGCATCTGCAATGAAATGGTTCAAAAAAAAGGCTGGTATCAGTGCGGTGGTCCCAATCCCTATCGCGTGGCAGGGAAGCGCACCTTTGCCTATGGTCTCGTAAAACAGCTCGGCCGTGTGCCAGATACTGTTCTGATTCCCTGCGGCGGTGGAGCTGGTATGATCGCTGCCTTTGACGGGTTCTCCGAAATGTACGAAGCAGGTGTCATCGATCATATGCCCCGCCTTGTCGGCGTACAGCTTGAAGCCTGCTGTCCTACGGCAACAGCCTTCCATGAAGGAAAAGATATTGTTGTTCCCGTGGAAAAGAAACCATCTCTCTCCGATGCCATCATGAACAATAACCCTTATTGGGGAAAGTATTGCCTACAGGCTGTCCGTGCCACTGGCGGCACTATGATCACCGTGTCCGATGAAGACTTTTGCCTCGCCATCCGCACACTCGGTCGCGAAGAAGGTATTTTCACCGAGCCCGCTGGTTCCGTGTCCGTCGCCGCTCTCGATAAACTAATTAAGACGCCCGGATTCGAAGATCTTGGTGTAACAGTTTGCAACCTTACTGGTCATGGTCTCAACTCGCCTCAGGTAGCTACCAGTGATTCGGAAAATCCAGTGTCCGTCACGCCCTCGCTTGAAGCCGTAGAAGCTTACCTCGAAAACGCGTAATGAGATTCAGAGGCATCCCTCGGCTTCTCCGTGGGATGCCCTAAAGGAACAATACCCTACCTCAAAGAAATTCATCATTTAAAAGCAGGGTATTCAGATGGGAAAAAATCAGTTTTTTCTAATATGCATGCAACAAGTTCCCGAAGTTCTGAATCTTGCCAAGCTATTAGTCAATCAGGATTCCGGCACTAATGACCTAGAAGGCCTTAAGAAGAAAGCTATACTTATTACCGACCTGTTCAAACAGGAAGGAGCAGACGTAGAGTGGCTGCCATCCGCCCCCCCCAGAGAGGGAAAATGGAATCTGGCGGTTCGATTTCACGGTACAGGAAAAGCCAAAATTCTTATTCTTACACATTATGATACTGTATTCCCCGCCGGAGAAGCAGCCCGCAGACCTTTCTTTTGTGATGGGAAAAATGCTTATGGTCCGGGAGTCGCCGATATGCAGACCTCCATTGCTATGGTCCTCACCGGGCTACATCTTCTCCATCGGAATGGCTGGCGTGACTATGACACCCTGACCGTATTTTGCAACTCTGATGAAGAATCCGGATCGTGGGGAAGCCGTGATCAAATCACGGAACTCGCCCGCGAACATGACATTGCACTCAATATGGAGTTGAGCGGTGCGGACGGCAATCTTATCACCGTAAGTGCACGTGGTATGGCCACAGGAACTCTACGCGTAAAGGGCAAGGCCGCCCATTCTGCTGCTGAGCCCCCGGCCGGTATTAACGCCGGTCTTGAGCTGGCTCATCAGCTACTTCAGTTGAGTCATCTCTCAAAACCAAAAATCCGTCTTGCCGTTAATGCCACTCTCGGGTCATTCGGTACAAGCACCAACGTCATTCCGGAAGACGCCACGGCAACACTTAACATCCGTGTTGCCGAAGCCAGAGACTTCGAAAAGGTTGAGGAAGAAATAAGAAGCATCATCAAAAACAAACTGTTTCCAGAATGCAAAATAGACTTTGATATGAGACTCGACGTCATGCCCTACGGCAACAATGCGACGACTCTCGAACTTGCTGAAAAAATACGCGTCATTGCCCGCAAAGAACTCGGAATGGAACTGGGCTATCGTCATGCAATAGGTAGCAATGATACCTGTTTCAGTGCACAGGTTTGCCCCTCTCTGGATGGCTTTGGCCCCGGCTGTGTGGCTATGCATTCAGAAAAGGAACATCTTCCCATAGCTACCGTCGGTCCAAAACTATACCTACTTGTTCGTATGATTCAAGAAGTTTGCCTCGGAAACATCTTACCCTTGAATAGGGCTGAAGGACAAAAGGAGGGGGTATGAAGAAACAGGATGTCATCAGCGGCATTCTGTGTGTTGGACTGAGCTTGATTCTTTACACGCAGACTTTCACATCGGATGCCGTGATTGTATTTGAAGATAATATAAACCCTATGCAGTATCCCCGAGCTTTAATAGCATTGTTGGCATTTCTCGGAAGCATTCTTACCATTCGTGGTTTGCTGCAGAAAGAAGATAAAACAGATATTCCAATCTTCTCACGCCGCACATTGGGCATCATGGTACTGCTGCTCGTGTATGCGGCCATATTCAACGCCACCGGTTTCTTCGTTTCCAGCGTTATCGCCTGCTTCGGCGTATCGGTCGTCATGGGATGGCGCAGACTTGGTATACTTTTTGCGGCCTGTATCGTTGCTCTTATCCTTATCTGGGCACTTTACACATATATTCTGCGAATCCCCTTACCTACGGGCACACTGTTCTGAGCGTCCGGGAGGTGATTATTCATGGATATGATATTATCGGCTCTTGCCGAAGTCCTGAGTCCCTTCGCGCTTATCATGAACCTCATGGGGGTCATGATAGGCATGATCATCGGTGCATTGCCTGGTCTCGGTTCTGTGGTAGCCATTTCCATCTGCCTGCCTTTCACCTTCGGCATGGAGCCTCTTCAGGCCATGGCCTTGCTGCTCGGTGTATACTGTGGATCTAACTGTGGTGGGAGTATAGCTGCTGTACTTATCAATACTCCCGGCACCCCCCAAGCTGCAGCCACGTCCATAGACGGTTTTCCCATGGCACGCTTGGGACAAGGCGGTAAAGCCATAGGTTGGTCGCTCTCTGCATCCATTATTGGAGGGCTTTTCTCCTGCGTAGTTCTCGTTGTTGCGGCACCCACCGTGGCTTCTTTTGCCCTCAGATTCGGCCCTCTTGAAACATTCGGCCTCATTCTCATGGGACTGACCTGTATCTCCAGTGTATCCGGGAAAAAACAGCTCCAGGGACTTATTGCCGGTCTTCTCGGTCTGTTGTTGGCCTGCGTGGGTATGTCACCCTTCACTCCTGATGCCAGATTTACCTTTGGCCTTTATGCCTTGGATGGCGGAATGGATACCGTGGCTGTCATCGTTGGCGTGTTCGCCATTGCGGAAGTCATCGACCGTTCCGAACGTATGTTGCATGAAAAGCAGGGCACCGTCATCAATGTAAATAAATTGAGCATGCCCAAGCTCTCTGAATATAAGGGACGCATCTGGAACCTCATCAAGTCTTCAATCATCGGCACTATTGTCGGTATTCTTCCCGGTACAGGGGCAACCACAGCAGCTTTCATCGCTTACGGCGAAGCTCAGCGTTCCAGCCCAAGGCGAGACAAATTTGGCACCGGAGAGCCTGACAGCATCATTGCCGCTGAATCATCGAACAATGCCGTTACTGGTGGCGCTCTGGTTCCTTCACTTGCTCTCGGAATTCCCGGCGACCCGGTCACTGCCATCATGCTGGCCACCTTCATTCTGCATGGCATCACCCCTGGTGTCCGTCTCATGGTAGATAACCCTGCCGTCGTCTATGGCATATTCATCGCGCTTGCCGTGGCCAATCTGCTCATGTACCCCTGCTGCTGCGTCACTACGCGTATATTCAACTATCTGCTAAAAACTCCAGAACCTATTCTTATGGGGCTTATCACGGTGCTGTGCGTCCTCGGGGCCTATGGTTCCAGAGGCAATTTCAATGACGTAGCCGTAACTATTGGCTCCGGTATAGCGGCTTATATACTCCGCCGCTGCGGCTTCCCAATGCCGCCCATCGTCATCGGTCTGGTTCTCGGTCAGCAATTTGAAATGAGTATCGGTCAGATGTTGCTCTATAAGGCTGATATGAGCTGGTGGACTTACATTGCGCAGTCGCCGATCGCCATGTGCTTGTTCGCCGTCACTGCCCTTATTCTCATTGTCCCTTTAGTGCGCCATAAGATGAGTAGTCAAGCTGCATAACCCCAAATAGGGAGTGATTCCCATAAGCTTTGCAAAGGAGTGTCGATGAACAAAATTTTCAAAAAAATGGGACTGACTCTGGCCTGCGTTCTGATGGTTACCGGCTCCGCATTTGCCGCATATCCCGAACGTCCCATCACTATGATCGTGCCCTTTGGGGCAGGTGGCTCCAATGATCTTCCTGCCCGCGTACTTGCCGGCCTTATGGAAAAGAAACTGGGACAGCCCATTGTCATTCAAAATGTGGTCGGCGCTGGCGGTACTCAAGGTACTACTCAAATTGCCCAGGCAAAGCCTGACGGTTACACTATTGGCTTTGATCCTACAGGCGCGCTCTGTCTCCAACCTCATATGAAAAAACTGCCCTATGGCGTGGACAGCTTCCAGTTCATTGGCATGGCCACACAGCAGCCGGTCGTTCTTATGACCAGTAAAAAGGCTTCATGGAAAAATCTGGAAGAAATGGTGGAGATAGTAAAAAAAGCTCCTGGTAAGTATCGTGTCGGCATTTCCGGCGTGGGCAACATGAGCCATGTTCCCGTGATTGCTCTGGCCAAGCATTATGGTCTGCAATTCCGCTACGTCCCTTATCGCTCCACACCTGAAATTATGAAGGAAATCGCCGCAGATCGCCTGCAGTTCCATGCCGATATGCCTGTGGCTCTATCTCAGTACGACGTATATGGCCTGATTCAGTTTTCCGATAAGAAAGTGGATAATCTGCCTATGCCAAACTCCGCCGATATCGGTTTGAACAAGAACTTCATTATGTGGCAGGCCTGCATCGCCCCGAAGGGCATCCCAACCGATATTCTGAAAATTCTTGTGGACACCATGCGTGAAGTCGTGAACAGCAAGGAATATGCGGACGCCATTCATCGCCTAAGCATGAATGTCTGGTGGATGGAACCTGATGAAGCCCAGAAGTTTTATGAAAAGGAGTTCGTGTCCTACGGTGAAGCATTGAAAGACGCCATCGGCAAATAAAGGCCTGCTCAAGTAAGCAATGGGGACTCTCGGATAAGTTTTTGGTCAAACGCGCCTAAACCAATTGTAACGGGTGATGTATGAAAAAATTTAGTGATACGACATGGATAGTTATAGGCATGATTGCCGGTTTCGCCGGTGGAATTCTCCTTGGCCCTGTCATGGGCGAAATCAAGTTTCTTGGTGATATTTTCCTTCGACTTATTCAGATGTCCATCGTCGTCATGATCTCTGGTGCAGTCATTGAAGCTGTGGGATCCTTGAAGGGACACGAGCTGGGAGCTCTCGGCGGAAAGACTCTTTTCGTCTTCTTTCTTACAACTGTTCTGGCCGCCCTCTGCGGTCTGCTGATGGTGAACATCATCCAGCCTGGCGTCGGGATGCCCTCTATCGCTGGTATGGAATACAAGGGCGGAGCCAAGGTCATGAGCTGGGGTGCCATTTTCACCGATTTCTTCCCCAAAAATATTGTGGATAGCATGGCCAAGGGATCCACCGTACAGGTCATTGCCTTTTCCATGATTTTTGGTGTTGCTCTCAGCTTTGCCAACCACACGGCGGAGGGCGGTCGTGTACTTGAGATGGTCCGCAGCGTCAACGCCATTGTCCTCGGAATGATGCATATCATCCTTAAGGTTGCTCCCATCGGTATTTTTGCACTGCTCGGCTGGGTTACCGGCGTTGTCGGCGTTGCCGTGGTCATCCCTCTGGCCAAGTTCCTGCTCGCCCTTTTCATTGCCGCGGTACTTACCTATTTGGGCATGCTTCTGGTGGTATGCGCATATGCTCGAATTTCTCCCATTACATTTACCCGTAAGCTCTACCGCATGGGTATGGTCGCTTTCACCACAACCTCCGGTGCAGTAGCCCTTGCCGTGGAAATGGAAGACTGTGAAAAACGCTATGGTGTGGACCCCAGTGTGACCCGTCTGGTTCTACCTCTTGGCATGACTCTGAGCAGCGCCGGTCTCGCTCTGTATCTGGCTGTTTCCTGCATCACCATGTTCCAGTTCTTCAACATTGACGCGTCGTTCTCCACTCAGTTCCGTGTCGTGGTTATGTCCACTCTGGCTACCCTCGGCACGACCGGCATGCCTGGCGGTGCTCTTGTGGCGCTTGCCGTGGTATTCCCTACTGTGGGTATTCCGCTTGAAGGTATTGCCGTACTGGCCGGCATCGATCGTTTCTCCGATATGATCCGTACTCCCATGAACGTTTTCTGCGACGTAGTCGCCGCTGTGGCAGTCGCGTCCAGCTCTCATCTGCTGAACAAGGAAACATTCAAAAACGTAGCATAAGCTTTACGGCATTGAGGAAGACATTGTGATTCAGCGTGTTGCTCATCATGAACCGACACCATTGCCCATAGGCATCGTCGGCGGTCTCGGCCCGTATGCAGGGTATGACCTCCTCAGAAAAATATTCCGCTGGACGAAGGCAAGCACTGATCAGGAACATCTGCCGATCATGCTCCACTCATTCCCGGGATGGATACCGGAACGTCCCGCCTATCTTCTGGGGCAGACGAAGGAGAATCCCGGCGAAGATATCGGGAGCATCATGGTGCAGCTTGCCCGGAACGGAGCAAAAGTCATCGGCATGCCCTGCAACACGGCACATAGTCCCCGCATTCTCAATGTGGCACTGGAACGCCTGCGCAGCGCTGCTGACGATGTGACCTTCGTATCCATCATCGAAAGCGCTGTACGACATGTGAAAACGCTGTGTCCGAACGGCGGCCGCATAGGCCTCATGGGCACGGTGGCCACATTGCAGACACGGCTGTACCAGGATGCTCTCGAGAAGGCCGGACTTGAGCCTGTGCTCCCCGATGACGATGAGTGCGCTCTCGTTCAGCGCGCCATCAGCGATCCGGAGTTCGGGGTTAAGGCCTTTTCCGATCCTGTTTCTCCGAAGGCCCGCCGGATTCTTCTCGACACCGCTCGCGGTCTTGTTGAAAAAAAGCGGGTATCGGTTATTCTCCTTGGCTGCACGGAAATTCCCGTTGCCGTCACGGAAACCTCCATTTTGGAAGTCCCGGTCGTGGACGCCACCAGCGTGCTCGCACGGGAACTGATCCGGACCAGTTGCCCGGAAAGACTGAAAAATAGCATGAACTGAGAGAGTAAAAGGAGTTTACCATGAATCTCGCAAAGTTCCCTCGTCGCGGTTATGTGAAGGAAGCCACCCCCATCGAATATCTTGCCAATTTCTCCAAGGCTCTTGGCGGCAAGGTGAACATCTACATGAAGCGTGACGACCTGCTTCCCGGCTGCGCCGGCGGCAACAAGACCCGTAAGCTGGACTTCTCCATTGCCGACGCTCTGGCTCAGGGTGCCGATACCATCATCACCTGCGGCGCCGTGCAGTCCAACCACTGCCGTCTGACTCTCGCCTGGGCCGTGCATGAAGGACTCGACTGCCATCTGGTGCTCGAAGAACGCGTGCCTGGCAGCTACAACCCCGAAGCTTCCGGCAACAACTTCCTCTATCATCTGCTCGGCGTGAAGAGCATCACCGTCGTGCCCGGCGGATCTCCCATGATGGAGGAAATGGAAAAGGTGGCCGAAAAGCTCCGCGCTGAAGGCAAGAAGCCCTACATCGTGCCCGGCGGCGCCTCCAACAAGATCGGTGCCCTCGGCTACGTTTCCTGCGCCCAGGAAATCATGCAGCAGATGTTCGAAATGGGCCTGAACTTCGACCATGTCGTCGTTCCCAGCGGCAGCGCCGGTACCCATGCGGGCATGATTGCCGGATTCTACGGCAACAACATGGATATCCCCATGTCCGGCATCGACGTGAGCCGCCCCGGCGACGTGCAGCAGGGCATCGTGCATAAGCTCGCTCAGGAAACTCTCGACTACATCGGTGCCGGCGTGCAGCTTCCGATGGAAAAGGTCGTCTGCTACGGCGACTACTATCAGCCCGGTTATTCCAGACCCAACCCCGGCATGGTCGAAGCCGTGAAGATGGTTGCCCAGACGGAAGCCATCCTGCTTGACCCCGTGTACAGCGGCAAGGCCATGGCCGGTCTCATTGACCTCGTGCGCAAGGGCCACTTCGCCGAAGGTTCCAACGTGCTCTTCCTGCACACCGGCGGTTCCCCGGCGCTGTATGCCTACCTGCCCACTTTCATGAAGTAGTTTAGTAAAATTTTTACCAAAGCTCCCCGGTATCGAGATGATATCGGGGCTTTTTTTAACCTCCAAGCAGTTGAAAGAGAGGAAGCAACTGAAACAAAAAACTACCCATCAGATAGATTGCAAGACCTCTGGCTCAGACTTGAGCCTATACTGCCGACAGAAGGTTCTCCTCGTGGAGGACGACCGACTGGTGACGTCAAAAACTTTCTCAATGCTGTACATTGGATGCTGCGAACCGGATCTACATGGCGAGCTTTGCCGGAGAAATATGGTTCGTGGAAAACTGTATATTCTCGTTTCAGGCGTTGGCAGAAAAGAGGATATCTGACTGCTGTCCTTGAGCTTCTTACCTTACAGGCTGACATGAACCACATCATGATTGATGGGACATACGTTCATGCTCATAAACATAGTGCCGGGGCTGACATACCTCTGGACACAATCAGGCTCTCGGCCGAAGTCGTGGCGGCTTGACTTCCAAAATTTATGCGGTGGCGGATGCTCTCGGTAAGTCTATTGCAGCCTGCCGAAAACTCTACCTATCGTCTCAGCCTGACGGACGAAATCTGTCTGAAGACAGGCTATGCTTTCAACTTGCCAATCCTTGATGGTCAGGCTATAAAAAAGATGGTCTGAGTAGCCTGAGGCTGTTCATGTTTTGTCGTTATCTTTCTATTTACATTGTGCGGACAAAGGTGCGGACATAAGAGAAGAGTTCTTTGTATTATTATGATAACATATTGATATATTTAAATAAAAATATCAACTTTGGGATTTAATCTTTCCCCGTAAAGGAAATAGTCGGTTGCGTTCGTTTTGTTTCCTTTGTAAACGGCATTTCTCCGCAGCTGCTTTTTTATGGAGAAACAAGAGCGCTTCAGGTGCTTCTTTACAAGGCGAAGGGCATGGCTTTTGCCATAGGTAATGATAAGGCATACTCCTTTCTTCATTTTGCCATACAGTGTATTAAAATTTCCCTGGAATACGCGAAAGGCAAAACGTTCGATCTCCACGTCTGTGAGGAAAGCTACTGGCAGCTCAGAAATTTCCACGATCCGTCCATTCATTTCCTTTCGGCATCCTTTCTCAGTGTTTTTTACATTTTCACCGGAAAATATTTCAACGCCATAAATATCTGGCGTCTTGGCACGCTTGCGGATTCGCAAAAAATGCCGGGGGACTGCGTCATTTTGGAAAATGCCTTCATAGGGGCCATGATGACCTGTCAATATTCTCTCGCCCGCGACATTGCTTCTTCCGTGAGCGTGCCGTCCAATTTTCCTCTTGAGGAAATAGCCTCACTGTATTGTGACGGATGGAAAAGAAGTCTTCCGGTGGAAAGTCTTAAGGCGTATCCTCCCAGTCCGCTTCTTGCTCTTGCCTGCTTTCTGTCAAAGGAAGGGGCCCTTGCTGCCAGAACTCTTGCCGCGCTGTCCATTACTCCCGAGGATTTTCTCCGGTATCCGTTCCTTCCGGAATTGTTGTTCCGGCTGGAAGAGCAGGGTTTTCCCCTTTTTTCGGAACAGGAATGGGCCGATGAGTTCAGGCGCGCCAGAAGCGCGCCCAATACGGTCGTGCGGGGTATTTTTCTTCGAATATCGGCAAACAGGATGTCGGTTTCTTCAGAAAGCGACAACGCGGGCATTATTTCCTGCCTCCAGCACAGCTTGAACATTCTTCAGGGGAATCTTGCGCCTCTGGAAACGGCAAGAACCTGTCTGGCTATGGCACGCGTCATGAGAAGAGCGGAGCGCCAGATTGATGCCGAGCCCTTTGAAAAGAAGGCCTCCGAAATAATTTTGGTGCTTTTTCCTCCTCTCTGGCCGGAAGACATGCCGTTGCCGTCTCGTTCCGCGTCTTCCACCACCACTCCCTGCTTTCCTTATTTTCTCCTCTTTCAGGCCATTTTGGAACTGAACTGCCGGCAGCTGGTCAAAAGCGCTCCGCTGTTCTTCAGCGGTATTCTTTCCGCCTTCATGACGGCCTTCGGCGCTCTTCACGGGCATATCGTACATGAAAAGGAAAAGAAGAGGGAATGCATCGCCGCTTCCGACAGCGATGAGTACGAAGCGAGCGCCGAGGACGGTCTTTCCGACGGAGAATCCTATCGCATTGCGGGGTTTTCCGACGGGGGGAAGAATATGTCGAGGATCATCATCAAAATTCTGTCCGACGACAGAGAAGTGTTTATTCTTTCCATTTCGGGATACTTCGGCAAAGCCATTCTGCAGATTCTGGATGAGAACATGTACGAGCTGCTTGCCAGCCAGATTCTTTCTGAAATCAGCAATCACCAGCGCAAGCAGCAGACGCATTCCCATACGCTTCTCCGTTCTCCCGTGTATATGGCGCAGCCCGGAGAGGGAGCGGTGTTCTTTCGAAGCCCTGAAATGAAGGAGCTTATAAAAAATATCGATCTGATTGCTCCTACGGATGCTTCCGTGCTTCTTATTGGAGAAAGCGGCGTGGGTAAGGAGAGGCTGGCACGAAGAATTCATGATCAGAGCGGGAGAAGCGGGGAGTTCATTCCCGTCAACCTCGCATCCATTCCCTCATCACTGTTTGAAAGTGAATGCCTGGGCTATGAAAAGGGAAGCTTCACCGGAGCGGGAGCTCCGAAGAAGGGACTGTTCGAGCTGGCCGATAACGGCACGCTTTTTCTTGATGAGATTGCGGATGTCCCTATGGATATTCAGGTGAAGCTTCTGCGCATACTTCAGGAAAGAGCGTTCCGCCATGTAGGCGGTCTCAAACAGATTCATTCGCGTTTCAGAGTTATCGCGGCAACGAATTCCAATCTTGAGAAGGCTGTTGCTGAAGGGAAGCTGAGGGCCGATCTGTATTTCCGCCTCAACACCATATCCCTGTTTATTCCGCCTCTGAGAAAAAGAAGGGGGGATATCCTTTTTCTTGCCGATATTTTTTTGGAACAGTACTGCCAGCAGTACGGGAAAAAAAGATATGTCCTTTCCGACCGCGAGGCAGAGGAGCTTCTGGCCATGCCGTGGCCGGGTAATGTCAGGGAACTGATGCATTTTATGGAACGGCTGGCTATTCTGGGAGACTTTCAGCGTGCAAAGGCTACCAGTGCCGTCTATGCGCGGGATTTTCCTTCAGAAACGTCGCGGAGCCGGCTCTCGGAGACGGAGTCGACCGGATTCGATTTTCTGCATAAAGATGAAATTATTCCCCTTGCGGAAATGGAGGCAAGGTATTTTACTTTTGTTTACAGGCAGAAAAAAGGAAAGGTGACAGGAAAAAACGGCGTCGCGCAGGCTCTGGGAATTTCAGATCATACGGCGTTTAATTGGATAAAGAAACTTGATCTTGTAAAATAATATATAATGGTTTTAATTTTTATGAATACGTTGACGTTGTTTGATGATGCGTTGCGTCAAAATAGGAAGGAGCGGATTTCTACGAAGAATCTTATTGAACGTATGTGATGTCTTCGCGATGAATATGCCTGAAGCGAGAAAGCATCGGCGGGCTTCGGAAGGCGTCGGACGTTTTTGTACGGATGTTGAGAAAACGGGGCGGATTTTTGCCGGCAGCGCATGAATATATGCGCCACGTCATGAACACCCGACATCATTTTTTATAAAAAAAGCACCTGCATTGTTACCTGCAGGTGCTTGATTTCACTGGAGCCAGCTTGGAGACTTGAACTCCAGACCTACTGATTACGAATCAGTTGCTCTACCAACTGAGCTAAGCTGGCGCTTCGGACATCTCTTTTATGGGTTTTCCGGGGGGATGTCAACACCGAAAGGGGGGATTTCCCGCACGGATTGCGGGCTTTTCCTACTGTGCCAGAGGAACAGTGAAGAGGAACATGCCGCCCGGTCCCTTTTCCGCCCGGATAATGCCGCCGTGGCGCTCCACGATGTGCTTGCAGATGGCAAGTCCGAGTCCCGTGGAGGACGGGGAGACCCGCTCCTTTTCCACTCTGTAGAAACGTTCGAAAATGCGTTCGCAGTCGGATTCGGGAATGCCCGGTCCCTGATCCGACACGGTGAACACGGCTGCGGCCTCAAAGGGCGAAGGTTCGCCGGTGATGGTGATGACGCTGCCTTGGGGGGCATAGCGGCAGGCGTTTTCCAGAAGATTGCGGAAGACCTGTGTGATGTAGTGGGCATCGGCCCGGATGTTCATGGTCCTGTCCATATGGATGTCGGCCGTCAGCTCCTTGGCTTCCAGGTGCGGAGTGCAGGCATCGAGGGCGTCTTCGAGGACGAAGGCGGCGCGGACGCAGGTAAGCTGCAGGGGAACGATGCCGCTCTCCAGCTTGGAAAGCCGCAGCATGTCTTCCACCAGCAGGGCCATGTGACGGGCGTTGCGCAGAATGGTTCCGGTGAACTTCTGCCGGTCTTCGGTATGGTGGGCCGGCAGATCGAGAATGGTTTCGGCAAAGCCTATGATGGTGGTGAGCGGAGTGCGCAGTTCGTGGGCTATTTCGCCCATGAATTCTCTGCGCCTTCTGTTCATGCGGACGAGATCGCTGATGTTGTGGAACACCACTACGGCATGGGGAGCCGATTCGTTGGCGAAGAGAGGATCCTGATCCTTGAGCGGCGTGATGCGGACGCTGAGCACGAGGTCCTTGTCCAGCGTGATGCGGAAGGCTGGGGAGGAATGTCGTTCGGGAAGAAAATCGTGGAGAAAGGCGTCGAGCATTTCACGGAAGGTGGAGCCGGGGACGACCGAGGAGGCGGGCATGCCCACGGCATTGGAGGTGAAAAGCCGGCAGAAGGACGGGTTGGCCTTGAGCACCACGCCCTGCTTGTTGAGAATGAGCACGCCTTCGTCCAGACTGTCGAGAATGCTGTCGAGTGGAATGGGGCTGGCCGGACACGGCGTTTTGACCGGCTCCTCGGGCTGGGGAGCCGTAAGATCGGTGAAGCAGGATTCCCTGTTCGCAATGATGGAGGGGGCTTTCATGAGCTTATCCCTTGCAGCGATAGCCTATGCCGCGCACGGTTTCGATGATGTCTGCGGCTTCGCCGAGGCGGGCGCGCAGGCGCTTGATATGGGTATCCACCGTACGGTCGTAGCCGTCGAACTGATAATCCCAGACGGAGCTGAGGAGTTCTTCGCGGGAACGTACGCAGCCGGGATTCTGCATGAGATCCTGAAGAAGACAGAACTGTATGGCCGTAAGTTCCACGGGTTTGTCGTTTACGGTCACCTTGTGCGCCTGCGGATCGAGACAGACGCCGTGGCAGCGCAGAATGGGATCGTCGTCCTTCTGTGCGGCGCGCCGACGGAGCATGGCCTTGATGCGGAGCAGAAGTTCGCGGGTATTGAAGGGCTTGACCACATAGTCGTCGGCGCCGAGTTCAAAGCCGACGATGCGGTCCACATCGTCCCCGCGGGCGGTAAGCATGATGACCGGGATGTTTTCCGTGGATCTGTCCTTGCCCAGTTCCCGGCATACGGCGAGCCCGTCCATCCGGGGCAGCATGACGTCGAGAAGAATAAGAGCCGGTCTGTTGTTTCTGGCCAGTTCAAGGGCTGTCATGCCGTCGGCGGCTTCCAGAGTGGCATATCCTTCGCGTTTGAGGTTGAAGACCAGCAGGTCGCGTATATCCTGTTCGTCGTCTACGACGAGAATGAGGCTTTCGCTCATGATTTCCTCAGTGTCACACATCAAATAAAAATACCGGGCCTTCTACTTGGGGGAGAATGACATATTTTTATAAAAAAGAGAAGACTGTCACACAATTGACACATAACTGCCCTCAGTTGGTCACTGATGTCCAATAGGCTGGGTTCTCATGAGGGAACAGCCAAACCTCAGAGAACAGAATGGGCCGAATGCTTCCTGTGGCAACGAAGCATGCGGCGTCGCCGGCTCCACACCCGCAGGATGCCGGATGGAATCGACCCGGGATCATCCTTTCCGTCCCGGGTCGATTTTGTTTTAATGTCCCGATATGTTTCTGTAAAATGACAGCAGCTCCGATGAAGTGAGGCGTCTTTTGCCTGCGCCGGACTGGAACATCGTTTCGGCGAAGTGACGTAAGACTCCGTATCCTGCCGGCTTCGGGGCGCGTACCGTGGACATTTCCGCCGGAGACTGTCACGCAACTGCCATGATTCTGCCGTTCTGCGGACACGGGCTTCCTGTAGGTTGATTTTCATCAGGCCCCGCGCAAGGTTTTTCTGGAAGTCAGGGAGACCGGAGGTCGCCTCATGGCCGTCAAAAAAAGGATTCCCTCATGATCAGGATAGGCATCAACGGTTTTGGGCGTATCGGCAGATATCTGCTTCGTGTCATGCATCTTTTTCCTCAGTGTGAAGTGGTGGTCATCAACGGTCATCGCGCCAGCAACGAGGAAATGGCGTATCTGCTCAAGTACGATTCCGTGCATGGTCGCTTCCCCGGCAAGGTGGAATCCACGGAAAACGGTCTGAGGCTCGACGGTCGTGAAATCTCCATCACCCGCTGCGACAAGGGCGAATGGAAGTGGGGCGACTATGGCGTGGACATCGTTGTGGATACTTCCGGCACGCTGAGAAAGCGTGATCTGCTGGCGCTCCACATGAACTGCGGCGCCAAGAAGGTCATCATTTCCGCGCCCTGCAATGACGCCGACGCCACCATTGTCATGGGCGTGAACCAGGATATTTACGATCCTGAGAAGCACGACGTCATTTCCGCCGCCTCCTGCACCACCAACTGCCTGGCTCCCGCCGTCAAGGTGCTGCACAACGAATTCGGCATTCTTCACGGTCTCATGACCACCATTCATTCCTATACCATGAGCCAGCGTCTTCTGGACGGCACGCAGAAGGATCTGCGTCGCGGTCGTGCCGCCGGTCTGTCCATCATTCCCACCACCACGGGCGCCGCTGCGGCCGTGGGTTTGGTCATTCCCGAACTCAAGGGTCTGCTCAACGGCGGCGCCCTGCGCGTTCCCACCCCCGACGTTTCTCTGGTGGACTTCACCTGCGAACTCAAGACGGAAGTCACCGCGCAGGAAGTCAACGCCGCTCTCAAGTACGCTTCCGAAACCTGGCTTTACGAGGCGCTCGGCTACTGTGACGAGCCTCTGGTGTCCATCGACTATGTGGGCGACACCCACGGCGGCACCATTGATGCTTCCTTCACGACCGTCATGAACAAGACCATGCTCAAGGTCGTGGTCTGGTACGACAACGAATCCGGCTTTACGCATCAGCTCGGCCGTCTGATCCGCCTCGTGGCTTCCCATCTGGAAGCGTAAAACGAGTCTGCGGCAATTCCGAATGCAATGCAGGGGCGCTTTTCCCCGAAACATGACCGAGAGGCCTTTATGAGCGATACCATGAACGAAACTGGTTCCCGTTTTATTATGACCGGCGCGGACATCGTCCGCATGGGCGAATCTGCGGAAATGCTGGTGGGCGGCAAGAACTACAATACCGCGCTCATCAGCCGCGTGGAGGGCATCCGTACGCCGCAGTTCCGCGCCATTCCCGCCACGGCCTTTCATGTGGTTCTCGATGAAAGCCGCGTGAATGCTTCCCTTGTGTACGACGTTGTGGACTCCGCCATGGCCGAGGTCGACTGGACCTCCCCCGCCGTGGCTTCCGACCACAGCTTCTTCGGCAGCTTCGTGCGTCGTGCCGCCGCCGAGATCCGTGAACGCGGTGCTGGCAAGAGCGCCAGCACCTGCCTGCGCGACTTCATCAATCAGGTGGTGCACGGCTTTGCGGAATCGCAGGAAAACATCGACCAGCTCCGCCGCCGCTCCATGCTGGTGCAGGCCGCCATTCTTTCCATTTCCCTGCCTGCCGAAGTGGACGAGGCCGTGCGCCGCGCCTATCGCGACATGTGCGACGAAGCCGGAGAAGGAGAGTTCCCCGTTGCCGTGCGTTCTTCCGCCGCCGGCGAGGACTCCCGCAAGAAGGCGTTTGCCGGTCTTCAGGATACCTTCCTGAACATCACGGGCGAAGATGCCGTGGCCGAAGCCTATCTCTGGGACTGCGCCTCCGCCTACAACCTTCGTTCCATGACCTATCGCCGCGAAGCCATTCTCGATGCCGTGGCTCATGCCGAAAAGGAAGGCGATCCTTCCATTGCCGAGTCCGCTCGCAAGGAATGGGCCATTGAAAATACGGCCCTGTCCGTCTGCATCATGCGCATGATCCGTCCCGTGGTGGCCGGCACGGCCTTCTCCGCCGATACGGCCACCGGCTGCCGCGGCACGAGCCGCAACGACCTCGTCAGCATCGACTCGAGCTACGGTCTCGGCGAATCCATCGTGGGCGGCATGGTGACTCCCGACAAGTTCTATGTCTTCCAGCGCGACGACGGCACCGACGTGGTTCTGCGCTTCATGGGCCGCAAGACCGTGCGCATGGTCTACAATGAAGGCGACGACGGCACGCATATCGAGTCCGTGCCGGAAAACGAAGTGAATCAGTGGGCTCTCGGCGACAATCAGCCCATCGAAGTCGCGCAGGGCGTGCGCGCCATCAGCAAGGCGTACGGCGGCATCATCATGGATACCGAGTTCTGCATCGACGACAAGCAGCGCCTCTGGTTCGTGCAGGCCCGTCCCGAAACCCGCTGGAACGCCGAACTCGATGAGCATCCCCACACCATTTTCATGCGCCGTAAGGAAGTGCTTCCCGAAGCGGCCGCCAAGGGTGAAGTGCTTCTCTCCGGCAACGGCGCTTCCCGCGGCGCCGGACAGGGCACGGTGCGTTTCCTGCGTTCCGCTCTGGAACTGAACCGCATTCATCCCGGCGACATCCTTGCCGCCGAACGCACCGATCCCGACATGGTGCCCGGCATGCGCGTGGCTTCCGCCATCATCGCCAACGTAGGCGGCGACACCAGCCATGCGGCCATCAGCTCCCGTGAGCTCGGCATTGCCGCCGTCATCGGCGTGCAGAATCCTCTGGCCATGCGTGCCATGGACGGCATGCCCGTCACCGTGGACGGTACGCGCGGTCTGGTATATCGCGGCCTGCTTCCCCTGTGCGAAGTGGGCGGCGAACTGGACATCTCCAAGCTGCCTGCAACCCGTACCCATGTGGGCATCGTGCTGGCCGACGTGAATCAGGCTCTGTTCCTGTCCCGCCTGCGCAACGTGCCGGACTTTGAAGTGGGGCTGCTCCGTGCGGAATTCATGCTGGGCAACATCGGCGCCCATCCCGCCGCTCTGGAAGCCTATGACAACGGCACGCTGGAAGGCTTCGTGGAACGTCGTCTGGTGGAACTTGAAGAGCAGGTCAGCCGCCGCGTGTCCGAACAGATCGCCGTTGGTCAGGTGCGCTCGCCCTTTGCCGACGTGCAGCTGAAGCCTTATGTGGTTCAGCTCATGGACATGGCATCTCTCTATGCCAATACCTCCAGCGTGTCCCGTGCGGAAGCCCTCATGGCCGAATACATGCAGCGCGCGGAAATGAATGAGGAAGTTCTTCAGACTTCCGACAGTCTGCGCACCCACGTCCGCATTGTCATGGGCGCCGACGAACCCGGCTCCACCGTGACCGAGGAAGACGTGAAGGTCGCCGTGTCCGCGGCTGCCAAGAAGCCTCTCGTGCAGGAAGTGCTGTTCCACATCGGCGCCATACGCCGCAGCGTGGCCGCCCGTACCCGCCTCGGCAAGGAAATCGAGGAAATCCGCAGCATTCCTGAAAAGATCGAACAGCTTATCGTGACCAACGGCCATACCAGCGGCCGCGATCACTATATCCGTACTCTCGGCCGCAACCTTGCCCTGTTTGCCATGGCTTTCTACGGCAAGGACATCGTGTACCGCACCACGGACTTCAAGAGCAACGAGTACCGCAACCTGCTCGGCGGCTGCCTGTTTGAACACAACGAAGACAACCCCATGCTCGGCTATCGCGGCGTTTCCCGCGACATTCACGACTGGGAAATCGAAGCCTTCAAGCGTGCCCGTACCCTGTACGGCGGCAAGAACCTCATGCTCATGCTGCCCTTCGTGCGTACGCTGGAACAGGCCCGCTCCATGCGTTCCTATCTGGCCGACGTGCACGGCCTGCGCAGCGGCGAGGAAGGTCTCAAGATCCTGCTCATGTCGGAACTGCCTTCCAACGCCATTCTGGCCCGTCAGTTCATCAGCGAGTTCGACGGCTTCTCCATCGGCTCCAACGACATGACGCAGATGGTGCTGGCTACCGACCGTGACAACGCGGAACTCACGCACATCTATGACGAAGAGGATCCGGCCGTCATCTGGGCCATTCTGACCACCATCTTCACCGGTCAGAAGTTCTGCAAGAAGGTGGGCTTCTGCGGTCAGGGCGTGGCCAACAGTGAGATTCTGCGCGGCATGGTGGCCATTGCGGGCATCGTTTCCGCCTCCGTGGTTCCCGATACCTATATGCGCACCAAGGCCGACTTCGCCGCTGTGGAAGCCGAACACATTCCCAGCTCCGGCCTCGGCGGCTGGCTGCACCGGCAGCATGTGGCCAAGCTGCACGGCCTGCTTGAAAAGCACGGCTATGGCGAAGCCGCCGCGCTGACGGAACCTGCTGAGATCCGCGCCTGGTACGATGAGGAAGTGGGCCGTCTCCACAAGGAGCTTTCCGCCTGCTTCAGCACTCCCTTTGAGCATGACGCCCGCAATAAGCTGGCCGAGTTCCGCCGCACGTTCCACAAGCCCGTGACCTACGCGGCTTGGGACTGGGACGCCACGGTGTTCGACGCTCTCCAGCAGGCCGGTTTCGCCAGCTGGGAAGAGCAGGCTGAAGCTCTCCGGGTGCAGCGCGAAAAGTTCGCGACGGCGTAACGACATAAAGCCGGGCGGGACGTTGTCCCGCCCGGATCGGAGCAGGCTGCCGAGAGCATAATGTCTGCTCCGGAAAAAGGCGGGATCCGGCGTTTCTCCCGCCTCCTTCTCAGACGGCCGACCCCACCCCCGGGGTCGGCTTTCTTTTTAAGACTGAAAACTCCCCGCTATGCGGGGAGTTCCAAAAAGGCGAAGCCTT
>USBZ01000032.1 GCA_900553065.1 uncultured Desulfovibrio sp. | reverse complement strand
ATAACTATAAGTTTTCGGGAACCCACAGCCTAGCTGGGGGTTTTCTTTTAACCAATAAAAGAGCCCGGAGATGCTGCATCTCCGGGCTCTTTCCTGTCAGGGAAACAATCTAGTTCTGCGCCACGCCCCAGTCATGCCCCTTGTCGGGGGGAAGCTCCCAGACCTTGCGATGCAGCTCGTTCAGCAGCCGGGGATCCATGAGCAGCGCCGACTTTTCCTGCTTGGAAAGACCGAACGGGCCCTTGTCCAGGGCCTTGGCCAGCAGCGCACGACGAGTCTTTTCCCGCTCTTCGCCGATGGGGCGCTCCCACTTGCGCCGACGGATGAGCGCGATGTGCAGCGCGTGCACGCGGGGAATGACCACGGCACGGGTAAAGCCGCGGCCACGTTCTATGGTGAAGGGAGAGTAGCGATCGGGTATGGCGAGAACTTCGTGCATGTCCGCCTGTTCCGGCGCGGCCTTCAGTTCGGAAGGCGTAATGAAAAGTCCCATGCGCTTTGCGGCAAGCCCCCAGCTGACACGGCTGGTAAACACGGACAGCGGAATGGAAAGGGTCAGACCTACCGCAATGGGCGAGAACCACCAGAAGAAACCCGGATTGATGAGCCACATGACGCCGCCCCACAGAAGACCGATGAGCGTTCCCCACCAGTGGAAGCGAATGGCATCACTCCAGGCCGTGCCCGTATCGCTGCGGTTCTGCGTATTCCAGGACACCTTCCAGCCGAGCAGCGTAGTCACCACGAAGAAACTGTGGAAAAGCATGCGTACGGGCGCAAGCAGCGTGGAAATAAGCACTTCCGCCAGAACGCTCATGCACATGTGCCCAGCGCCGCCGAAGTTCTCTGCGCCTCCCTTGCGGAGCGTAAGGATGATGGCGAAAATCTTGGGCATGAACAGCATGATGCAGGTGCTGCCCAGAAGAAGCAGCGCCCACTTCGGATACCAGGTAGGCCAGATGGGGAAAAGCGTCGGCCCGCTCGGAAAATACGAAGGCGGAATGAACGCTTCGGTAACGGCCTGAATGGAGCTGAAAATCAGGAAGAACAGCCAGAGCAGCGCCGAAGCGTAGGACATGATGCCGTTGATGAACAGCGCTCGATGCGTGGGGAAGATGCCGCCGGAAAAAATCAGACGACTGTGCTGCAGGTTGCCCTGACACCATCGACGGTCGCGGATAAGCTCGTCTATGAGCGAAGGCGGGCTTTCCTCCCAGGAGCCGTCGAGATCATAGGCCAGCCAGACACCGTAACCGGCCCGTCGCATGAGGGCGGATTCCACGAAGTCGTGGCTGAGAATGTCGCCGGCAAGCGGTCCCCGGCCGGGCAGCGTGGGCAGCTGGCAGTGACGGATGAAAGGCTCCACGCGAATGATGGCGTTATGGCCCCAGTACTGGGCGTCGCCGAGCAGCCAGAAATGCAGACCCGTGGCAAAGACCGGTCCGTACAGGTGGTTGGCGAACTGCTGAACGCGGGCCACGAGACTGTTCATGTTCACGGCGAGCGGCGGCGTCTGGATCATGCCCATTTCCGGGTGCAGTTCCATCGACTTCACCATGCGCACCATGGTGCGTCCGCTCATGACGCTGTCGGCGTCGAACACGATCATGTACTTGTACTGCGCGCCCCACCGGCGGCAGAAGTCGGCCACGTTGCCGCTCTTTCTTTTGGTGTTGTTGCGACGGCGGCGATAGAAGATATGACCGAACGCCTGTTCCCGGTTGCAGAACTCGTACCATGCCTCTTCTTCCGCCACCCAGGCATCGGGGCTGGTGGAGTCGCTGAGAATGAAAATATCGAACTTGTCGCTCTCCCCGCTCTGCACGAGAGAATGCCAGGTGGCGGCAATGCCCGCCATGTACCGGCGGGTATCTTCGTTGTACACGGGGAACAGAATGGCGGTACGGGTGGTTTCGGGAATCTCCACCTCGTCGCAGCCTCTGGTGGGCGTAAAGCGGTCCACCTTGCGGGAAAGCACCCAGCAGCCTGCCACGCACATCCAGAAGCCGATGGAAATCCAGCCGAACAGGATGGCGAAAAGCACGGCCGTGATGATCTTCACCGTTTCAATGCCCTGCTGCGGCAGAATGCCGTACATGAGAAAGGCGCCGATGACGGCAGGAACAAGAATCAGCGTCATGAGCAGGGTGCGGCGGCGACCCGCCACCTTTTCCCACTCAAGCTGACGGCGCTGCCTGTCGGCGCTGTCCTTCCACGAGGCACGGGCCGTGATGCCGGAGGGTCTGAAAATGCGGAAAAGACGACTCAGCGTCTTTTTAAAGATGCTCAGCCAGGGGGTGCGGTCGAGCTCCTCGGCAAGCATGGAGCTGCGGGTCATGCCGGGGGCAGACATAAGGTGCGGAGCCTCGTCGCCGGGAATGAGCTCCCGTTCCTTTTCGGCCAGAATTTCATGCAGGCATACGAGCGCCTCGTCGTAGCTGGGATGCTCGGATCGACAGCGTTTCAGGCTTTCCAGGGCAAGTTCCACACTTTCCTTCGGCGAGAGGTTCAGGCCGCGGGCATAGAGAAGAATGCGGTCGCGAACCCGAAAGTCCATATCCTGATAGGATTTCATGAGAAAACCTTTTAAATAAAGTGTTATGGCCCCGGAAAGGTCCGATGATCCCTGTGGATCCCATATCGAAGCCTTTTCCGGGGTGGAGGCCGCGTGTCGTGATTATTCGCGGCGGGCGTTCTTTACTGAGGCTGAAGCTGCCAGTCGTAGATCCAGGTTTCGGTCAGAGGATCGGGAAGGTTCTCGCCCTTCTTGAGCAGGGCGCGGAAACGCAGCATGACGGGTCCCTTTCTGGCGGACATGAGGCTTTCTATCACGCCGTCCTCCTTGGGCAGACGAACGGTAAAGACCAGTCTCCAGCCGTCGGTGGCGGGATTGCGTATCAGCTTCTTCTCCAGAAGCGGAATGGGCTCGGGAGTCTCCACGATGCTGGACAGTCCGGTATCTTCGGGAAGCGTGGCCAGATTGCCTCCGGCGAAGTCCACATGGAAAGTCATGGTATCGCCGCTGCGGGAAATACGGGTGGAGGTGATGCGGCCGAGTTCATGCTGCACGGTCTGCGGCTGCATCCAGTAGAGCTTCCAGCTGTACATCTGCGTATCGGGATAGCGAAGCTCGGACTCAGGCTGATCGGGCTTGTTCTTGTCGCGGGGCTTGTCCGGCGTCCAGAAGGCCACGATGTTGTCGTGCATTTCATCTTCCGTGGGAATTTCCACAAGATTCAGCTTGCCCGGCCCCCAGTCTCCCTGCGGTTCAACCCAGAGAGAAGGACGGCGTTCGTAGCCGGCTTCGATGTCCTGATAGCTTCCGAAATGGCAGTCACGCTGCAGCAGGCCGAAACCGCGGGGATTCTGCAGCGGGAAGGTGTTGACGGTAAGTCGCTTGGGATTGGCCAGAGGGCTCCAGAACCAGTGATTTTCACCGTTCACGTAGAGCAGACCGTCGGAATTGTGCACTTCAGGCCGGTAGTCGCCGGGACGCCCGTTTTTTTCCTCGCCGTAGAAGAACATGCTGGTCAAAGGCGCAAGACCGATCTTCTGAAAGTTCTTGGCGCCCTTGCGGGTGAACAGCGCGCATTTGACGTCCATGACGGTGGGAGAACCGGGAGTGATGATGAACCGATACGCTCCGGCCATGCTTTCACTGTCCATCAGCGCATAGATGGTGATGTCGCCGGCATCGGCGGCAGGCTTCACGATCCAGAATTCCTTGAAGTAGGGAAATTCCTCGCCCTGCGAAGTAGCCGTATCCAGCGCAAGACCGCGGGAGTAAATGCCGTAATGCGTATCCGCCGCAAGCGCGCGGAAGTAGGAAGCGCCGAGGAAAATGGCAAGCTCGTCCTTGTAGTCGGCGCGGTTCAGAGGATAATGAAGGCGGAAACCGGCAAAATTCATATCCTTGGTCTGGGCGACCTGCTGGGCCAGTTCCTCGTTGTCGTACTTGAACAGCGACGTATCGAAAGACACATCCTTCACTTCCTCGCCGTCGACGATGTGTACACGCACGGGCCTGTCATAGTACAGGCCGGGATGGAAGAACTGCACGGTGAACGGCAGGGACTCCTCAGCCCAGAGGGCCTTTTCCGGCAGATAGCGGATGGAGCTCCAGTCCCCGTAGTTCAGTTTGGTAAGAAACTCCGGTACGGGAGGGGTGGGCGCATACTTGGTTCCGGCCAGATCCTGAGCTTTGGCCTGCACGTCGGCGAAGGTGAAGGGCGCTGCGGCTTCTGCGGAAAAAGGCGCCGCAAAAAGCACGGCCAGCAGGCAGAAGGACTTAATCATGCGATGAAACATATGAAATAACTCCCTGAAAGATTGGGGGATTCGCCATCCATCGATCAATCAGTCGCTCAGACATGGTAACAGATGCCGCGGCTGATATCCGTTCCCGGAATGGGAACGTGAATCCTGTCACGGCACCCGTCCTCTTTCCCCCTACTTAAAGCCGGAACGGCTCCATGTCCAGAGATTTTATCCCCTTGCGGCACGGGAAAGCCTAAGGTAGGATCACTGACCGTGCGGAAATCGTCCTTTTTTCCGCGAGATCTTGAAACAGGAACGAGTATGGATGCTTTGCTGGAACTGAGACAGGTGAGCCGTGAATTTGCGGTACGAAGAGGCTTGTTTGATCCGCGTCCGGCAAGCGTGAAAGCCGTCAACGACGTAAGTCTGGAACTTTTTCCCGGAGAAACGCTGGGCCTTGTGGGCGAATCCGGTTGCGGCAAATCCACGCTGGCGCGCATGGTCACGGGGCTTCTGCCGCCCTCATCCGGTCAGGTGCTGCTCTGCGGGCGTCCGTTGGAAGACTGGACGGCTTCCGAACGCGCAAGCCGCATACAGATGGTCTTTCAGGATCCCTTCTCCTCGCTCGATCCCCGCCAGAGCGTCGGGGCAAGCATAGCCGAACCCCTCCTTCTCGCGTCGCGGGCCGCAGGACAGCCGCTTTCCCGTGCCGAATGCCGCGAAAAGGTAAAGGACATTCTCGTTCAGGTCGGCCTTCAGCCCGAGCACATCGACAGGTATCCGCATGAATTTTCCGGCGGCCAAAGACAGCGCGTGGCCGTAGCCCGGGCCATCGTGGCCGGGCCGGAAGCCGTGGTCTGCGACGAACCCGTTTCCGCCCTGGACGCGTCGGTACAGGCCCAGGTGCTGAATCTGCTGAAGGACATGCAGGAGAAACGAAAGCTGGGATACCTGTTTATTTCCCATGATCTCGGCGTGATCGGCTTCATGAGCAGCAGAATTGCCGTCATGTATCTCGGCCGGGTCGTGGAACTCGCCGGCTGCGACGAACTGTTTTCCCATGCCGCCCATCCCTACACGGCCGCGCTCATGGCCGCTGCGCCTTCCCGCGATCCTTCCCGGAGGGGCCGAGGCAACCTTCTTTCCGGGGAAATGCCGAGTCCGCTCTCCCCGCCCACTGGCTGCGCCTTCCATCCGCGCTGCCCCCGCGCCGAAGCCCTCTGTAGGGAAGAGGAACCTTCGCTGCGCCACATCTGTCAAGGGCACGCCGTGCGCTGCCACTTCCCCCTGTGAGGAACAACATGATCATTCTCGACAAACAGTACGTATCCCGGGAACTCCGGGAATATCTTGCCGAAAGCAAAGTCCCCGTGCTCCGCAACGAAGCGGCACTGGCGGCGGATACCGAAGGCACGTTCAACCTCGTTTCCGACGAAGAGGCCGATGCCCTGCTCGCTCAGGGAGACCGCATCTACACGACCTGCGAAAACTCCCTTTCCTGGGTGCTCCGTCATTCGCCCGATGAAGGCCTGCAGAAAGGCATCGCCCTGTGCAAGGACAAGGCCGCCTTCCGCCGCATGCTCGCCAAAATATATCCCGACTTCCTCTTCCGTGAAGTTGCCGCCGCCGATCTGGAATCCATCGACTTCAGCGAACTGAAAACGCCCTTCGTGCTGAAGCCTTCCGTGGGCTTTTTCAGCGTGGGCGTGTACACCATCTTTAATGAAGAAGACTGGAGAAAGGCGCTGGAAGACATCCGCCTGCACTCCGGCGACTGGAAGAAGGAATACGATGAAAGCGTGGTAGCCAACACCCGCTTCATTCTCGAAGAATACATCGGCGGAGAGGAATACGCTGTCGACTTCTACTATGACGGCGAAGGCAAAGCCGTCATCGTCAACATCTTCCATCACGAATTCGCTTCGGCCGATGACGTGAGCGACAGACTCTACTGCTCCGGAGCCTCCATCATCCGGAAGCATCTGCAGCCTTTCACGGACTTTTTCAACCGCATGAACGAAGAAATGGGCGCCCGCAATCTGCCCATTCATCTCGAACTGCGCGTGGACGGAGGCAGAATCATTCCCATCGAAGCCAATCCCCTGCGCTTTGCCGGATGGTGCCTGACCGATCTTTCCCTGCATGCCTACGGATTCCGCACCTACGACTACTTTCTGCGCGACATCCGTCCCGACTGGGACAGCCTGCTCAAGGGTCGGGAGGACAAGATCTATTCGTTCATCGTGCTGAATCCCCCGGCGACGCTGAAAGCCGACGACGTTTTCAACTACGACAGGCTCTGCGCCTCCTTCCATCATGTGATGGAACTGCGCCGCATCGACTACCATTCCGGACCGGTGTTCGGCTTCATGTTCACCGAAACGTCCGCGGCCGACAGAGCTGAACTGGATCACATTCTGCGAAGCGATCTGACCGAATATCTCGACTGATCGGGCATCAAGGTCCGGTCTCAGGGCGGCTTTCCGGCACACGGAAGCCGCCCTTCTTCATGCCCGGCAAGCAGCTTCCGCATTTTTGGCAAAGCCCATGCAAAAAACGCCGCTCCCTCTGCAGGAAGCGGCGTTTTCAAACAAGGAAACGAATGGACTACACGATGCCGTGCTCGCCGGGACGTTCGTAATCGTCCTTCTTGCTGGCCTTGGCGTGATACAGATCCACGTCGCCGAAGGCGATGAGGATGGGAGAGGCCACAAAGATGGAGGAGAACGTACCGAAAACGATGCCGAGCGTGATGGTCAGGGCAAAGTCGTGAATGACGTTGCCGCCGAGCAGGTACAGGGAGAGGCTGGCCACCAGGGTGGTGGCGGACGTCATGATGGTACGAGACAGCGTCTGGTTCACGGACTTGTTGATGATGACGCTCATCGAAGGCTTCTGCTGCTCGCCTGCAGGAACCGCACGCAGATTTTCACGGATACGGTCGTAAACAACGATGGTATCGTTGATGGAGTAACCCACCAGGGTGAGCAGTGCGGCAATGACGTTGAGGTCGATTTCCACGCCCAGCAGCGTAAGCAGACCGAGCGTGACCACAACGTCGTGAATGAGGGCCAGAATGGCGCCGAGCGCGAAATTGAGCTTGAGCTTCCAGCAGCAGACCAGCGTGATGACCATGCCTATGGCCACACCCCAGAGTCGGTTGAAGCCCAGATAGGACGCGCCGTACACCGCCGCCCAGAGCACGAGGGCCATGGCGCCGGTCATGAACCAGCTGTACTCGAATCGACCGGAGATATAAACGGTGATGAGCAGAACGGCGTAGAACAGGGCTTCGATGGCCATGTTGCGCAGATCGTTGCCGACCTTCGGGCCGACGGACTCCAGACGCTGAATGCTGGAGGGGTTGTCGGGAATGCTGCTCGCAAGCGCGGAGGAAACCTGCTCTCTCAGATCCTGATTTTCCGCGGCGGGCATGGAAAAGCGCAACAGGTAGTCGCGGTCTTCGGTATCGACCTGCTGAACCGTGAGTCCGGGCAGATCGACGTTTTTCAGGGCGGTCTTCACCTGTTCGTCGGGAATGGGCTGTTCAAACTGAATCTGCACCATCACGCCGCCGGCGAAGTCCACGCCGTACCGCAGGCCGCCGTTCCAGATGATGACGAGCAGGCCGAGCACGATGAAAAAGCCGGAGAAGCTGAAGGCAAAACGGCGGAAGCCGACGAAATCGATATTGGTCTGACGGGAAAAAAGTGCGAATGCCATGAAAAGGACCTCTTTACCTAAATGCTGATGGTCTGGCGGTCGGAACGGGAGATCCATGTTTCAAACACGGACCGCGAAACAAAGACGGCCGTGAACATGGAGGCCAGAATACCCAGCGACAGCGTGACGGCAAAGCCGCGGACCGGGCCCGTACCGAACTGGTACAGAATGGCTGCCGTGATGAGCGTCGTCAGGTTCGAGTCGATGATGGAAATACTGGCCCTGCTGAAGCCCGCCTTCACGGCCTCCAGCGCCGTCATGCCTGCCTTGAGTTCTTCTCTGATGCGCTCAAAGATGAGCACGTTGGCGTCCACGGACATACCGATGGTAAGCACGATGCCCGCGATGCCCGGCAGCGTGAGCGTAGCGCCGAAAAGCGTCATGCCGGCGAGAAGAATGGTGATGGTGAAGCAGAGCATGATGTCTGCAATGAGACCGGACAGACCGTAGTAGATCGGCATGATGAGCACAACGGCCGCCGCACCCACGAGAGAGGCCTTGATGCCGCTGCTGATGGATTCCTTACCCAGAGACGGGCCCACGGTACGCTCTTCCAGAATGGACACGGGCGTCGGCAGGGAACCGGCACGAAGAACAATGGCGAGGTCCTGCGCTTCTTCCGTCGTGAAGTTGCCCGTAATGGAAGCCTTGCCGCCGGCGATGCGGTCCTGAATGACGGGAGCGGAGTACACCTTGCCGTCCAGCACGATGGCCATGCGCTTCTTGATGTGCTCGCCGGTGATGCGCTCGAAATTGGAAGCACCCCGGTTGTTGAATTCCAGGGCGACATAGGCCTGACCGTATTCATTGAAGGCGGGGCGGGCGTTGGTGATGTCCTCGCCGCCCATCAGCGACTCGGTGTCGAGGATGATGGTGCCTTCGCTCTGTTCTCCGTACTGCCCCTTGATGATGAGCGGATAGCGGGCCGTGCCCGTGGGCAGCATGATGGCGGAAGGATCCACATCGTCGCGCACTAGATGAAATTCCAGATGCGCGGTCTGGCCGATGATCTGAATGGCGCGCTCGGCATCGGTCATGCCGGGCAGCTGCACCTGAACCTGATTGTCCGACTGCTTGCGGATATCGGGTTCAGCCACGCCGAACTGGTCGATACGGTTGCGGATGGTGCGCACGACCTGTTCCATCGTCATGTCTTCCGTCTGCCTGCGGGCCTCGGGAGAAAACTCGAACGTGTAGCCACGGCCCGTAGCCACCGTATCGGCGCCGACCTGATGAAGCGTGGGGAACCACTTGCCGATCATGGTCTCAAAAGAGGCGGCCTGATCGGCACGGGGAAGCGTCACTTCCAGCAGGCCTGCGGCATTGAGGCGCGGCTTCATGACGGTGATCTTTTCCTGCTCGGCACGGTCACGGATATCCTGACCGGTCACGGTAAGCGTATTCTGCAGGGCTTTTTCCACATCCACGCCCAGAGTGAGATTCATGCCGCCCTTGAGATCCAGTCCGAGACTGATGCGGTCCTGCATGAGCTCTCCCAGAGGCGAATTGCCGATGGCGGGGATATTGGGCAGGGCATACGCAAGCACCACGAGCAGCACAATAATGGAGATTGCCAGGCGCAAACGCAGAGCTTTCATGGTTGTATCCTTAAAAAACGCTGATAGGGGCGAAGGCCCTTATGACTGAACATGACACAAAGCTCCACGCCTCCTTCGGACGAAGGGGCGTGGAAGCAGAACAAATGAGGCTGGTGAGTTACTTGTTTTCGGCAGGAGCGGTGTCGGCCGCCTTGCTCATGGCCTTGGGATCATAGGTGCCGCTCACGAAGCCGCGGGGCATGCGCACCTTGGTTTCGCCGAGATCGATCACGAGGATATCGCCTTCCAGGTCGACGATGCGGCCGAGCAGACCACCGGAGGTGATGACATAGGAGCCCTTGCCCAGGGATTCAAGCATGGCCTTGTGTTCCTTGTTGCGCTTCTGCTGAGGGCGGATCAGCAGAAAATAGAACACGGCGAACATGAGGACGAGAGGAACGAGGGAAGCAAAAGCTCCCATGGGGCCACTCTGGGCGGCGCCGCCCGCGTTACCGGCAGCGTAGGCAATGGAAGTGAACATAGATTCTCCAGAATTGATTTTGCGGAAGGGTGTCCGCGTCACTGACTTCCCCTTATTAACCTGTTGCGCCTTTTTACGCAATGGGTTAACCGCACGCAGGGTCGCGGCAGACGCTCTTTTTGCAGGCGCTTCCGGGAAAGGACTGGACATTCGCACCGATTGCGGGGACTATGCCCGCAGAAGCGATGTTCCCCTGAAAAAAGCGTCGGATCACAAAGCGTTTCGACCGATGCCCATGCCCTTCCGCCTGGCGGATCTTCCCGGCCGGCGAAGCGGAAGCACTCTGGACATCGACCTTCCGCCCCGGAACCAACAAGAAGCCGGCAAACCGGCATAAGGAGCATGCATGGCCGTTATATCCGACCCGGTGGAGCAGGCCCGCCTGCAGTCCAGAATTCTTATCGAGAGTCTTCCCTATCTTCGTGAATATCATGGAGAAACCGTCGTCATCAAATACGGCGGGCACGCCATGACGGAAGAAAGCCTCAAGCTGGCTTTCGCCCGCAACATCAGCCTGCTCAAGCTTGTGGGCATTCATCCCGTCGTCGTGCACGGCGGCGGCCCGCAGATCAATCAGATGCTGAGCAAGCTCGAGATCAAATCGGAATTCCGCCAGGGCCACCGCGTGACCGACCAGGCCACGATGGACGTGGTGGAAATGGTGCTCGTCGGCTCGGTGAACAAGAGCGTGGTCAATCTCATCAACAAGACGGGCGCCCGGGCCGTGGGTCTTTCCGGCAAGGACGGCATGCTGCTCGAAGCCCGCAAGCTTGCCATGACCATCAGCCACGGCGAAGAACAGCCTCCGGAAATCATTGATCTCGGCAATGTGGGCGAAGTGACCGGCGTGAATGTGCAGCTGCTCCGCTCGCTCATCAGCGACGAATTCGTGCCCGTCATCGCGCCCGTGGGCGTGGATGCCGAAGGCAACACCTACAACATCAACGCCGATTCCGTGGCCGGAGCCGTGGCGGGCGCCCTCAAGGCACGCCGTCTGCTCATGCTGACCGACGTGGCCGGCATTCTGGACAAGGAAGGCAAACTCATCGAACACATCGATACGGCCGAGGCCCACCGCCTGCTTGCGGACGGCACCCTGAGCGGCGGCATGATCCCCAAGATCAACTGCTGCCTCGACGCGCTGAAGCAGGGCGTGGACAAGGTGACCATCGTGGACGGTCGCGTGGAAAACTGTCTGCTTCTGGAACTGCTTACCGATCAGGGCATCGGTACCGCCATCGTCAACTAGCGCGGATCACCATACAAAAAAGGGCGGCTTCGGCCGCCTTTTTCATTGGTCTTGAATCGCCCCGGTATTTCTGGAAGGGAATGATACCATCTGTCCCCGTCAGCCGGGCCGCCGAAACGGGCGCTGAAAACGCGTCCGCCCCGCCTTCGACGCTATTTGAGCTTCTGAATTCGTTTGACGAACTTTCGCCCGTTCCAGATATAATACACGGCATTGTCCGGCTCGAGGACACAGGGAATCCCATCGGAAGAAAAGCTCGGCAGCACTTCCAGCCCCTTATCGAACACGCAGTAGGTGCAGCTGGAGGAAAGGCGTCCGGGAAGGTCACGATCGGGCCGGAAAAAGTCCTCGGGGTCGGGCTCCGGCGGCAGCGGCAGCGGCGCGGCATGTCCGCCGGAGCTTATGAACCACAGCTCCGAAAGGCAGACACCGTCGTCATCTTCCGTGCGGAAAGCCGCCACGGCGCCGCGTTTCGACCGGAAAAGACGAAGACACACTTCGGAGGAACCGTCCACCGGAACGAAGCGCAGCGTATCCGGATCGTCCTCGGCCAAGCTCCAATGCGCGCTGACACCCTGATCCGCCAGATAAAATTTCTCCTCATCGCTCAGGGGCAGGCTTGTATTTTCAAAAATTTCCGTAGGGATAAGCGCAAACGCCTGCCGGGCGGACAAAAGCCCGGACTGCCGGGCCAGAGCCTGAGCCTCGAAGAAAACTCCCTGAAGGGGAGTCAGAAGCAGCATGAGCAGGATGACGACCGTATGACGCATGACTGATGTCCACCCTGCACAAGGGCCGCGCGTGCGACCCTTGTGCAGGAAAACGGCGGACGCTCTGCGCCCGCCGGATGTTCTAAGACTTGTGATGCTGGCAGTGCGAGGGAACCGGTGCGGCAGGATTGCCCTCCCTCATCATGCGCACTGCGCAGAAGTTGCCGCACATGGCGCAGGCTTCCTCATTCTTGTGAGGTTCGCGGCGCTTGTCGACGAGTTCCGGGTCAATGGAGGCTTCGCGCATGGCATCCCAGTCGAGCTCCATGCGGGCTTTGGACATCTTGGCTTCACGGGCGCGGGCACGGGGCGTACCCAGCGCATTTTCACCGGCCTGAGCCGCCACCCGGGACGCCATGACGCCCTGCTTCACGTCATCCTCATCCGGCAGCGTGAGATGTTCCGCAGGAGTGAGGTAGCAGAGGAAGTCCACGCCGGCCCTTACGGCCAGCGCGCCGCCGATGGCGCCGGAAATATGATCGTAACCGGGCGTGGTGTCGGTCACCAGCGGTCCGAGCACATACAGAGGCGCACCGTGGGTCAGCTTCTTGATGCCGACGATCTGCGCTTCCACTTCGTTCAGGCTGACGTGGCCGGGGCCTTCGATCATGCACTGCACGCCCTTTTCAAGACCGCGCCGGGCAAGCTGACCGAGCATGATCACTTCCATCCACTGCGCGGCGTCGCCGGAATCGCTGCCCGCGCCGGGACGCAGGCCGTCGCCGAGCGAAAGCGTGACGTTGTAGCGCAGAGCGATGTCGAGAATACGGTCAAATTCGGTGAGCAGGGGATTTTCCTTGTCGTTGCGCAGCATCCAGCGGGAAAGAATGCTGCCGCCGCGGGAAACGATGCCCATGACGCGGCCGCCCTTGGCGCCCCATTCCGCCCCCTGTCTCGTCAGGCCGCAGTGCAGCGTCATGAAGTCCACGCCCTGCTCCGCCTGCTTTTCCACGTCGGCAAAGATGACTTCAGGATCGATGGTGGCCGGATCCTCGCCGCGGTCGATGTAGATCTGCGCCACACCGTACATGGGCACGGTGCCGAGCGGAGCGGAACATTCGTCAAGCATCTGCAGACGAATGGCGTCGAGATCGCCGGCAATGGACAGATCCATGACCGTATCGGCTCCGGCATCCAGAGCGATCTTCAGCTTGCGAAGCTCGCCCTTCACGCTGCAGTGGAAAGGAGACGTGCCGATATTGGCGTTGACCTTCACTCGGGAAGGCTGTCCCACAAGAATGGGACGGACATTCTTGTGATTCGGATTGCCCAAAAGCACCATGGTACCGGCTTCAATGGCGGAACGGATTTCTTCTTCCGTCAGCCCTTCTTCTTCGCACAGACGGGCCTTATGCTGCTCAAACAGCTGAGCAAGCGCCTGATTCTTTTCAAAAATGGACATATTGCCTCCTCTGGGGAGTCCTTTTTGAGGGAAACTCATCCCTCTGCAGCGCCGAAATCTTCCCGCGCCGCGACTTTCCGGCATGAGCGACCTGCCCATGCCGTCCCCGCCTCGAAAGGCCGGGACGTAAAACCGCAGAAGGCCGGAAAGGGCAACATGCCCTTTCCGGTCCTTCCATTACTGCTTCTTCTCTATCTTCGCCCAGGAGTCCTTGAGCGTCACGGTACGGTTGAACACGGGGTGTTCCTTCGTTCCGTCGGGATCGGCGCAGAAGTAGCCCACGCGCTCGAACTGCACATGACTGCCTGCGGGCAGCGTGGCCAGATAAGGCTCAGCCTGTGCGGTGATCACCTTTTCGGACTCGGGATTGAAGTAGTCGAGGAACGTTTTGCCTTCCTCGATGTCGCTGTCGCTTTCCGTGGTGAACATCTGATCATACAGACGCACTTCCGTGGGCACGGCGTGCCGCGCGCTCACCCAGTGCAGCGTACCCTTGACCTTGCGGCCGTCCGGGCTGGAACCGCCGCGGGACGAAGGATCGTGCGTGCAGTGAAGTTCCACGATATTGCCTTCGGCGTCCTTGATCACTTCCGTGCAGGTAATGTAGTAGGCATAGCGCAGACGCACTTCCGCGCCGGGAGCGAGGCGGAAGTACTTCTTGGGCGGATCTTCCCGGAAATCGTCGCGATCGATGTAGATTTCGCGGCAGAACGGCACCTTGCGGCTGCCGAAGGAAGCATCTTCGGGATGCAGGGGCTGCTCGAATTCCTCCACCTGATCTTCAGGATAGTCGGTGATGACCACCTTGATGGGATCAAGCACGGCCATACAGCGGGGCGCAACGGCATTGAGGTGTTCGCGGCAGCAGAATTCCAGCAGGCTGTAATGCACCACGGAATCGGCGCTGCGGGCAATGCCTATGCGCGAGCAGAAGTCGCGGATGGCTTCCGGAGTGTAGCCGCGGCGGCGCAAACCGGAAATGGTGGGCATGCGGGGATCGTCCCAGCCGCGGACATAATGTTCCTTCACCAGCTGAATGAGCTTGCGCTTGGACAGCACCGTATAGGTGAGCTGCAGTCTGGCAAACTCAATCTGCTGAGAGTGGTAAACGTCAAGAGTATCAAGCACCCAGTCATAAAGCTCGCGGTTGTTATCGAACTCCAGCGTGCAGATCGAATGCGTGATGCCCTCAATGGAGTCGGACAGGCAGTGCGTGAAGTCGTACATCGGGTAGATGCACCACTTGTCGCCCGTGCGGTGATGGGAGGCATGACGGATGCGGTAGAGCGTGGGGTCGCGCATGATGATGTTCGGCGACGCCATATCGATCTTGGCACGGAGCACATACTTGCCGTCCTCGAATTCGCCCGCCTTCATGCGGCGGAACAGATCGAGGCTCTCCTCAGCCGGACGGTCACGCCACGGGCTGGGCGTACCGGGCTTCGTGAGGGTGCCGCGATATTCGCGGATCTCGTCCGCGGAAAGCTCGTCCACATAGGCCTTGCCCATCAGGATGAGCTTTTCGGCATATTCATACAGCTGATCAAAATAGTCGGAGGCGTAGTGAACCTCTCCAGCCCACTGGAAGCCCAGCCACCGAACATCCTGCTGAATGGAATCGACGTATTCGGTATCTTCCTTCACGGGATTGGTATCGTCGAAACGCAGATTGCACTGTCCGCCGTATTCCTGGGCAAGGCCGAAATTGATGCAGATGGACTTGGCATGTCCGATATGCAGATAGCCGTTGGGTTCGGGAGGAAAGCGCGTATGCACACGTCCGTCGAAGCGACCGGAAAGATTGTCCTGATTGATGCGTGCACGGAGAAAGTCGGTACCCTGAGTACGTTCCGCTTCAGGGGCGGGGGTATTCTGGCTCATGGAGGCCTCATGTCGTTTTGCTGCTGCGCGTTCAGGGCGCGCGGGACAGCGGTGGAACCATGCGTACCAGGACGCATGTCCTGAAAGACTGACGGCTGAAAAGAATACCTTTGTCGGCAATGAAGGTCAATTGACGATGCCCCGGTCAGAAAAAACATGCCGCCCGATGAGGGCGGCATGAGCACTAGGCGATGGAAGAGGCGAGGTTGCGGGCCTGTGACAGAGCCTCATGACCGCCGTTCTTCAGAATGTCTCCCACCTGGAACACTCCTCCGGCAAGAACCGTGCCCCGATCCTTCCAGCCGAGCTGGCCGAGAAGTGTATGATAGTAGTCGAGTACCGGCTTCCAGTTGTCGGGCGTATTGCCTTCCGCCGCCATGAGGAGCACGGCCTCCTTCACCGGGTTCCGATACTCGCTGTCGAGCTCCGCCACGGCAAAAAGCCGGTCGAAGGCTGCCTTCAGCTGAGAGGAAAAGCCCCAGTAATACATGGGCGATGCCAGCACCACGATGTCCGAAGACCGATAGGCAGGATAAATGCGCTCCATGTCGTCTTTCTGCACGCAGGGATGTTCCGCATCCCGCCCGCCCTTCATGCAGCCGAGACAGCCGTGAATGTTCAGGTTCTGCAGGTCGAAGCGGATCACCTCATGCCCCGCCCCGGCCGCGCCTTCGGCAAAGGCATCGCAAAGGGCGGCGGTATTGCCGTGAATACGGGGACTTCCGTTGAGAATGAGAATACGTCTGGACATAGAATCCTCCTGAAACAAACTGCTTGAAGATATCTGTAGTAATCAATACAAAAATAGTCAACATATTTTTATCAATCACTACAAAAATATTCATGATCCATCGACCGGGAAACGGTCAATTTTCAGGAGCGTGTTTTCAGGTGTTTCCGCCACTTGGGCAGCAGACGTACGGCATAGGAAGCCATCTCTTCCAGTTCCGCGGCATTCACGCCGTCACGGGCCTGAAGCGACATGCCTTCCAGAAACATATTGAAGACTCCGGCCAGGGTTTCGGCCTCGGTATCGGCAGGAAGCTGCCCTTCCGCCACAGCCTGCCGGATTCTTTCGGCAAACATCTGCCGTGTGGCAAAGCGCAGACGCTGCAGCGTACGAATAATGTCTTCTTCCTGTTCGGAGATGTTGACGGCCGCAAGAACCACCATGCATCCGCACGGCGTATCGGGGGAAAGAAGAATGCGGGCCGCTTCGGAAAAGAAATTCCGCACGGCCAGATAAAAATCCTTCTCTTCCATGAACCGGCGGGACGGCTCGTTCCAGTAACGCTGCTCATAGTAGTTCACAGCTTCCAGAAACAGACCGGCCTTGCTGCCGAAGGCGGCATAAAGGCTCGGAGCATTGATTCCCATGGCCGTGCACAGCTCCGCAACGGAAACAGGCTCATAGCCGCGTTTCCAGAACAGCTCCAGAGCTCTGGAGAGCGCCGCGTCCCTGTCGAAGCTGCGGGGACGACCTCTGCCGCGCGTGCCCGCCGGCAGGGAACATGATGCTGCCGTCATAAAGGCCGCCTTTTCCCAAAAAGTTGTCTGCCCTGCGGCAGAAAAAACAGAAGGAATCCGAAGAGCAAAGGTTCTTTGCTTTGACCGTGATATGCGCTATTCTGCCCTCGCCGCCGAGGCGACGTCAAGGCGAGATCATGCGGCATGACCGCGGGAGCATATCTTATGGAAAATGAAGTGCGCAAGGATTCTCTGTATGCATGGGTGCTGGCATGCCGTCCGAAAACACTGGCCGCGGCTCTGGCGCCAGTGGCGGTAGGCTGCGCTCTGGCCGTATGGGCAGGACATTTCCGCCCTGTTCCGGCGCTTCTGTGCGTTCTCTTTGCCGTTCTCATGCAGATAGCCTCCAACTTCATCAACGACGTCAGCGACTTTGAACAGGGCAACGACAGAGAGGACAGACTCGGCCCCCGGCGGGCATGCGCTCAGGGATGGATATCGGCCAAAAAAATGAAGACGGGCATCATCATCGATCTTCTTCTTGCGCTGGCCGCCGGCCTGCCGCTGGCCTTCTACGGCGGCTGGAGCATGGTGGGCGTGGCGCTGGTCTGTCTTGTCTGCGCCTACATGTACTCGGCCGGCCCCTACCCTCTGGCCGCTCACGGCTGGGGAGACGTGCTCGTGGTGGTGTTCTTCGGTCTGGTAGCCGTAGGCTTCACCTACTACGTTCAGGCAGGCTCCTGGTCCCCTCAGGCCACGCTTGCCGGACTGGCCGTGGGCGTATGCATCAATCTTCTTCTGACCATCAACAACTTCCGGGATCGTGATCAGGACAAAATCTCCGGCAAAAAAACGCTCATCGCACGCTTCGGGGCCGAATTCGGACTGCGCTACTATCTGGCGCAGGGAGGCTTTGCCTGCGCCTTTACACTCTGCCTCATCCCCCACGGCCTTTTCTGGGCAGGCCTGCTGCCTCTGCTCTTTCTTGTGCCTCACTACCGCGTATGGAGCCGTATGGTCTCCATTTACAAAGGTCGAGCCCTGAATCAGTGTCTCGGCCAGACTTCGCGCAATATCCTTATCTTCAGTATGCTTCTGGCGGCGGGCATCCTTCTGGACAGTTTCTGATCCTGAAAGGACTGCAGATCCATCATCCACCTGTAAAGCAAACGGCCGCCCCGCCACCATGCGGGGAACCTGCATTTACGCCCCTAAGAGCCGGGAGCGCTGCTCAACACGCCGTTCCGCCCCCGTCCCTTCCCGCAGCACGCCTGAAAAAGGCTGACCGCGGGAACGGCGCCATGTGCCTATCCTGCCTCTTGCGGCGTTAGAGGACCTTTCTCTTCCCCAGAAAGGCTTCCGTCGCAGCAAGCTCCGGCCTCGAAGAAAACGGCCTGTCTGGCCCCTCAACGCCCCATTTTTGCCGTCTTACTGCCCGCCGCAGTCCCGACCATGAAAAACGCCTTTCAAAAAAGATAGAGGCGCTTTCCCCTGCTCCCGCCCGGCATTGACTGAGCTGTCGAACGGCAACCTGAAGCCTATCTTCCGCCCGCATATAAAGCCCCTGTCTCTCCCGTATGCGCCCGATACGCAGAAAGGCCGCCCCCAGCGAGGGGCAGCCTTTCTTTCAGGAAATCATCTTCGGCAGCAGAGTGCGTTTGGAGTCCTCAGCGTTCCGCCTGATCGTTCAGCTCGTCCAGAACAGGTTTCCATCCGGCCTCCCGGGATGCCGCCATGTTCAGGATCCGCTGATTGCGGGAGCCCCTGAAACGAAGATCCAGAGACTTCTGCTCTTCCACAAAAGGACCGTCCACAAGAAGATCCAGAAGAGAAAGAAGTTCGCGGCACGAAGGCTTCTCGAGAAGCTGCTCAAACGTATATCCGCTGAACGCCATGAGGTGATACCCCCGACGCTTCAGTTCCTCAGCCAGCGGCAGCAGCGCGGCCGACTGCTCGAAAGGCTCGCCTCCGCTGAACGTGATGCCGTGCACCAGAGGATCGTCCTGAATGCGGCTCAGAATATCCTCGGCGGAAACCGCCGTTCCGCCTTCAAAATCCCAGGTCTGCGGATTCTGACACCCTTTGCAGTGCGTGCGGCATCCCTGAAGAAAAAGCACGAAACGAAGACCAGGTCCGTCAACGATGGACTCTTCGATAACGCCTGCAACGCGAAGCGTAACGTTCTTCAGAGCTTCCATGTCAGTCTCTGGAGGGTTCAGGAATAACGACGTCTTCCGACTCCTGAACCACCTGTCCCTCGATATCGGACACGCGACCCTGCATCCAGAAAATCATATCCACATCATCGCCTTCCTTGGGCTCATAGCCCTTGGCGCATACGCGTTCGGGAGCGTAGATAATGGCGTAGACAGGCTTTTCGGGATTACCGAAGCCTATGCCGAAGCGGTAGATCTTCATCTGGGAATTTTCCGGACCGAACATGAAGCTGTCCACATCAAAGATGCTGGCGCGGCACTGATATTCGCAGCAGTGATCCGTAATATCGATGAGCGTCTTTCCCTTGAGAGGGATCTTGAGCGCAGGCACATCAAGACGGGTCTTGTCCGGATTGTTCTTCATCCATTCCAGAGCATGCTTTTCGTAGGAGGGCCCCTCGGTGATGGTCAGCTCATCGAGCAGCGCGCGACGGATACCGAAGCACAGACCGGAAAGAAGGAATTCACAGCTCTTGCCCTCGACATCCTCTCCGGCGTCGCGGAAAAACAGCGGATCATAGAACCAGAGCGGCGGAAAATCCTCAGGCGCCGCCATGATCTCCCCGGCATGACCATCCTTCCAGGGATAGGTCTTCTTGATGGTGAGCGTGTTGGCGAAACCTTCCATGAGGGGGGATACGGCCACGGCAGTCAGTTTGCCTTCGGACTTGCCGACCATAAGAACGGAGGTACGAAGAAGCGAATCGCTGGGCCAGGCCATGAGCATACGCTCGATCTTTTCGTCCTTCATGCCCCACACGGGGCGACTGCCGCCGAATTCCAGCGTGGTGGTGACAACGCCGAGGACCTGTTTAGCATCAACGCCAAGGGCGAACCACTTGTCCCCCATGCTTTCAATATGCTGCATACGACTATCCATGAAATAAAGATTTGACGCCATCTTTTGAAAAAAGGCAGCGACTTGGAGAAGAATAGCACAGGGGACGCCCTTAGAACAATAGGCGATCGACCCCTAAAATGGGGCCCCACCGGCATAGCCGGTGGTTCCTCTTATGCGCCTGTAAGGCT
>USBZ01000031.1 GCA_900553065.1 uncultured Desulfovibrio sp. | reverse complement strand
GGGTGCGGGGGAAGGAGGAAAGCCCTTTTTCAAAAGGGTTTCCTCCTTCCCCCGCATCACGCTCCCCCATTCTCCCTCTCTCCTCCTTCTACTTCACGCGAACGATGCGGTTCGGGCTGGGGGCCGGAAGGGGGGAGTGAGTTTTGATGTAGTCGGTAACGACGTCGACGACGAGGGGATCGGGGGCGCTCACGGGGGTTCCGTTCTTGAGGGAAGCGTAGCCGTCGCCGCCGTCGGCGAGGAAGTCGGCAAGGGTGATTCTGTAGCGGGCCTCGGGGTCGAGAGGCTGGGCGTTTCCTTTGTCATCCACGATTTCGGCCTTCAGGACTCGGCTTCCCGCCGGGAGGGAGGCGTCCACCTCGTAGCGCAGGCCTGCCGTCTGAAGAAGCTGCGGGCCCACGGCTCCTTCACCGGACACGCCGTGTTCCAGCGCCGTCAGGATATCCCGGCCGCTGTATTCGCGCACGAAAAGCGCGTTGCCGAAGGGGTGCACGGCGAGCACGTCGCCCCGCGTGATGGTTCCCTGAGGAAGGGCCGCACGCAGGGCGCCGCCGTTGCACAGGGCGGCCACGGCTCCGAAGGGCCGGGCGTAGTCCAGCATGGCATCGGTAGTGACCATGCCGCCGAGGCAGTCGTTTTCACGGCACAGGTCCATGCCGTCGGGCAGAGAAAGGGCATGGCTGCCCACAACTTCGGAGCGCAGGCTTTCCAGCGTGGCGACATAGCGGTCAATGAGCGTCTGCACGGCGGGATCCACGGGCATATCCGTGGTCAGCTCCACGGCGGAACCGCTCCAGAGGGCAGGCACGCCGTTTTCATCGAACTGCACCGTCAGCTCGCCCAGGTATTTCGCGCCGCGCCCGGCCGTGACCACCAGCACGGGAGAGCCGTCCGGCGAATGCTCCACGATGGGGTACGGACCGTCGGAAGGTTCCGGCCCGAGGTAATTGTGGCTATGACCGCCCACAATCACGTCCACGCCGCTTACGCTGCGCGCCAGTTCCCGATCTTCGGGAAGACCGAGATGCGTTACCGCCACGATATGCCGGACGCCTTCCGCCTCCAGCGCCTTCACCTCACGCCGCAGCGTTTCCTCCGCAGGCAGAAAGGCGGTATGCGGACAGGCCGCGGCCAGCGTGGACACCTTGTCGTTGGCAAGCCCCACAATGCCCACCTTCTCGCCGCGCACATTCTTGATGACATACGATGAGGAGCGCGCCCCGCGCAGGGGGCAGCCCTCTTCTGGCGCAAGGTTGGCCGCCAGCACAGGAACAGGCGTTGCTTCCATGAAACGGGCCAGTTCTTCGCAGCCTTCGTCGAATTCATGATTGCCCAGGGTCATGGCGTCCCACGCCACCGCGCGATCCGCATCCGCAATCATGGGCCACTTGTTCACGCTGTAGAACAGCGTCCCCTGAAACTGATCCCCCGCATCCAGCGCGATCACGTTGTCCCGGCCTTCGCGGGCCGCCTTCACGGCTGCAGACACGCGGCCCAGTCCGCCGCGGCTGCCTACGCCGTCGAGGCTGGCATTGCCGTACTTGTCCATGCCGGCAAGAAAGGCGTGCGTGTCGTTGGTGTGCAGAAGCACCAGCTCAAGTCCCCCGTTCTGCTGCGGGGTGTTTTTCGAGGCGCAGGCCGGCAGGCTGCCCGCCAGAAGAAGCGCCAGCACCAGCGCTCCTGTTTTCCGTATTGCTTTCATGATGTTTCCTTGTTGCTGATTCACCTCTTTTTCCGTGCGACCGCCTCAACCGTACAGCAGAAAAAAGAGCCGCGGACAGGATATGCCCGGCGGCTCTTTACCGTCAACAGCTGGGAAAAACAGACGAAAACGTTGCAGATCCACGCCGAACGCCGTCAGCCGCGCTTCGGCGCGGATCTGCATAAGCCGCTGTCGGCATGTCCCCCTGATGGCAGCGGATGAAAATCAGCGGACAGGTCAGGGCCTGTTTCCGAAAAAACGCCCCGCGGCCGGATGCACTCAATCAGCCTGAAGGGTGGCGGCTATCACCATTTCCCTCACGCACACGCTCTGCGGCATGCGGTAGGCAAAAAGAGCGCAGTCCGCCACATCGCCGGCCTCAAGACCTCCATGAATGCTCTTTTTCCATTCGTTGTAGTCCGCCTTGATCTGTTCGTCGGACGTATGGGAAAGAAGAGGCGTGTCCACAACGCCGGGCGCAATCACGATAAGGCGTACTCTGCTGCCGGAAACCTCCCGGCGGACAGCTTCGGTCATGGCGTGGACGGCATACTTGGTTCCGCAGTACACGGCATGATTGTCGAAGGTCTTTCTGCCCGCAATGGAACTGATATTGATGACGGTTCCCTCGCGACGGGCGATCATGTCCTTGAGCACGGCGTTCATACCGGCAAGAACGCCCTTGACGTTCACGTCAATCATGCGATCCCATTCCTCAAAAGACTGCGTTTCGGGATGTCCCAGCAGCATGATGCCTGCCGCATTGATCAGCAGATCGGTTTTCCCGTACATGGCTTCGGCTTCGGCCACGGCCTTTTTCACATCTTCAGGCCGGGTGACGTCCACGCTGCGGCAAAGGCAGTGAGGAAGATGAAGTTCCTCCATAGGCTCCAGCCGCCGGGCAAGCAGAAGCAGAGGATGCCCTTCTTCGGAAAAGCGCTTTGCCATTTCTCTGCCGATGCCGGAACTTGCGCCGGTAACCACAACCAGTTTTTTCATACTATTTCTCCATGAAAAAAGTGTTCCCGCCGCTCATACACTCCATAAAAAGGACGACTTTTCCTTTCATGAATAACAATATTGCCATAAAAGACATATTCTATAAAAAATAATTTCGTTAATAACCATTAATAACATTGCATCATAAGCTTCATGATATTTACGAAGCAGAATGAAGCGGCTATACTCCTGTCATAGCGTCATGCATAAAAACAGACAAGTACGCACAAATAATTCATAAAGTGAAAAAAAGTTCACTGAAGGGGGTCGTTCTGGAAAAGATTCAAGTGACCTGTGAGATGGAAGTCACCCTGAAGATGATCGGCGGAAAGTACAAGCCGCTGATACTCGACAGCCTCATACGCAAAGGGACAAGGCGTTTCGGCGAACTTATGCGTGATCTTTCCGGAGTATCGCAGAGAACTCTGACGAATCAGCTGCGCGAACTGGAAGGCGACGGACTGATTCTCCGCACCGTTTATGCCGAAGTGCCGCCGAAGGTGGAGTATTCCATCACGGAGAAAGGACGCTCACTGAGCACCATTCTGGAACTGATGTGCGAGTGGGGAGAGGAACACCTCGATGAACGCTTCGTGCTGACCGATCCGCAATGTACCGGAAACTGACGGCGACTCAACCCCCGCCGCCGACTTCCGCTTTCGGCGCGGAAAAAACGTATCATACGCGCCGGATGCCGTATCTTCCGGCATCCGCACACCGTCGGGCGAGACCTTCATTTCCTGCAGCTCTCCGTCAATGGCGCCGCTGCCCATACGTCTTTTCCAAAAGCGTCTATCCTTACGGCGACCGATCGTTTCGCCCTCGGCAGCAACACGCATGAAAGCCGACAGCCCGACGTCGTACGGAGAATGCCCTTCTGTTTCCCTCCGGAAAGCATATGTTCCCCGACTTTGCCCCGACCCCCGTTCTTTGTTATCATAATTCCGTTACGTTTCCGGAAAATCTTTTGCGCCTTCATTCATCAGCGTCAGATACAGGTCAGCCATGAGCATACATAAAGCGGAATTTTTTGAGCAGGCTACGGAACATCTGCTGAAGACCCTCAATCTTCAGGAAGGCCTCGGCCAGCTTCTCTCCTATCTCTCCACCGTCATGCCGTGTCAGGAGATCAGGCTTGCCACCTATTTCATGCAGGAACAGGGATCAGCCAACAATCTGCACCTGCGGGCTTCCCTGACGGGCACGTCCACCTACTACGGTCCGCTGCTCAGCAAGGCTCGTCTCGATGAGATGATATCACTGAAGAATCACGGCGGAGAACTCATCCGGGATCCGCATCACCCGCTCGTCATCTTCTGCCGCACGTGCAGCACGAACGTTCATCCGCCCATGCCGCTGCCCTGGTACGACATCGTGCTGTGGGACAAATCCCGCCCCATCGGCGAATGCCGTTTCTCCGGCCCGTTCTCGCCCGAGGAGCTCAAGCTGCTCGACGCCCTGCGCCCCGTACTGTGCATTGCCGTAAGCAATTATCAGAAATGCCAGGAACTGGAAAACAATCTCAAGGACGCCCAGCGGGAGAATCAGCGCCTCAAAAGAAGTCTCCACACCAGTCAGGCCCGCGACATCCTTCAGGATCAGCTCGGATTGCAGCAGGTGATCGAACGCACGGGCCTTGTGGCCATGCACGACATTCCCGTTCTTGTCACCGGCGAAACCGGCAGCGGCAAGGAACTCATCGCCCGCATGATACACGAACAGTCTCCCCGGCACGACGGGCCTTTCATTGCGCTCAACTGCGGCGCCATTCCTTCCGCCCTCATCGACAGCGAACTGTTCGGCCACCGCAAAGGTTCCTTCACGGGCGCCATGCGTGATCACAAGGGCTACTTTGAACGGGCCGACGGCGGCACGCTTTTTCTGGACGAAGTCGGCGAGCTGCCCATGGACATGCAGGCCCGCCTGCTGCGCGTGCTGCAGGAGCAGGAAATCGTGCCCGTGGGAGCCTCGCGCCCCATCCGCATCAACACGCGCATCGTAGCGGCCACCAACCAGGATCTGCCCGCCATGATAGAAGAGGGCAAATTCCGCGCCGATCTCTACTTCCGCCTCAACGGCGCGCACATCGCACTGCCGCCCCTGCGCGAGAGGCTGGACGATCTGCCCGTCATCGTGCATCACCTGCTCGAAAAGCTCTGCCGGGACTTCAAGATTCCCTCCATGCACCTGGCCGACGGAGAAATGGAAAAACTCCATGCCCATTCCTGGCCGGGCAACATACGAGAACTGCAGAACGTGCTCATGGAAGCCATGGCCATTTCGCCCGATCACGACCACATGCGCCTCTCCTGCGACTTTGCCGCAGGCCCCACCACGCAGCGTCACGCAGCGCTCGGAAAAGCGGAACCGGCACGGACGCAGCGCTCCATGCGCTCGTCCGACGTCATGGCCGAGCATTACCGAAACGTGATGGAATCCTGCAACTGGAAGATCAAGGGACCGAACGGCGCCGCCGCCGTGCTCGGACTCCACCCCAGCACCCTGCGCTTCCGCCTCAGAAAGCTCGGCCTGCTCGGCGGCAAGTGACGCCCGCCGGGACGTCATGCCTCTCTGGTACGATTTTTGCATGACGTTTTCCATCCACTCTCCGACAGGGAGAGAAACGTTCCGTCAAAAAAAGGAGACCGTCATGAGAACCATCGATATGCGCTGCCGTCCCCCGCTCCGCTTCAACGTGAACACCGTAGCCTTCACGGAAAAGAAATTTCAGGGAGCGCCCCTGTTCGGCGGCTGCCCCGTGGCCGAGTCCGCCAGACAGAAATCGTTTGACATGTTCATGGCCGAAATGAAGGCGGCAAACATCGTGAAGGGCGTATGCGCGGTGCGTCGCGGCAAGACCACGGACGCCAACGAAGAAATCAAAGAGCTCATTGAAAAGATGCCGAACACCTTCTACGGCATGGTGGGCGTGGACGTGTACGACATGGAAACCTGCCTCCGCGAAGTGGAGGAATATGCCGTCAACGGTCCCTTTACCGGCGTCAACGTGGAACCTGCCGTCTCCCCCGCAGGGCAGAGCGCCATGTATTTCGACGACGAGCGCCTCTCTCCCGTGTTTGAGCTGTGCCAGGATCGCAACCTGCCGGTTTCCGTGACTTTCGGCGGCCCCGGCTATCCCGACGTCACGGCCTACATGCCCCAGAGAGTGGAAGCCGTACTCAAGCGCTTCCCCCGCATGAAGCTCTGTCTGTACCACGGCGCATGGCCCTGGTTCACCCAGATGAGCGCCGTATGTGCCATGTATCCCAATCTGTTCGTGTGCATCGACCGCTATCTGGTCAACATGCCCGGCTGGCAGGCCTATGTGGATGCCGCCAATTACCTGCTGCAGGATCAGCTCATGTTCGGATCCGCCTACCCGCTCCAGGATCAGAAGTTCATCCGCGACTTCTACCTGAAGGCCGGCTTCCGTCAGGAAGTGCTGCCCAAGGTGCTCTATGACAACGCCGCACGCTTCCTCGGACTGGAAGAAGGCAATCCCGGCGTAACGCTGTACGACACCTTCAAGTAAGCCTTTTTCCGCACAAACGCAGGCATGACCTTTCGGGGTCATGCCTTTTTTCATGCCGTAAGGGACAATATATTGTCCCTTTTGTCCCTGTCTGTCCCTCAGAAAACCGGCCTTTTTCCCACATATTCACCTTCAGTTCACAAAAAAAGGACAAGTCGCATTGTCCCTTCTTTTGCAGAACGGTGCATATATTGTCCTTTTTTGAACATGATCATCTTTTCTCTTTTTATGGCAATATATTGAAATAAATGAAAAACTTTATAATGGCCCGTATCTTGCAACAGTACAGGCAAACATTGTCCCCGTATACTGCAACCATCAATAAGCGAGGTTCCTTATGCGTTACGGTATGAAGATAGCCGACATGCGCTGCCGTCCCCCCTTCAAGGCCTTCATGAATGAAGGTCATCCCTTCTGCCTTTTCGACAAGGAAAGCACTCTCCGCAAGGGCAACTTCCAGAGCGGCTGCCCCGATCTTTCCCGTACCATCGATTCCCGCAGCATGGATGACTTCATCCAGGAAATGGATACCGCCGGCGTGGATCTGGCCGTGGCACCCTACCGTGCCGCCTGGGGCGACCCCTGCAATCACCGCGCTCCCACCGACAACGGCGAACTCGTGGAACTCATGGAAAAGTACCCGGGCCGCATTCTCGGCGTTCCCGGCATTTCCCCCGTCTATCACACGCCGGATGAAATCGAGGCTCAGATCAACAAGTACGTGGTCAACGGTCCCTGCCGCGGCGTGGCCGTGGAACCCGCCATCGACAAGCCCAACTGGATGCTCAACGACAAGCGCGCCATGTTCATCTACGACATCTGCGCGCAGCACGGCATTCCGGTGCTCATCACATTCCGCTCCATGTCCCTGGAACAGCTCGCCGCGCTGGAAGAAATTTCCGGCATCTACCGCAACAAGGTGAACTTCGTGCTCTGTCACGGCGGCGGTCCCCGTACGCTGGAAGTCATCGATCTCGCCTTCTGGAACGGCAACATCTACATCTCCCCCGACGGCACCATGCCGAACTCCCCTGCCGGCATGCTGCTCGCCAAGGCGGCGAACTACATGCTTCGCGACCGCATTCTCTTCGGCTCCGCCTTCCCCCGCTGCACCATGCAGTTCGCCGTGGACTACTGGCTGAGCTGCGGCATCCGTGAAGAGGTACTGCCGGACATCATGTACGGCAACGCCGCCCGCCTGTTCGGACTCGAAGACTAGCTCCCCACCGTCCGCCCCGCACCGGAACGGGGCGGACGCCCCCATTCTCTTCCGCATCTCGAACGAGGTTCACATGGCCATCAGCATCTCCGGCAGCGACCGCACCGTACTCATCAAGTGGATCATCACCTTCGCACTGGCAGCAGCCGTCACCTGCATTCCCGCAAGCGAATACTTCACCCCGCAGCTGCGTCTGTTCTTCTCCTTTTCCGTATTCTTCATCAGTATACTCGCTTTTGAGCTGCTGCCCGTCGTAGCGGCATCCATGCTGCTCAGCACGCTCTTTATCGCGAGCGGACTCGTGCCGGAATCCGTGGCCCTCAAACCGTGGACCAACACCGTCATTTTCATGAGTCTCGGCGCGTTCATTCTGGCAAACGTCATGGAAGAAGTCGGCATTCTCAGGCGCATATGCATGTGGTGCATCAGCAAAACCGGCGGCACCTATACCGGAGCGCTGTACGGTTTTCTCTTCGCCGGCATCATTCTTTCCATTCTCACGTTCACACGCGGCTACATCATCATCGCCACGCTGGCCTTCGGACTGTGCAAGGTGTTCGGCTATGAGAAGCCCTGCAAGGAATCGGCCATCATTATGATTGTGGCCGCCGTGGGAGCGTTCGGCTCTTCGGCCTTCATTTACACCCCCGTTACTCTGGGTCTGCTGGAACAGGGCATGCGCCTCGTGCCCGGTCAGGAAAGCACCATGCTGCCCTGGTACACCTGCATCATCTACAACTGGCCCCAGCTTTTCGCTGACGTCTTCTTCGTATGGCTGCTGACCAAGCTGTTCAAGACCGAAACCTTCGTCACGCAAGGCAACGGACGAGAATATTTCGAAGAGGAACTCAGGAAGCTCGGTCCGCTCACGTCGGAAGAAAAACACATCTGCGTCGTGGTGACTGCCCTGTTTATTTATGTTCTCCTGCAGCCGGTGCACGGCTACTCGCTGAACTATGCCTTCATGGTGCTGCCGTACCTTCTGTTCACACCCGCGCTGCGCGCCGGCACGACCAAGTCCATCAGCCGCGTCAACATCAACGTGCTGGCCTTCATGGCCGCCTGCATGAGCATCGGCGTCGTGGGCATGGAACTGGGATTCACCCCCTTCATCAAGGAAACCGCCCTTCCCCTGCTGGCGTCCCTCTCCCCGAGCATCGTGTTCATCATCATTCTCGTGATATGCGCCCTCGCCAATTTCGTCCTCAGCGCCAGCGCCATGTTCGCCGCCCTCAGCGCCCCGTTCACGCAGATAGCCCTTTCTCTGAATCTGCAGCCGGTTACGGCAATGATGTGCATCGTGCTCGGTGCGGATATGTATTTTCTGCCCCATGAAATCACCACGCTCGTGGTCATCTTCAGCTTCGGCATGATGACCATGCGCGACTTCATCATGCTCGCCAGCATCAAAAGCGCCGTCACCTTCGCCTCATTCCTCGTCCTTCAGCTGCCCTACTGGTATCTGATGGGCTGGATCTTCAACTGATTTTCCCGGGAGATCATTATGAACAATCGTCTCTGCCGCGTCCTCGGCGTGGAAAAACCCATCATTCAGGGCCCCATGGCCTGGATCAGCACGGCGCCGCTCGTGGCCGCCGTCGGTGAGGCCGGAGGACTCGGCGTTCTCGGCACGGGAGCCGCCATGCCGGACTTCATCCGCACGCAGGTCGCCAGAACCAGAGAGCTCACGGATCGCCCCTTTGCCGTCAATCTCGGATTTCACCCCCGCTTCATCACCGATGAAAAGCTGAACACCATAACCGCCCTGCTGAAGGAGGACGGTGTCCGCTATCTCCATCTGGATACACTCTGCGACGAAACCCATCACCTGGATCCCGACTTTGCCCGCAGGCATTTTGAAAACTTCAAGAAGGCCGGACTGACCATTCTGGCCAAGGTGTTCACCGTGCAGGACGCCCTCGTCGCCCAGGATGCGGGTGCGGACGTTCTCATCGTGAAAGGACGCGACGGCGGCGGTCACATCACCTTCCAGGGCACCATGGCGGCCGTACCGCAGGTGGCGGACATCGCCACAGTGCCCGTGGCGGCCTCCGGCGGCATTGCCGACGGACGCGGCATGGCTGCCGCCCTCATGCTCGGCGCCTGCGGCATAGAAATGGGTACCGTGTTCCTGGCCTCCGAAGAAGCCGACATCCATCCTTCCTCCAAGGAAGCCATCGTGAACGCCGCAGACTTCGCCACCACGGAAGCGGGCTTCTGCACCGGAGAACCCTGTCGTCAGCTGCGAAACGCCCTGACCGCCAAAATCGCCGCCGCGGAAGCCGATTATCCCTGGACCGAAGCCAAGGCCAAAGTGCTCGCCCTTGCCGCCAACTCCTCCCGCCGCGGCATGCTGGAGGGCGATCATGAGAACGGAGCCATCATGGCCGGCCAGAGCATCGGACTCATCCACGCCGTGCGCCCCGTCCGCGAAATCATGGATTCCATCATAAACGACTGCCGGACGCTGCTCCAGTCCGCACCGAACATTCCCCTGCAGTAGCACAGGGAACGACGCGGAGTCGTCCGCTCCTCCCCCGGGCCGGAAAGCTTCTCCCGCTGTCCGGCCAGATCCCCGCAGAAAGGTCCTTCCTTTCCGCGGGGATCCTTTTTCATGTCGGCCCACGCCCCGGTGCTGACGACGAATGCCCCTTCCGCCTTTTCGGCAGGAAAGGCAGCAGGGAAACCTACGCTACGACACGGTGCCCCGCTTTTCTCCGCTCCTGCTCTTTGCCGCGGAATGGTTCTCGTAGTTGCTTCTTCAGGGAAAAAATATCGATGGTGCGGCTCAGGCCGCCCTCCCGGCGACGATTCGCCCGGAGCGGGAGCGCTACGGCTTAAAAACGAAAAAGCCGCAGAACATTCTGCGGCTCTCATATTCAACTGGTGCCCAGGGGGAGACTCGAACTCCCACGCCATTCGGCGCTACCACCTCAAGATAGTGTGTCTACCAATTCCACCACCTGGGCACAGCTGTTTTTGTATAAGAAAGACCCCGACTTGGCAAGTCTTTTTTTCAGGCTTTTTTCTTTTTTTGAATATCGGGCCGGATAAGCCTTTTGCAGCCGCCCTTTCAGGCCGATTTTCTACGGAAAGACGACACGGCGAAGAAGCAGGGGCAGACAGAGCTTCAGGAAACGCTTTCTGGAAACATCAGACAGCGCCCGGGCTGAAAAGAAGACTCTCCTTTCCGTCCGCTTTCCGCTGGAAGTTCCGCTGCAAGACAGGCAAGAAAAAACTTCCCCCTCCCCCGAAACGGACTTCAAAAAAAAGCGGGCAAACAACGCCGCAAAAAAGACCGCCCTTTCGGCATCCTGCGCGACGCCCGACGGCCCCATCCCCCACCGGTTGACAGAGCCCCCTTCCCCCGCTATAGTAAATGCCGCTTCGTAAGCAAACCGGGAACCGGACGGCGGTCACGCCGCCAACCCCGCCAGGTCCGAAAGGAAGCAACGGTAACGGTTGTTGCCGGGTGTCCGGTTCCCAAAAGGGCGCAACAATGTTGCGCCCTTTTGTTTTTCCCGAAAAGCGGATCCCTTTTTCCTCCAGAGCCCTTCCGGCTCCGCCCGCCTTCTCTCCCTCTCTTTCTCACTCAGCCGTTCCGCGGAACGACATCTGACAGAAACACACGCCGCCTTCGTCCGGCTGCGGGACGCCTCCCCCAAGAAGGAAAAAAATCCAGCGCACGCGAAGGCACGGCCCACAGACAGGGCCTGTCATCGAAGGCAAAATCCCCCCCCCCTCTCGCGCGCTCGTCTTGCCATAAACGCCTTTTCTCCTTCCTCCGCCGACGTTCGCAGCCCCGCCTGTATAAAAAAAGAAAGGGCGAAGACCATGCGCCTCCGCCCATATTCTCCTTCTCAATCAGGAAGGAGACATCCCCTGCATCAGACTCTGCGCTCTCTTTCCCCTGTCTGACGATCGTCCAGCGCAGACGAAACGCTCATTCCGGCAGCCTGCCCCTGAAAGGCGCCGGGAGTGACATGGGGAGCCTCATTCCTGGCGGAGACCAGAGCGTAGCCGAGTTTACCAGCCATGTATTCCAACGGCTTGGTATCTCCCGTCTGCAACATGATCTGCAGCAGCGTCTCCGCGCCGAGTTTTGCGCCCGTATCATACGGATTCACTTCTCTCAGCAGCGTGGAATACGGCTTTCCGATAGCCTTGGCCAGATCTTTGGCAGGCACCGGATTGTCGAGAACAAGATTGTGAATGAGAGTGGAAAGTTCAGACACCATAACTACCTCCTCACTTTTCCCGAAAGTAATATTTCCTCCAAAAAAAATCCTATTACTTCCATGAGAAAACAACATATCACACTGATAGAAGCATATTTCACGATTTATATACAACGTCAATAACCATACAATAAAAAATAATACGTTCCTATGTTATAGATGAAATATATCAATCAAAATAACACATTCCCCTTATGTATATTTTTATAATACCACCTCGCCAAAAATCATGCAGTTTTCCTTTCTGACGTCCCGCTTGCACTTTTTTTCTTTATGATCTACAAAAAGAATGTTAAACCTGTATCTGCTCAGATCAGCGGGACAGCCATGACGACATTTCGATTCTCCTCCTTTTCCCGACTCCTTCCTCTGCTGCTTCTTTGTGCAGCCATGATTCTGACCGCAGGCTGCGGCAAACAGACCTATCGTCCGAACCGCTATCCCGCCCCTCAGGTCAGCGTGACCAGCGGCAGCGGAGCAGCCATCGCCGCCACGGCCAAAAGTCAACTCGGTCGCCCGTACGTCTTCGGCGGAGCCTCCCCATCCAAGGGCTTCGACTGCTCCGGACTCGTGTACTGGGCCTGCGCCACCAACGGCATCAGCGTTCCACGCATCAGCCGCGATCAGGCCAATGCCGGTCAGCGCATCGCCCGCAACAGCCTGCGCCCCGGCGACATTGTGGTCTTCCGCATTCCCCGCTCCGGCTACCATACGGGCATCTACATCGGCCAGAACAACTTCGTTCACAGCCCCAAACCCCGCTCCCGGGTGCGCATAGAATCTCTTTCCGTCAACTACTGGGACCGCTACTACGTCACCGCACGCCGCGTTGCCCGATAACGGGCCGTCCGTTGCGGCAACCGGCGTCATGCTTCGGCAGCGCCATCCTCTCCCGGCACGCATGCTCTCCTTCACTCCGCAGAGGAAAAAGCACGGCCTTTTCCGAAAGCAGTCCGCATCCGAAATCTTCAACCGGGAAAAACAACGCCCGTCGTTCACCGGATTCACAATTGCGCAAAACATACGAAATCCATTGCAGCACAACGTTTTTAAGCAATAACAACCACAGCTGTACTCATTAATATCAATAAACTTATAAACATAATTATCCACTTTGTAAATTATAAAACGAAAATATGTTATTTTCTTTCATTCATTAAATTATTCCAATCTATTACCAACAAAATCCCTCATCATTTTCAGGCAAAGCCGAAAATTTTTCTCAGCCGCCGCGTCTTCCACATCGCCTGTCCGGTTCTTTTCCCCTCCTGAAGCGCATCCGCTTCTCCTCTTCCACCGTTCTTCCTCCGTTCTCCGTACGCGCACGTTCGACCGCTCCTTCCTGTCTGAGTCCTCCTTCCAGATCGACGCCGGCTGACGTTCCCCCGCCCCTACGCCCCACCTCTCCGTCTGTCCTCCAAGGCTCCCTGCCCCCTTCTCGCACGCCGGAACCCTCCCGCCCCTCCATGTTCCCCCCCAAAAAAATCGGCTTTCCATCGCAAAGCCTGATCCCCCCCTCGCCCCCTCCCAAAAAAGCGCCTTAAAAAACAGGAGCCTTCCGTCATGCAACCGCATCACGGAAGGCTCCCTGCTTTGTCCGCACTCCGGACTCAGAAAATCTCGGCTTCCTGCTCGAAGGCGAGCTGATAAAAGCCTTTCAAATCCTTGCAAAGTGTATCAATAATGTCACGACGACTGAAAGTGTTGTTCCAGATAAGGTAGATATTGTGGGTCATCAGAGCCACGGTATCCATGTCGAGAATCACCAGATTGTGCATGGAGGCATCTCTGCTGATGCGTCGCGCAAGTCCCAGCGGAACCGCCGCCCATCCGATGCCGAGCGAAGCCCAGTAAAGCGCGGCGAATACGTCGTTCACTTCCCAGCACTGAGAATTAAGAATATAATTCTGAGCTCTTACGCTATTGAATACGATCTGGCGATACCGTGACAGCGCCTCCACATTCACTTTTTTCATCTGCCCCAGCGGCGAATTGCGCGACGCCACCAGGCAGTACCGCATCTGACCGAGACATACCATCTCGCAGTTGCTCTTTATGGTCGGCAGCTGACCGTGCACAATGCCGATCTGCGCCTTTCCCTCGCTGACCTGATTCCATACTTCATCGAGAGAGACGAGATGAAAGCTTCCGCTCAGGAATGGATAATGATCATAAAGCGCTGCAATACTTTCGGAAATTCCCTGAAACGACACCCCGTGACTTACGACGATGTTGAGTCTTACGGCATCGCCGCCATACTGGGCAATGGCGCAGGAATCAAAACGATGACTCTGTCTGAGCACCGCATGCGCTTCGGGCAGAAGGGCCTTACCGGCCTCCGTCAGTACGGGCGAGCGGGAAGAGCGGTCAAAAAGCTCGATGCCTATGCTGTCTTCCAGCATGGCAATGTGCGTGCTCACCACGGACTGCGCCTTGCCCATGGCCCTTCCCGCAGCGGAAAACGAACCTTTTTCCGCGGCGGTGACGAAGGCTCTGAGCTGTTCTATGGTCCAGTTCATAAGTTCCTCTTTTACCTGACATTAACATTTTGTTACCATCATTTTTTTGATGGTTCTTGATTTTTTATAACAAGAAAGATAAGGTATGTCCACTCAAGTCGAATGCACCCGCCTTCCCTGAAAGAACGGTGCCGATTCTGGAAAAAAAATGCTGACGGAATCACCGGTCTCCTGTGGTTTGCGTACGGCATTTTACATGCATATCCGGCATGTTGCTCATCATACAAGGATACAGGAGCCTCTTTTATGGTCAAAATGCTGTCGATTCTTGCTCCGGCGCTCATGCTGATGCTCACGGGCTGCAGCCTTGCCCCGGACTATCAGCGCCCGGAAATGGATATTCCACAAACCTGGGAAGCCTCTCAGTCGCAGGCGCTCCAGACCAAGTGGTGGGAACGATTCCACGATGAAACGCTGAATGCGCTGGTGGAAGAGGCCCTTGAGCACAACAGGAACATCGAACAGGCGATGGCCAACGTGGATCAGGCTCAGGCCGGACTCGGCATTGCCCGCGATGCGCTTCTGCCCGTTCCCGGCGTTTCGGCCGACGCCTCTCGCACGATGGCGCGTTCCGAAACGTCTCCCGCCGCCCTGCAGAACGGCGGAAAGAACACGCACAGCTTCTCCGGCGCGCTCGCCGCAAGCTGGACCCTCGACTTCTGGGGCAAGTACTGGAATGCCGCGGAATCCGCCCGCGCCTCTCTGGTGGCTACCGAAGCTGCGCGCGACAACGTGATTCTCACCGTGGCCGCGAGCACCGTGGAGTCCTATTTCTGGCTGAGCGCCTACACCTGGCAGGAAGAAATCGCCCGCGAAGTGCTGAAGAACCGCGAAGACTCGCTCAAGATCTACCAGAACCGCTTCGACAACGGCCAGATCAGCGATCTCGACATTCTGAGCATCCGCGCCAACGTGGAAACCGCCCGCAACGCGCTGGCCTCGGCAAGAATCGCCAAGAACGCCGCGGAAACCTCGCTTGCCGTGCTGCTCGGCCGTTCGCCTGCCGAAATCATGAAGCAGAACGGCATCACGGCGAAGCCCTCCCTCATGAAGTCGCTGGACAAGACGCCCGCCCTGCCTGCGGGCATTCCCTCCGACATTCTGGAACATCGTCCCGACATCCGTCAGGCCGAAGCCAATCTGCAGGCCGCCAACTACGACATCGGCACGGCCCGCGCCTCGTTCTTCCCGTCCTTCTCGCTGACGGGCCTGCTCGGCGGCGCCAGCCTTGAGCTGAACGAAGTGCTGCGCAGCTCCAATCAGTACGCAAGCCTCGGCGCCGGCCTGAGTCTGCCGCTGAACTTCTGGACCATCAAGCGCACCGTGGACAGCGCCGAAGCCGCCAAGAAGGCCGCCGTGGCCACCTACGAGCTGACCGTGCAGAACGCCTTCAAGGACGTGCGCGACGCCCTTGTTTCCCAGACGGAATACGCCAACTCCGTGGATGCCCTCTCCCGGCAGGTGGAGTATCTTTCCAAGGCCGTCATGCACGCCCGCGCCCGCTACGACAACGGCTTTGCCTCCTATCTGGACCTGCTCACCGCGGAAAGCAATCTGTTCACCGCCCAGCAGTCCCTTGCCGTGGCTCATGCCAATCATCTCGTCAGCATAGCCGAAGTGTGTCTCGCGCTCGGCGGCGGCTGGCAGGAATAAACGTCCACCCCTTACTCCATTCCCATCAAGGAGCATATCATAATGGCCAGACTGTATAAGATTGCGCCCGCTCTGCTGGCGCTGCCCTTCCTTCTTGTCGGCTGCGATCAGCTGAGCGGTCTCATATCCAAGAAGGAAAGCGCCGCTCCGGCGGCGCAGGCCCGCGTGACCCGCGTGACCACCATTGAAATGAAACCCCACAAGGTGGACATTCAGCGCGAACTCACCGGTCGTACCGTGGCCTACCGCTGGGCCGAAGTTCGTCCTGAAGTGAGCGGCATTCTCAAGGAACGCTGCTTCACCGAAGGCGCCATGGTCAAGGAAGGCGACGTGCTCTACCGCATCGAGCCCGACACCTACAAGGCCGCTCTCGACAAGGCCAAGGCCGATCTTGCGAGCGCCGAAGCCAATCTCAACGTGACCAGGCTGCGCGAACGCCGTACCGCCAGCATGCTGAAGACCAGGTCCGTCAGCCAGCAGGATTACGACGACGTGAAGGCCACCCTCCGTCAGGCCGAAGCCACCGTGCTGTCCTGCAAGGCCGCCGTGGATTCCGCGGAAATCAACTACCGCCGTACCGAGGTGCGCGCCCCCATCAGCGGCCGCATCGGCCTCAGCAACTTCACCGTGGGTGCGCTGCTCACCGCCAGTCAGACCACGCCGCTCGCCACCATCTATCAGACCGATCCCATGTACGTGGAGCTTTCCCAGTCTTCCGACGACCTGTATTCCCTCAAGAAGCAGTTCGACGAACGCGGCGGCAGCGTAACGAGCGTGAATCCCTCCAGCATCAAGGCCACGCTCACCATGCACGACGGCTCCTACTATCCCGCCGCAGGACATCTGAACTTCACCGGCGTGGACGTGGATCAGAACACCAACACCGTCACCCTGAGAGCCGAGTTCCCCAACCCCGACGGCGTGCTGCTGCCCGGCCTGTTCGTGCGCACCAGCGTGGTCATGGGTCAGGACGATCAGGCCATTCTCGCCCCGCAGAAGGCCGTTCTGCGCGACCTGAAGGGCCTGCCCTACGTCTACATCGTGAAGGACGGCAAGGCCGAACGCCGGAACATCACCATCAGTCACGCCATAGGCAACGACTGGTACGTTACCGACGGCCTCAAGCTCGGCGATGAAATCGTACTGAACGGCATCAACAACGTGCGCAGCGGACAGTCCGTGCAGGTCGTGAGCGAAGAGGAAATGCAGGCTGAACAGTCCTCCGGAGGCAACCAGTAATGCTTTCCCGCTTTTTCATCCATCATCCCATATTCGCATGGGTGCTGGCCATCGTCACCATGCTCTTCGGTGTGCTGGCCATCTTCACCATGCCGATATCGCAGTATCCGGAAGTGGCATCGCCCTCCATCCGCATCAACACGCGTTACTCGGGCGCGTCTCCCACCACCGTGGACCAGACCGTTACCCAGGTCATCGAACAGAACATGACCGGCATCGACAACCTGGTGTACATGCAGTCGAAGTCCGACTCCTCCGGCATGTCCACCATCACTCTGACCTTCGAAGTGGGCACCGACCCCGACGTCGCCCACATGCAGGTGCAGAACAAGGTGCAGCAGGTGCAGTCGCAGCTGCCCACCGCCGTGCAGAACGTGGGCGTGTCCGTGTCCAAGGGCAACGACAACATGTTCATGGTCATCACCCTGTACTCCCCGGACGACAGCCAGGAAAACATCGACCTCGCCGACTACATCAGCACCAACATCAAGGACGAACTCAGCCGTACGCAGGGCGTCGGCACCGTGCAGGTCTTCGGCGGCAAGTACGTCATGCGCATCTGGCTCGACGCCGACAAGCTCGCCAAGTACAAGCTCACGCCCTCCGACGTGCGCACCGCCATCTCCGCCCAGAACGCGGAAGTCACGGCCGGTCAGCTCGGCGCCAACATCATCGGCGGCACGAACGATCAGGCGCTCAACGTCATCATCAAGGCCCAGAGCCTTCTGCGCAACGCCGAAGACTTTGAAAACGTGCTGCTCAAGGTGACCGAAAGCGGCGACCGCGTCTTCATCCGCGACGTAGCCCGCGTGGCCATGGGCACGGAAATGGACGGCATCACCTCCTACTACAACGGACACCCCGCCTCGGGCATCGGTCTGACCCTCGCCCCCGGCGCCAACGGTCTCGAAACCGCCAGCCTCGTCAAGGCCAAGATCGAGGAACTCTCCCACTACTTCCCCGACGGCATGGCCTACGAGCTGGCCTTCGACACCACTCCCCCGGTCATCGCATCCATCGAAGAAGTGGTGAAGACCCTCGTGGAAGCCATCATTCTGGTCTTCCTCGTCATGTGGCTCTTCCTGCAGAGCTTCCGGGCCACCATCATTCCCACCATCGCCGTGCCCGTCGTTCTGCTCGGCACCATGGGCGTGCTGCTCGCCTTCGGCTACAGCATCAACACGCTGACGCTGTTCGCCATGGTTCTGGCCATCGGCCTGCTCGTGGACGACGCCATCGTCGTCGTCGAAAACGTCGAACGCGTGATTCAGGAAGAACACCTCAGCCCCGTGGAAGCCACGGAAAAGTCCATGGACCAGATCAGCTCCTCCCTGATCGGCATCGGCGTGGTGCTCTCCGCCGTGTTTCTGCCCATGGCCTTCATGAGCGGGTCCACGGGCGTGATCTACCGGCAGTTCTCGGTGACCATCGTGTCCGCCATGACGCTGTCCGTGCTTGTGGCCCTCATTCTTACCCCGTCGCTCTGCGCAAGCCTGCTCAAGCCCCACTCTCAGGGCGCGCAGCACGGCTTCTTCGGCTGGTTCAACCGCATGTTCACCAAGAACCAGCACCGCTATGCCGGCGGCGTTCATGCCCTGGTGCAGCGCGGCGGCAGACTCATGATCATCTATGTGGCCCTTGTCGCCGGACTCGGCTTCGTGTACAAGCAGCTTCCCACATCCTTCCTGCCTTCGGAAGACCAGGGCGCCATCATCACCATGCTGCAGATGCCACCGAACGCCACCCTGGCCCAGACCACGGCGCAGTTCAGGGAAGTCTCCGACTACGTGCTCAATGAAGAAAAGGATTCCGTGGAATCCATGATGTTCGTGGCCGGCTTCGGCATGGGCGGCATCTCCGAAAACACCGGCATGGGCTTCGTAAAGCTCAAGGACTACGACGAACGTACCAAGCCCGGTCAGGACGCCGCCTCCGTGGCCGCCCGCATCCGTCAGAAGTTCGCGGGCATCCTCGACGGCCAGTTCATCGCCTCCATTCCCCCGGCCATCATCTCCCTCGGCATGACCAACGGCTTCACCATGGAGCTGCAGGACCGCGGCGGCGTAGGCCATGAAAAGCTGATGGAAGCAGGCAAGCAGCTTATGGGTTCGGCCTTCGCCAACCCGCAGATCGCCTACATCCGCCCCACCGGCATGGACGACATCACCCAGTTCAACATCCATCTGGACAACGCCAAGGCCACCAGCATGGGCCTGGCCCTCGCCAGCGTGAACGCCGACGTTTCCACCATGCTCGGCGGCTCCTACGTCAACGACTTCGTGCACAACGAACGCGTGAAGAAGGTGTACGTGCAGGGCGACGCCAACGTGCGCAGAAACCCTGAAAGCCTCAACCGCATCCAGTTCCGCAACCAGTACGGCGAAATGGTTCCCTTCAACGCCGTGTTCTCCACCGACTGGAGCTTCGGTCCCGCCGTTCTGCAGCGCTACAACGCCATGCCCGCTCTGGAATATCAGGGCGAACCCGTGCCCGGCGTGGCTTCCGGTCTTGCCATGGCCATCATGGAAGAGGAAGTCAGAAAGCTCGGCAACGACTTCGGCATGGAATGGACGGGCCTCTCCTATCAGGAAAAAATGGCCGGTTCCCAGACCACCATGCTGTACGCGCTGTCGGTTCTGGTCGTGTTCCTGGCTCTTGCGGCTCTGTATGAAAGCTGGTCCATTCCCTTCGCCGTGCTGCTCGTCATTCCGCTCGGCATCCTGGGCGCCGTGCTCGGCACCTACTTCAAGGGTCTGACCAACGACGTGTACTTCCAGGTCGGTATTCTGGCCGTCATGGGCCTCTCGTCCAAGAACGCCATTCTGATCGTGGAATTCGCACGAAACCTCATGACGGAAGGAAAATCCCTGCTCGACGCCACCGTGGAAGCCTGCCGACTCCGTCTGCGCCCCATTCTCATGACCTCTCTGGCCTTCGGTCTGGGCGTGCTGCCCATGATGTCGGCCTCGGGCGCCGGCGCCGCCAGCCAGCATGCCGTGGGTACGGCCGTGTTCTGGGGCACCGTGTGCGCCACGGCGCTGGGCATCTTCTTCATTCCCACCTTCTTCGTGGTGATCTGCTCGATGACCGCCTGGTTCCGCAAGCACCTCACCAGAAAGCCCCGCTATGAATAACAGCTAACCACGGAGCGCGGTTTTCTCCCGCCGCGACTCCTCCATACAGAAGAAGCGCCGCCCGAAAGGACGGCGCTTCTTTTATGCACTGAACGAAAAACAACGCGAGGCCTCCTCCGAAATGACGTCCGACCCGAGACTTCTCAGCGCAGCAGCACAGCAACGAAACCAGCTCCCCCCCCCAAAAAAAAGAGGTCTCCCTTCCCGGAAATTTCCGACGCCCCCCCCTCTCTCAAACAAAAAACTCACCTCGACTGCGTCCCTCACTCAAGAACGCCGCCCTCATGCAGTTTTCCTGCCCCTCTCCATGAGATATCGGCCATGTTCCGCTCTTCCATGGCCCTCAGAGCACACTCAAGATGGCCGTGCCCCGAGGCATCTCCCCTTCCTTCCCACAAACAAAAAAATCTGCCCGCAGCTTCCTGCAGACAGACGTCTCCCATTAAAAAGTTTTGAAAGAAGGATG
>USBZ01000030.1 GCA_900553065.1 uncultured Desulfovibrio sp. | reverse complement strand
TCTGATACTCCCCTATAAAAATGGCTATTTATCAACTGTTTGTTGTGACATAGCCATGCCGAAAAAGAGAAAGTCCCGCCAGGGCGGCATCTTCTCCATGCATCGGCCGCACGGCATGCAGGGAGCCTCTTCCAGCACCGAAGGTTCTCCGCAGTAGGGACAGAACCCGGCCTCCCTCCGCGGAAGATCGCGGCGGCAGTCCGGGCAGACGAAGTTCCGTAACACGTTCTCTACGGAAAGCTCTTCCTTCGGAACAAACAGCGCTTCCCGCTCGAACGGCTCGCGGCAGATCACACAGCGGCGCTCAAGAAATCCTGCGGCCCGCAACACCTTTTCCGCACCGCGGAAAAAACGTGCCCGCCCATCCGGGGAAAACACAGCTACAGCCCCGCCCGCTCACGAAGAGAGAGCGCAAACGCACGCACCCGCTCCTGAGCCTCGGGATTCTGGGCGAAATCCTGCGGGCCGTCCAGCCCGTAGAGACGCAGCGGCTCCGTCCATGAAAGTCCCAGCGAAAGCGCCATGTAGCGCAGCGTCCGCTCCGCGCCCTCAAAAAGCTTTTCTCCGCGCGGACGGGCGCCGTAAAGAACAGCCGTGACGGGCTGCCCTGCCCCCGTTCTCGCTTCCCCGGCCCAGAAGCACTGGGCGCGGTCCACCCAGGCCTTGGCCTGCGCCGGAAGATGATAGAAGTACACCGGAGAAACAATGACCCCGACCCTGGCCCGGCACAAATCCCGGAACAGCGCCATGGCGCCGTCCGTCGGATCATCAAGCGCGCACGCTCCCGGATGTTCCGCACAGAAGCCGCAGGAAATGCAGGGGCGCACGTTCTCGTCGGCAACGCGTTTCACCCTCACTTTGCCGGGCAGCGCCGAAGAGATCAGCGAAGAGATGCCGTCGCCGTTGCCGCCCCTTCTCGGACTGCACGACACCAGAAAAACAGGCGCGGCCGAAGAGCTCTCTGCCCGGATCATCATGCCTGAGCGCGGCAGAAACCGTTATGCACGGCTTCGTAGCCGATGCTGGTTTCCGGGCCGTGGCCGGGATAGACCATCACGTTGCCGGACAGCACATAGAGCTTCTCGCGGATGGAGCGCATCAGCTCCTCGCCGTTGCCGCCGGGAAGGTCGGAACGCCCCACGGAACGGAAAAACAACACATCACCCGTCACCACCAGTCCGAGTTCGGCAAAATAGTAACACAGACTGCCCTCGGAGTGACCGGGAGTATGGATGACCCGGCAGGAAAGTCCCCCCCATGTCACGTCGCCCGGAGCAAGGATCCGGGCATCAAAGGGTTTCAGGTTCATGCCGAAGCACATCCCCTTGCACAGAAGAAGGGAACGCTCCTGCCAGTCCTGTTCGCCGACAAAGGGAACAACGCCCGTAGCAGCGGCAAGATCGGCGCAGCCGATGCAGTGATCGCAGTGCAGGTGCGTAAGCGCCACGGCGCGGAGCGTGAGATGATTGCCGGCGAGGTTCTTCAACACAAGATCGGTGTCGTCCGAAGGGTCGAAGACCACGGCGTCTCTGCCGTTGTGGACGATATAGCAGTTTGCTTCCAGAGGGCCGAAGGGAAGAGTGATGACGGGCATGGGAATCTCCTGAAAAACTGTGCTTTCAGGTCGGATGTATCTTTTTTGACGCCGTTGCGCAATGACGGGCACCGGATATTCCGGCCCCCGTCATCGACAATACGCCGTTCAGATTCCCATGGCCGGACGATTGTCCTTCCACTTCCGGCACATATCGAGAAAGAACACATGAAAACGCTCATCCTGCGTAAGTTCAGGATGAAAGGCGGCTCCCAGGACGTTACCCTGCCGGACGGCCACGGGAAGCGGGCCTTCCGGTCCGTCCACACGGGCAAGCACGTCCACATCCGTGCCGCAGGACACGATGACGGGCGCCCGGATGAACACGGCCCGGCAGTTTTCCGCCACGCCCCTGACCGGAAACTCCGTTTCAAAGCTGTCGATCTGCCGCCCGAAGGCGTTGCGCCGGACGCGGGCATCGAGAAGGCCCAGTCCGGGCTGCGTCAGAAGTCGTCCGTCCGGTCCTTCCACCTCGCGGCAGAGCAGAATAAGCCCTGCGCAGGTGCCGAACAGGGGCATCCCCCTGCGCCCGCACTCCCGCAAGGGTTCCAGCAGATGCCAGTCCGTGAGCAGGCGCCCCATGGTCGTGCTCTCTCCGCCCGGAAGAACGATACCGTCGAACCGTTCCAGTCCGCCGAAGGCCGACGTGTCGAACGGACGGCGTATTTCCGTAACCTCGGCACCGCAGCGCTCAAGCATGAGCCGGTGCTCACGGAACGCACCCTGCAGCGCCAGCACGCCGATATGAAGTGGCTCTACCATCCCCGCTCCTGCATACGCTGCTCCGGCGCGATGGAGGATATTTCCAGCCCGGGCATGGCATCGCCGAGACCTTCCGAAACTTCCGCCAGCACGGCAGGATCGTTGTAGTTGGTGGTTGCGGCGACAATGGCCTTGGCAAAGGCCGCCGGATCAGCCGACTTGAAAATGCCCGAACCGACGAAGATGCCGTCGCAGCCGAGCTGCATCATCAGCGCGGCATCCGCAGGCGTGGATATGCCGCCCGCCGCAAAATTGACCACGGGAAGTCCGCCATTTTCCCGTACGATGTTGAGAAGTTCCAGAGGCGCTCCCAGTTCCTTGGCATAGCCGGGCACTTCCTCTTCGGGCAGGGAAAGAAGGTGGCGCAGCTGGCCGGTCACCATGCGGATATGCCGCACGGCCTCAACCACATTGCCCGTTCCGGGTTCCCCCTTGGTACGGATCATGGCCGCGCCCTCGGCGATTCTGCGCAGTGCTTCGCCGAGATTGCGTGCGCCGCAGACAAAGGGCACACGAAAGTCGTGCTTGTTCAGATGATACTTATCGTCCGCCGGGGTGAGCACTTCGCTCTCGTCGATGTAATCCACGCCGAGATGCTCGAGAATGCGGGCTTCAGTGATATGGCCGATGCGCACCTTGGCCATGACGGGAATGGTCACCGCCTCCATGATGCGCTTGACGATGACCGGATCAGCCATGCGGGCCACGCCGCCCGCCCGGCGTATGTCTGCCGGAACCCGTTCCAGAGCCATGACGGCACAGGCTCCGGCCTCCTGAGCAATAACGGCCTGCTCCGGCGTGGTCACGTCCATGATGACGCCGCCCTTGAGCATCTGTGCCAGTCCCGTCTTCAATCTCAAGGTTCCCTTTTCCATAGCAAACACTCCTTGTTTCTGCGGCAGATGCCGCCGTTTCAGCCCGTCGGCCTTCCGACTGCAGGCTACGGATACGGTCGTATCCTTCGCCCTTGCTCTTTGCCAGAAAATGCGGCAATACAGAGACAATAAATATTGTCACCATGACATTATGACACGCTCAGCTGCGATTCATGTCATTTCGCGGAAAAAGGGAAAAACCATGCTGCAGATCATGAAGAACCTGTATGAGGAATCCTCCGCTTCCTGCCGCTATCAGCGCATAGCGGCCGCCATCGAGGAAGGCCTGCGCCGCAATCTGCTGAAGGCGGGCGACGCCCTACCCACCCAGCGGGCTCTTGCCGGAGCCCTGCGCCTTACCGTGGGCACGGTCACCCACGGCTACAGCGAGGCGGCAAGGCGGGGACTCATCACCGGCGTTACGGGGCGGGGAACCTTCGTTGCCTCCGCGGTATCGGACGTGGACGTTCTGCCGCCGCCCGCGCCTCTGCCTCCGGCCACCGAATGGCCGGGAGCGGACACGAGTCGGGCATCTTCCGAAACGTTTTCAGGCGATACGGAACTGCGCTGGAATCTCGGTTTCATCGCGCCGTTCGAACACCTCAACCCGACGCTGCATTCTGCACTGGAGGATCTGACAAAGTCTGCGGACGCCCGCACGCTGGCCGAGCTTCAGAGCTATCACCGCCCGGCGGGCATGGAACGCCATCGCACGGCAGGCGCCGTCTGGGCCGAAAAATACGGCGTACACGTTTCTGCGCGCGATCTTCTGATATGTGCCGGTTCCCAGCACGCGCTCATGACCATACTGACCACGCTCTGCGCTCCCGGCGACCGCATCGCCGTGGAAACGCTGAGTTACCCGCTGCTGCGCCAGCTTTCCTGGCGGCTGCGCCTGCCGCTCTGCCCTGTGCGTACGGATGCCTGCGGCATGCTGCCCGACGCTCTGGATGCCGCCTGCAGAAGCGGCGGAGTGAAGGCCGTCTATCTCATGCCGTCATGCCGCAATCCCACGCTCACGCGAATGCCCGAGTCCCGCAGAAAAGACATCGTGGAAGTATGCCGCAGGCACGACGTACTCATCATCGAAGACGACGTCTACGCCCTGGCCCTGAACAGAACGCATGCCGCGCCGCCTCTGGCCGCTCTTGCTCCTGAAAGAACCTGCTTCATCGCCGCCACCAGCGAAATTCTCGGCGGCGGACTGCGCGTGGCCTATCTCTGCCCGCCGCAGCATCTGATCGAGGAGCTGGAAAGAACCATATCCTACACCATTTCCATGGTTCCTCCGCTCATGGCCGAACTGGCCTTCCGCTGGATCACCGACGGCACGGCCGACCGCGTGCTTCAGGCAAAGCGGGACGAAGCGGAAATCCGCAATGCGCTGGTTCGCGACATTCTGGACGGCCATCCGCTTCTGTCCCGGCCCACGGGCTTCTTCTGCTGGCTGAGTCTTCCCGAATCCTGGACCGGCCTGAAGCTTGCCGCAGCAGCAAAGGAAAAAGGCGTGCTCGTCGCGGAAGGCGAACATTTCCGCATGACGCCGTCGGCAGTCGAAAACGGCGTGCGCCTTGCGCTCGGCGGCGTGCCGGACAGAGAAAATCTGGCCGAAGCCGTGCGCATCATCGCCGATCTGCTTGAAGGGTGAGCCGCTTTCTCCTGCAGGCTCGTCACAGGCGTCACAAGACCAAGGCTCCGTCATTGACGTCCTCTTCCGAGACGCTATGATAAAACGTCTCTATCATCAGGAGAAAAGGTTATGCTCACCGCAATGATTCTTTATTGTGTTCTCGGCGCAGTCGCCGGTCTTCTGGCCGGTCTTCTCGGCATAGGCGGCGGCGCCGTGGTGGTGCCCATGCTCGTTTTCGCCTTCCAGTGGCTGAACATCTCGCCGGAAGTGGCCATGCACATGGCCGTGGGTACCTCGCTGGGCAGCATCATGTTCACGGCCGTGTCCAGCGCCCTTGCTCACCACAGACACGGCAGCGTGGACTGGAGCGTCTTTCGCTGCATCGCCCTCGGCATTCTCATCGGCACCTACGGCGGCACCTTCATCGCCGCCCGCATCCCCGCCCGCTATCTTCAGATGTTCTTCGTGATCTTTCTGTACTATGTGGCCACCAATATGCTGCTGAATAAGAAGCCGGCCGCCAGCCGCACCCTGCCCGGCTTTGCCGGAATGACGGGGGCGGGACTCTTCATCGGCGCCGTTTCCAGTCTTGTGGGCATAGGCGGCGGCACGCTCTCTGTTCCCTTTCTCGTCTGGCACAACGTGGATATGCGCCGGGCCGTGGGAACGTCTGCCGCCATAGGATTTCCCATCGCCTTTGCCGGCTGCCTCGGCTTCATCTGCAACGGCTGGAACGCACCGGGACTGCCGGAATATTCGCTGGGCTTCGTCTATCTTCCCGCGCTTGCGGGCATCGTCGCCGTCAGCATGCTCACCGCTCCCATCGGCGCCGGTATCGCGCACAAGCTCCCCGTGCCGAAGCTCAAGAAATTCTTTGCCTGCTTCCTGTACGTCATTGCCACCAAAATGCTGCTGGACGTTCTGTAGGAACGCGCTACGCAAAGGCAAAAAAGGGCCGCAGTCTTTCGGACTGCGGCCCTTTTCGCTACGGCAACAACAAACGTCTCTTTCTCAGCGCAACGCCATGAGCAGCGGCACAATGACGGGAACCAGCAGTGTGAGGCACATACCGGAAAACACCGCAAGAATGGCACAGCGCTCTCCGCTCACCTGTGCAATAACCGGCAGACAGGTATCCATGGCGGCGGCGCCGCCCGCAAGCACGGGCCCGAGCCGCCCCGTCAGGCGTACGACAAGCGGAGGCAGAAGAAGCGCCAGCGCCTCATGAATCATGTTGGAAAGCAGCGCCACCGATCCGAGCGCAGGATCGCCCAGTCGGGTGATAATGACGGTGGCGAGGCTGTAGTAGCCGAACCCTGCGCCCACGGCGAGCGACTCCGGCAGAGAAAGATCGGAAAAACCGGAAAGAATCAGCCAGGCAAGCGTGCTTCCGCAAAGCGTACCCGCCACCACGCCCAGAGGAATGAGCAGAATGCGGCCGCGAAGTTCACGCACAATACCGAGAGCCTTCAGATCGAAACCCACGGTCATGCCCGCCAGAACCAGCAGAAGATACAGCACCCACACCGCGGCATCCGCCGCAGCTACGTTCTGCGGCAGTAGCCTGAGCCAGCCGATGAGAAGTCCTGCGATGAAAAAGCCCAGAGCAATGAAGGAAGTGCGGCTGCCGCCCCTCTCCGGCCCGGAGGATACTTCCGAGCCGGGCGCGTATTCGGGAAACACATGGCGGCCGAGCAGTCTTGCCGCCACGAAGCAGCCTACGATGGAAAACGAACTGATGAAGGCGGCATACAGTCCGAGACTCTGAAGCTGACTGAGAAGCGTGTCATCCAGTCCGAGAGAAAGTCCGAGAAAGAAAAGCATGATGCGCACGGTCCAGCCGAGCGCCATATTGGCCAGCTTCACCACAAGCGCCCTGCGCCGCAGAAGCCATCCCGCGGGAATGCCTCCCGCGATAAGTCCCATTTCCAGAAGCATGATGATCTCCGTCGTCGCCACGGCACAAGGATCAGAGCCGTAAAGACTCTTCCCCGGCGGGCGACCTGAAGCATGTGTTCCGCGCTCTTTGCTCCGACATCGGGCATGACCATGCGCGCTGCCGGAACAAAGCCCGTTCGATAAAAACTAGCGCACTCTGCCGTATCGCAGCCAGGCAGCGCCCTCTTCCAGCGTACGCACCTCTTCAAGAGCAAAAGACGCCGTCACGCTGCGGTCGAACAGACTTCTGTCTCCCTCCGATGAGGTGACCGGCATCATGACGAGGCTCAGCTCGTCGATGAGGTCTTCCCGGAGAAACGATCCGTTCAGCAGGCTTCCGCCTTCCAGCAGCAGTCGCCGTATGCCGAAGATCTCCCTCAGCTTGCGCAAGGCCAGAGACAGATCGATTTCATCCTTGCCCGCAAAAATATAGGATACGCCGACGCTGTGAAGATAGGAAAGGCAGGCCTGCGGTACGCTTTCGCAAAGCACTTCCACAATATGCGCTCCGCCGTAGCCGGGATCCTCGTCCTCGATGCAGGGCGTCTTCCAGCCGAGACTGCCGTGTCTGTCGAAGGCGACGGCAAAGAACGACGCGTTTTCATCGGCCACATGATCCATGGGCGGGATGACGGAACCGTCGAAGCGGGAAAGATCAGGCCTGTGCCCGAGCGTAAAGCTCTCTTCCATCGTCACGCGACCGCAGGCAAAGGCATCGGCGCCGTATTCACGGTTGATGCGGTAATAGGCTCTGGTTGCAGCCTCGCACTGCGGCAGACGAAGAAAACTGCCCGTCACTCTGCCATCCAGAGACATGGACATATGGCAGGCAACAAAAGGCCGTCCCTGAGACTTCATGGTCTCTTTCATCAAAATCCTCCAGGCGGATGCTTCCCGGCAACAGCTCTCCGGGAAAAGATTGACCATGAAAATCCTTCCGACGGTCATGGCGCTGAGTCGCCACGACAGAAAAAGGCTGCGCGCCGCGTCATGGCTGCGACATATTACCCGATCGGAAAAAAAAGGCCAGAGGTCGAAAAGAAGTTAAAAAAAAGCCCCATCCCGAAAGGAAGGGGCTCTTTTTTACGCTCTGAAGAAAAATCAGAACTTGTAGCCGAGGGTCAGGCCGAAGTTGTGGGCATAGCTGTTGTGAGCCTTGCCGGCGTAGGTGCGGACCATGCCGTGATCATCATATTGCGTGCTGTAGTTGATGTCACGCACGTCGATGTACATATAGGCAAGATCGAGCGTCCAGTTCTCGTATTTGAAGCCGGCGCCCAGCGTGTAGTAGTTGCGGCCGTTGGAAGGCACAAGGTAGTCGTAGCAGTTGGAGTCCTGCAGGGGCGAGGTTTCATAGGTGAAGCCGGCACGCAGCGTCAGCCAGTCGATGGGAGCGTATTCCACGCCGAAGGTGAAGGCCCAGGTGTCGCGCCAGTTCTTCTGCTCAAAGAACTGAGGCGTATCGCCATGCATGTTGATGGTAAGATTGCGGAAGCGGCTCCACACGGTGTAGGCCACGTCGCCTTCAAAGCTCAGATTGGGCAGAGGCTTGTACATGACGCCGAGGGTGATCACGTCGGGAATGGAGAGCTTGCCGTCGGCATTGCAGGTCTGCATCAGTCCCTTCATACCGGCCACAACAGCATCATCGCCGTAGAAGCGGAAACGGGTCTGCCCCTTGAAGGTCATGTCTTCGCTGGCACGATAGGTAAGACCGGCACTCCACTGATCGTTGAAGCGGGCATGCAGGCCGAAGTTGTAGCCAAAGGCGTAGCCGTTTTCGGAGTGGATGCGAGCATCAGCCCGACCAGCGACATCCACAGGGACGGGATAGGGAATGGTGCCGTTGACGTTATACTGCTGATTCAGGCTGAGGTAGCCCCAAGTGTAGCTCACACCGGCGCTCACCGACCAGATGTCGTTGATCTTGTAGGCGATGTTGGGATTGATGGTGCTCGAGAGCAGAGTAACCGACTTGAGTCCGCTGGAAGCACGAAGAAACAGTCCAGGCACGGCCGACACAGGGAACTTGGCGGCAGTGCTGGAAACAGGAGCCGCCCAGTTGTCCGGGAACTGGGAGCCGAGACCGTAGCGGGTGAACGCGCCGATACCGAACCACCACTTGTCGTTGAGCTGATGGGTCAGGTAGAAATGAGGAATGGGCCAGGCCTGATCCGAAGAGGACACGGTGCTGCCGGTGTCGTAGCGGGTGAGATCGAAGTTCAGCATGGAAACGGCAAGGCCCATCTGCGTGGCGGTGCCGGGAATCTGCGTGATGCCTGCAGGGTTGTAGGCCACGGCGGAAGGATCGTCCGCACGGGCCACCATGCCGCCGCCGGCGCCGCCGCCGAGAGCCATGCCTCGGGCGCTCCATTCGGTGATGGCGAAACCTTCGGCGTGAGCGCCGGAAACGGAACCCGCCACCAGCCCGAAGGAAAGCAGGGCTGCGGCGGCAAGTCTGGCCTGACGACGCGCGGCACAAAAGACCCCGCGCATCACATTGAGAGATACGTTCATGAGTTCCTCGGATATGGGATATGTATGTTGCCCGGCCTCTGCCGGAGTCGTATCATTTCCGAAAAAGGACAGGACAAGCCTGCCGAAACCGGCCTCTCTCCGGCATCGGAAAAATAATACGATCGTTCAGGAATATCCTTCTTCGTAAAAAAAATAAAGCACTATTTTATGAAAAATCGCCTTAAAAATCATCAAAAAACTGATGATAAGACCGGCAACTCATGGCCGTCAGAGAGCAGAACTCCTGAGTTCAACCCACTGTCATTCCCTGCAGGACAAGGCCATACGAAAAAAACGACGGATCGTTCAGGCCTCCCAACCAGCCCTCTCCGCCCCCTCTTGCAAAGCAGAGAAAAAATGCAGGCGTCAAAAAAATTTTCTTCGACGGCGAGGTCGACAAACAGCCGGATCAGGCGGAGCGAATCCAGATGAAGCTTCCCTGCCGACCGTCTTCGCTGCCCATCCGGCGGAAGTGCCGATAGGAAAAAAACAGATCCGCATTATCGAAGGTGCACATGTCGATGCCGAGAATGCGCCCGGGCAGAAGGCCCGCCCGCTCAAGCTGATGCCGGGCCAGCAACCACAAGTCCACGGTACGCCGGTTCTCATCGTACCACGGCAGAAATTCAGGGCCCCATTCGCTGTCGAAGTTCACGAATTCCGAAGCGGCGGGACCGAGGCTCGGCCCCCGAACGGCCCAGAGCTGCTCAGGAGACAGACCGTAATGCTCGCAGAACGAGCATACCGCCGTGTACGGGTAGTCCTGCCTGTTGCCCCTCCAGCCGGAATGAATGGCCATGACGTAACGCCCCGATTCATGAGCAATCAGGATAGGCTGGCAGTCCGCCGTCTTTATCATGAGCGCAAGGCCCGGACGGGAAGTAGCCAGCCCGTCGGCCTGCTCCGAAGGCATGGATGCCGGATTCTGTTCCTGCGGCTCGAACAGCGTGCGCACGCCATGCACCTGATGAACTTCGGCAAAGGCCCGTACCCCGAACAACGACGGAATGGACATCCGCCTTGCCACGGAAGAGGCATCTCCCGAAGAAAGAGAAACACTGCCGAATGCGCGCATGGTAAAGGCGCATCCCACCCCGGCAATGCCGGGAAACTGAAAGGGAATCATGGTCAGAGACAAAGCAGTTCCTCCTCGGTGCAGACGGCTCCTACAGGTCTGTCCCACGCCTCGCGGGGAAGACGGTTCTGAAGAAGTTCATGATAGGTCAGCCCCACGCTGAAGCAGCGCGCGGCATCAAGCATGCGGTCATAATAGCCTCCGCCGTAGCCGAGGCGAAAGCCCTGTCTGTCGAAGGCCAGGGCGGGCACAACGATCAGCGTATGCTCTCCGTCCTCAAGCTCCCGCGAAGACAGAAAACGGGACGACGCGGAAAGCTCCGGTTCCGGGATGCCGAAGCGCGACGGAACAAGCTCCTCCGGGCCGCAACAGGCGATCATGTCCATGAGCCCCGGCTCTGCCGGGCGGCAGCGCGGCAGAAAAACCTCCCGGCCTTCCTTCCAGGCGCTCTCAAGAAGAAGTGCGGTATCCACCTCTCCCTTCACTGCAGCATACAAGACGACACGGCGGCTTTTCTGCCAGAATACGCTTTCCAGAAGACGACACTGGGCGGCAGAGGAACGCCTGTCGCCAGCCTCTCCCGACGAAAGTTCCGCCCGCCTTTTCCTAAGCCTTCTTCGCAGCTCTCCCTTGTCCAGCATGTCGCCGTCCGTCATTTTCTTCCCGCCTTTTGAAAAAATACCGCAATAAATCAGCGCAATGCCCGAAATATGTCCTGCCGTGCGCATTTTCATACATTTGCCTGCATCCACCCCTTTGTCAAACGAAAAAAAATAGTCTATATTGCGCGCAGCAGAACAGCTCTGCCGGTATTTTCGACCGCTCAAGCGAAAAGGATCTTCCCTACATGCCAAGCCCCGTTCCGGAATCAGCTCCGTACATTCCGAGCTGTTCCTCTCCGTCGGCGCGTTTTACACGCATTGCCGGCTCCACGGACGCAGAAGACCTGCCCGATTCCGGGCGTCTCTGGGTCGTGCTCGGCGACGTCCACGGTTGCATCCGCCGTGTAAGGGAAATCCCTGAACTGGAAAAAGCGGCCGGAGTCATTCTCACCGGCGATCTGACCAATCTGGGAGGCGTTGCCGCCGCCCGCAGAGTGATCGAGGCCTTTTGCGCCGTCAATCCCGTCATTCTCGCCCAGATAGGCAACATGGATCGCGCGGAAGTCAATGACTGGCTTGAGGAGAGGGGCATCAACCTGCACCGCAATGTGCGGGAACTCAGCCCGGATGTCGCCCTGCTCGGCGTGGGCGGCTCCACGTTCAGCCCCTTTGGAACCCCATCGGAATTTCCAGAGGCACGTTTTTCGGAATGGCTGGAGGATCTTGCGCAGCGTGCAGCCGGCTACAGGGAACTGGTGCTGGTCGCCCACAATCCTCCGTACAACACGGCCTGTGACCGTATCGACAGCGGACTCCACGTAGGATCCACCGCCATACGGGACTTCATAGAGGAATATCAACCCGCCGCCTGCCTGTGCGGGCACATTCACGAATCAGCAGGAATACAGCGCGTCGGACGCACGCTCGTCGTCAACCCGGGTTCCTTTTCCACCGGGGGATACGCCCTGCTTACGCTCTCCGATACGGGCGTAAAGGTGGCACTCCGCAGACTTGAGAGCTGACGCCGCATTAAATTTTTTGAGGATCACATGAGTCAGAATCCCGCTCTTCCCGAAGAGAACACCGAAGAAATCAAGACTACCAGAACCCGCCGCACAAAAAAGACCGCCGAAAAGGCAGGCGAAGCTCCCGCCGAAGAAAAGAAGACCGTCCGACGCAGAAGAAGCACGTCTTCCTCCGCGGAGAACACCGCTCTCACCGGCGAAGGCGAAGAAAAGAAAGTCCGCCGCCGCACGACGAAAAAAAGTGCTGCCGCAGAAAGCTCGCCCGAAGCGGCGGCTCCCGCAGACGAAGCTTCGTCTGAAAAAAGCGCAGCGGATGAAGCGACTCCCTCCCGCAGAACGCGCACCCGCAAAGCCTCCGCATCCCGCAAAAAGCCCGGCGGCGAAAACGCTTCCGAGGATACGATCATCCATCTCGGCTCCGCGCTGGTGCTCGACGACATGCTGCCCCCCTTCTCCTTCACGGCTGCGCCCGAGGAGGAACCGTCTGCGCCCGAAAAGAAACGCCGTACAAGAAAGGCTGCCCCCAAGACGGAAGAATCCGCGCCCGCGGCGGAAGAAACGCCGGTGATCGAGACCGCCCCTGCCGCGGCGGAATCTCCTGCAGCCGAAAAGGTTGCCCCTGAAGAAAAGGAAAGCGCCGCTCCCGCCCCTGAGAAAAAGCGCAGCCGCCGTCGCTCCGGCCGGAAAAACGCTAAGGAAGAAATCGTTTCTGTTGAAGAGAGCTCTGCGGACGAGGATGAGGAAATCATCCACCTCGGCTCCGCGCTGGTGCTCGACGACATGCTGCCCCCCTTCTCCCTCACGGTGGAAGACGAAGAAGAACCTTCCGGAAAAGGCCGCCGCTCCCGCCGCTCCGCTCGAGACCGTCGCCCTCAGACTGCGCCGAAGGCCGAAGAAAACGCCGTCCATGACGCTTCTGCCGACGACAATATCGGCAACAGGGTCGACGCTTCCTCCGGTCAGGCGGCAGAAAGCAACGAACAGCCCTGGTTCGATGACGGCATCGTCACCAACATTCTGCCCTATCCCGGAGAATTTCCCGACGATTCCCGCTCTCACTCCCGCTCGCGCAAGAATCGCAGAAACCGCGACGCCCAGCCTGTGTCCAACGGTTCTCCCTATCTGCCCGGTTCCTACCAGCAGGGCTTTTACGATCAGTCCCAGGCTCTCGTTTCCGACAACCCCTTCGGGGGCCGCAACAATCGCAAGAACCGCCGCAATCAGTCTCAGGTGCCCGTTCTTCCGGACGACTTCGACTTCAATGCCGCCATGCTGAACGACAGCGTGCTCGGCGTGGCTCTCGGACGCCGTGAAGACGACTTCCTGCCCGAAGACGACGGCCCCCAGCCTGCGCTGCCCGGCCAGCCCGTAGCCCTGCCGCTCGCCGCAGGCGAACTGGCCGAAGAGGATCTGGCCGCCCTCGATGCCGCCGTGAACGGCAACCGCATCGACATACCCGCTCCCTCGCAGCAGAAGGAAAACCGTCAGAACCGCAAGAACAAAAAAGCGCAGAAGGAAGAAAAGAACGCTCCCCGCGTCGAAAAGAAGACGGAACAGGAAGAGACGGCTCATCCGCGCCGCATTCTGTATGTGAGCGTGGTGCCCGACGAACAGGTGGAAGTCGTCATCACCGAAGACGGGCAGGTTACCGAGTATTTCGTGGAAATGGCCCATCAGGTCAAAATCCGCGGCAACATCTACAAGGGCGTCATCAACAACATCGACACCAACCTGCAGGCCGCCTTCGTCAATTTCGGCAACGGCAAAAACGGCTTTCTCCAGATCGACGAGGTGCATCCCGAGTACTACCTCGTGCCGCACGATCCTACCCACGGCCCCAAGTATCCTCCCATTCAGAAGGTACTGAAGGTCGGTCAGGAAGTGCTGGTGCAGGTAGTCAAGGAACCTTCCGGCTCCAAGGGCGCCTTCCTCACCACCTGGATCTCCATTGCCGGACGCTTCCTCGTGCTCACCCCCGGACAGGAACAGATCGGCGTTTCCCGCAAGGTGGAGGATCCTGAAGAGCGCGCCCGCCTCAAGGATCTTCTGAACGGCATACAGCCCGGCGAAAACATGGGCGTCATCATCCGTACGGCCAGCGAGGGCGCAAGCAAGTCCAGCATTCAGCAGGATCTGCAGTACCTCAAGAAGCTCTGGAAGGACATCCAGAAAAAGGCTCCCACGGAAAAGTCGCCATCCCTCATCTATCAGGAAGCCGACCTCGCCACGCGTTCCGTACGCGACTATCTGTCTGAAGACATCGTGGAAATCTGGACGGACGACGAGGCCACCAAGGCCAGAGTGGAGGAAATCGCCTCGCTCATCTTCCCCGACAGAGCGGGAGACATCGTCAAGCTGCACAAGGATCAGCGTCAGAGCATGTGGGAACGCTTCAACCTGCTCAGACAGCTTGAAACCGTGACCAGCAGAGAAGTGGTGCTGCCTTCCGGCGGACGCCTCGTCTTCGATCAGACCGAAGCGCTCATGGCCATCGACATCAACTCCGGAAAGACGCAGGGCAAGACGAACTTCGAAGCCATGGTCTTCCGCACCAACATGGAAGCGGCCGAAGCCATTGCCAGACATCTGCGCCTGAGAGACATAGGCGGACAGGTGGTCATCGACTTCATCGAAATGCGCGACAAGAACCACTGCCGTGAAGTGGAACGCACGCTCAGAAACGCCATGCGCAAGGACCGAGCCCGTCACGACGTCGGCCACATGAGCTCCTTCGGCCTTCTGGAGCTGGTGCGTCAGCGCACCGGAACCTCGGCCATCTCCATTTCCTGTGAACCCTGCCCGCACTGTCACGGCACGGGCGTGCGACGCAACATGGAATGGCAGTCCCTGCAGGCCCTGCGCGATCTGCAGAGCAAACTGTGCCGCAGCCTCGACAACGGAAAGGGAAAGAAGAACGAAAAGTCTTCCGAACCGTCCACCTTCATCTACGAAAGCGATACGGAGCTCGCCCTGTACCTGCTCAACCGCAAGCGTGACCGCATAGCGGCCCTTGAGGAAAAATACGGGGTACACATAGAAATCCGGCTGAAGTAGCAGCAAGAAGGCCCCGTTCTTTCAGAAAGCGGGGCCTTCTTTTTTCAGGATATGCCATGCTGAGAACCATCGTCGTCCTTTTTCTGCTCGCCCTCGGCGGCTTCTACGTCTACCAGAAGCAGCAGGAGGAAATTCCCGTCGACACCTCCACGGCCCGCGTCGTGGACGAATCCGCTCTGCAGAGTCTGCAGGGCAGAATCCCTTCCGTCATCTTTGAAAAGGACATTCTGCCCGTCATTGAACGCAACAGAAACGGCGGACTGACGCCCAAAGAGCTCAACGAGCTGCTCGACAAGCTGGACACCATAGGACGGGCCCTCGGCGACAAGGCCACCGAAGCCGTCAATCAGGCCGGTCACGCCATTGCCCCCGACCTGTTCCCGAAAAAGACGCTGGCGCAGCAGGCTGCCGGAGTTGCGGAATCGCTGGCGCAGGCCGGAGCCGAAGGCGCCAAAAGCGCCATGCCCGTGCTCAAGGAACTGGCCGGTGACCTTCTGAAGGCTCTGGCCTCCGCTCTCTCCTTCCTGCTCGACAAGGCCGCCGACCTCATCCAGGGATCCTAGCGAATGTAAAGTCACGCTGAAGCCTCCGGCGAAATCTCGACCGGAAAATGCCCTGAGCTCAAAATAAACGGGACGCATAAACACGTTCCGCCAGGAACTGCCTACGAAAAAGGCACAGAGTCGGAAAAACTCTGTGCCTTTTCCTGTATCAGATAAAAAGCAGGTAGCCGGATAAAAAACTCGACAATTCCTGCCGTACGCTCTTCTCACGTTACGTCGGACATCATTGGCCCGACCTGTCTTTTCTTTTGTGCACATGCGACGAGAAAACGTCACGTGCCCCCAAAAGACGTATTGCGCCGAACCTCACCGACAGAAAAAACGCCGCTTACGGATTCAAAGGCGACCTCCAGAGTCGCCCGGCCGGTACGCCGGAATACCTGCCCAAAAACAGTTTTCCGGAAACGCAGACATCCTGCAATATATCAGCCACCACGGCTCGAACCGACGGCACAAAGGCTGCCGCATTAAAAAGAAAGCGGATACGGAAAACCGTATCCCCGTCTCTGTCCGCGCTCACGGCAGGCACACTCCGGCACGGAATCTCCGGCACGGCTAAAATACTACGCCCGAAAAAACCATTCCGGGCGTCGTCTCCGGAGAAGGCCGCTTCCTGCAGGGAGCCGGCCTTCTCTGGAATCATATGTGTTGAAAAGCATGGGGGCGCAGCCCTACTTGGCCGCCGCTTCGCGCGCCATGGCGCGCTTTTCCCAAAGCTTCATATCCTTCATCTTCTGACGGCGGGCACGCTGAAGTTCCTTGCAGGTGAGAGGAGTACCTTTCTTGAAGCCCCACTTCGCGCGATAGGAAGCAGCATCAAGACCATGTAGAATGAGATGTTTCTTGGTGATGACCTTAAACGTCTTGCCGCACTCAAGGCAGACAATGCTCTTTTCCTTGATGGAACGCTTGGGGTCAATGACGGGAGCCTCCGCAGCGGGGCAGGCTTCTTCAGGCTCTTCACAGCAATCAAGCTTCTTCAGCTTGCTGGACAGAGAAGAAATCATTTCCGCCATTTCATCTTCCGACATGACGCGGACAGAAGCCTGAGCCTTGACCAGTTCTATAGCATGCTTGAGATAATCTTCCATAATGGACCCCCTTATAAAAAAGTAATGTATCTTATGTAAACGCAATCAGAAATTCTGTCAAATTCAGGAAAAAAAAGACAGAGCTTTAAAATAAAAGAGGCATAACACCGCTCTTCCTAGTGCCGCAATGAAATCCGAGAATATATAGGATGTTGAATCACGGAAATACGTCAGAAAAAAGCGAAAGAAAAAATACCGTTCGAGAGTGACTCATCTGAAAAAGCACAGAGGGGAAGCTGCACCATGGGCAGACTTTGCACAGACGGAACGGAACAGAAAAAACGCTTTTCTCAGGCAGCGCAGACCGGAGAATTCTGCTTTCTTCACCATAAAAGTATATCGGCAGATAATATAGAAAGCTATATTCAATAACAGCATTGTCTCGCCGGATATACAGGCTTATCTGCAGCACGAAATTCTCTTTCCTCAAGAGGGCTCCTGTACTCTCCAGATGGTATCCCCCCCTCTCGACGGCACAGCTGTTCCCTCTGAAAAAGCGGAATAGGCTTTTGAAAAGAGGATTTCAGCCAACGAAAAAGGGGAAGCCCCAGCTTCCCCTCTCCGTTTATTTTTATGCCTCTAACGTCGGTCAGGCAGCGGATAGCGACCGCAGGTGAATTTTTCCCCTTCGGGGCAATATCCGAGTCTTTCACATCTGGCTCCGGCCTGACGAAACACCTCGGGCAGAACCTCGCGGCACAACGCCAGCATGGAGCGGGCCACCCCGCGGATTTCCCACTGCGCCCGGGTACAGCAGCGATGCTCGAAAAAGTTGAGCAGGGTACGGCAGTTCATAGTCACAACGATGCTGGAAGCCGCCGCCTGAGGCAGTACGAAACGCGCGTCCTCACAGGACGAAGAGCCTCGGCCGTCTTCTTCCAGCAGCTCCTTGAGATCACGATAGGCACTGCCCACTTCATCCATGAAGCTCAGAAAGCGCTCGCGGGCACGCGGATTTGCCGCAATCGCCGGAGGCATGATGAAGTTCATGTCGGAAGCGTCCACATAACGCTGGCTCTGCTGGGAATAGCTCGCAATGCGATGCCTGACGAGCTGATGAGTCAGAGCCCGCGATACCCCGGACAGAGCAAAGGTAAAGCTCACATGTTCGATGGGGCTGGCATGCCCGGATGCCATGATGGTTTCCACAAATGCCGCCTGCTTTTCCCGGCTGATGTCGCCGGAAAGCAGACGAGGCCACATATCCGCCACGTCACCGGCATGATAGCACTGGCGGAATGCCGCATAAATAAGCGCAAGCGGATCCGGCGTATGCGCCAGAAGTTCCACACGGGCTTTGACTTCAGACATATTTTCCTCCTGCGCACGATGCAGCACTCCGCCCCGTACGCATACTTGGTCTGATAAAGGATCTCTGCGCACCTTTCAGCGCAGCTTTACAGCAGACTGCCCTGCGCGGTTCCGCCGTACAGTCTGTTGAGGTGACGGTACGCCTTGGGCGTAGCCACACGGCCTCTCGGCGTCCGGTTCAGGAAGCCGCACTGAATGAGATAAGGCTCGTAGATGTCCTCGATGGTGCGTATTTCCTCGGAGCAGGCCACAGCAAGCGTTTTGACGCCCACAGGCCCGCCGTTGAAGTGATCGATGAGCACGGAAAGAATCTTCCGGTCCATCTCATCCAGCCCGGCCTCATCCACATCAAGGCGCACAAGGGCCGCCCGAGCCTGTTCTCCATCCACAATGCCCTGACCGTATACTGCGGCAAAGTCCCTTACACGACGAAGCAGACGGTTGGCAATACGCGGCGTTCCGCGGGAACGGCGACCGATTTCCAGAGCGCCTTCCTCTGTAACCTGCACTCCGAGAATACGTGCCGAGCGCTGCACCACGCGGGAAAGCTCCTCCGGAGTATAGAACTCCAGACGGCTGATGATGCCGAACCGGTCCCGAAGCGGAGAGGAAAGAAGTCCGAGTCTTGTCGTCGCTCCCACCAGCGTAAACGGTTCGATATCCAGCTTCACGGTACGCGCAGCCGGTCCCTGACCGATGATGAGATCGAGCGTGAAGTCCTCCATCGCCGGATACAGCACTTCTTCCACACTGATAGGCATGCGATGGATTTCGTCCACAAAAAGAATATCGTGGCGGGAAAGATTGGTCAGAATGGCGGCAAGATCACCGCTGCGCTCCAGCACGGGGCCGGATGTGGTGACCAGGTTCACTCCCAGCTCCGCCGCCATGATGCGGGCAAGTGTCGTCTTGCCGAGGCCGGGATTTCCGTAAAACAACACATGGTCCATGGACTGACCGCGCTCTCTGGCCGCGTTCAGGTACACGCGCAGATTGGCACGCAGTTCTTCCTGACCTATAAAATCTTCCAGGCGCTGCGGACGGATATTCTCATCGGCACTGTCCTGCGCCATGCTCTTGGGTACAAATTCTGCCATTTAGTTCTTTCCTCTGGCCAGCGCCTTCAGCGCGGCACGCAGGGCCTCGCCGACCTCAAGATCAGGCTCTGCCTCCAGCACCTTTCTGAGCACCTGACCGGCCGTATTCTCATCATACCCCAGGTTGGCCAGACCGGTCAGCGCATCTCGGTACACCGAAGACTTGCCGGTCGATGCAATCGCCCCCGTCATCACGGCGGCCTCACCCTTCAGCTTGTATTTCAGCTCCAGAAAAATCTGCTGCGCCGTCTTCTTGCCAATGCCGGAAACCTGTGTAAGCGCCGCGGCGTCATCCTCAGCCACAATGCGGCGAAGATCATCCGGTCTGTACCGGGAAAGAATGGCCAGGGCCGTACGGGCGCCGACGCGATTGATGCCCGTCAGCAGAATAAATGTCTGCCTCTCATCCCAAGAGGGGAATCCGAACAGCTCCTGCGCGTCTTCCCGGACAATGAAGCTGGTATAAAACGCCGCATTGCCGCCCTGAGCAGGAAGAAGAGACAGCGCGTGTTCCGGCAGAAAAATCTCGTATCCGACGCCTCCGGCCGTCACCAGCACACAGCTGTTCTCGGTGCGTTCAAGCACCCTGCCCTCAAGGTACGCAAGCATACTGTCTCCCTCGCGCAATAACAACGCGAAATATATAATTTTTATGGAATAGAATAGCCTACGTTATTATACGGAAAAACGCAAGATTGCTCGCTCTGCCCCAACGGATACCTTCCCGCACGGGAAGTCCAGCTTTCCGTACGGCTTCTTTCCCCCTATCGTTCATTTCGCTCCATTTTTTGTCTCCTCATGTCTGACACCGCTACCCTATCAAAATGCGCCGGGCAGTTCTCAAATTCAGCCGTTTAATGTTCACAACTAGACATGTACAATATTACATGTCTTTTAAATAGACATCAAAAAATATTACCCAAAAAGGATGTCCTACATTTAATAAATTATTTTAATATATTATAACCAACCCCTCTTTCCTTTGCAATTTGGCATAAGTTATGCATTATCAAAAAGAAGCATTGTCTCGCCGGTCAAGTCCAGATGCATGAACCTTATCAAGCGGGATATCATCTTCGTCGCTCCAGAAAATCTCTTACGTATCCGGCGTAGCGACTGTTTCCATCACAGAACATGTATCCTTCCGATATTCTCTGCAGGCGGATATCAAACGCTACGAAAGTATGTAACCTCTTTCTTCATACCCAAAAGAAAACCGTGTCGATCACGATATCATCCTTTCTCCTACCCGGTAAAAACTCCGACATCAGACGAAATGCTGCTCCCGCTGTTTTTAAAAAATGCAACGGGTAAACATCATGTGTCAGAGCAGCAAAACAGAATATGCTGACCCGAAAAGGTCGTGCATCAAAGCTCCCTCGACGATCTATGGACCACTCTCGCATACATGTAAGGATCATTTATGGAAATCAGACGTTATGAAGGTAAAACAGCAGTTGTGACTGGAGCAGGAAACGGTATAGGAGCCTGCATGGTACAGCGACTCCTCAGGGAAGGCGCCAAAGTCGCTGCCTTGGATATCGATATGGATGCGCTGAGCAGACTCTATGACGGTAATGACAACGTTCTGATACTTCGCTGTGACGTTTCAAACAGCAAAAACGTAGAGGATGCCGTTACCGCTGCAGTCGAGCATTTCGGTCGTATCGACTGCCTTTTCAACAATGCAGGCATCATCGGCCGTCACTCCCTTTTGGACACTACGGACGAGGACTGGAAAAAAGTCATCGACATCAATCTCACAGGCACATTCTACATCAACCGAGCTGTGCTGCGCGTGATGGTGGAAAAAGGGATCAAGGGTTCTGTGGTCAACACCAGCTCCTGCGCAGCTTTCGTCGTCTCGCCCAATACCGGAGCCTATGCCGCAAGCAAAGGAGGTGTCAGCCAGCTCACGAAGTTCGCTGCCATCGAAATGGCGCCTTACGGCATTCGAGTCAATGCCATTGCTCCCGGAGCAAGCACGACAAGAATTACGGAAGGAACCCGCTTTGACGAAGAAAGAAACAAGATGTTCCTTTCCAATATCCCCATGGGCCGCTATGGAACGCCCGAAGAAGCGGTTTCCGCGGCTCTCTATCTGGGCAGTGACGACGCCTCTTACATTACAGGCGTCACTCTGCTGGAAGACGGTGGCTTCACTCTCTTCTAAGAGACTCTGAACGAACAATCCGTTTCCGTACTCGCAAAAAACCTCTTTGCTCTGGTGGTCGGCAGCGCTGACGCCAGAGCTTTGTTTATTGGATGCTCTACGGAGCAGGGAGCACAGAAAACAGTGGCAGAAAAGTTCTTTTGCCCTAGGTATGGGATGAACAAAAGGCGTAAAAAGGAATTGTCCAGAGAAGTAACGTAATTGATTCTCTACTCCCCAAAAAGCTTTAAAAAGCGCCAGATTAAATTCAGTCTGCACCGGGGAAATCAAACGAGACATTCCGTAAAGAAGCGATTCCGCTAGTCCCAAATATATCCCTTTAAAAAGCCTCTTCTC
>USBZ01000029.1 GCA_900553065.1 uncultured Desulfovibrio sp. | reverse complement strand
GCAGGTGTTCCTCTTCTTCACCCACGCGGCCCCTTGTGGCAGTGATGTCTGAAGGCCGTCAGGCCCTGTTGGCTACGTTGTTCTCGGATACTTCAGGGCGGCCTGGGCCGCGGCAAGTCTTGCAATGGGGATACGGTAGGGCGAACAGCTTACGAGGTCGAGGCCCGCTTCGTGGCAGAACTCCACGGAGCTGGGATCGCCGCCGTGTTCGCCGCAGATGCCGATCATGAGCCCGGGCCGTGTCCGGCGTCCTTCCGCGATGGCGATTTCCATGAGCCTGCCCACGCCCTTGCGGTCAAGAACGGCAAAGGGATTGTCCTTGAGAATGTGCTGGTTGATGTACACGGGCAGGAACTTGCCTTCGGCATCGTCGCGGCTGAAGCCGAAGCAGGTCTGGGTAAGGTCGTTGGTTCCGAAGCTGAAAAACTCCGCGGCTTCCGCGATTTCTCCGGCCAGCAGGGCGGCGCGGGGCAGCTCGATCATGCTGCCGCACAGGTACGGGAATTCCACCTTGTGCAGCTCCATGCATTCCTTGGCTATGCGGTCGCAGCGCTCCTTGAGCAGGGCCATTTCCGCAAGGCTGATGGTGAGCGGAATCTCGATTTCCGGCAGAGGCGTGTAGCCGTCGCGCGCCAGCCGGGAGGCGGCGTTGAAGATGGCGTACATCTGCATTTCATAGACTTCGGGATAGGTGATGCCGAGGCGGCAGCCGCGATGCCCCAGCATGGGATTGACTTCATGCAGCTTCTGCACCTGCTCGAGCAGCTTCTGCTTTTCTTCGAGCAGCTCGGGATTGTCGCCGCGGACGCGCAGTTCCGTAGTTTCCACAAGCAGCCTGTCCAGACTGGGCAGGAACTCATGCAGCGGCGGATCGAGCAGGCGTATGCATACGGGCAGGCCGTTCATGGCCCTGAGTATGCCGTAGAAGTCGTTTTCCTGCATGATCTGCAGAGGCAGAAGGGCGGCGGACCGCTCTTCCGTAGTTTCGGCAAGAATCATCTTCTGCACATAGGGCAGTCGTTCCTGCGCCATGAACATGTGTTCCGTACGGGTAAGGCCGATGCCTTCCGCTCCGAAGCGGCGGGACTTTTCCGCATCTTCCGGCGTATCGGCGTTGGCGCGTACCTGAAGGTCGCGCACTTCGTCGGCCCAGCCCAGAATGGTCTGATATTCGGGCGAGAGTTCCGGATCCTTGAGGGGCACGGCTCCGAGAATCACGCGGCCCGTGGTACCGTCGATGGATATGAGATCTCCCTTCTTCACCACGGTGTCGCCCACGGTGAATTCCTGCCTGGCGTAGTCGACCGTCACGGCTTCGCAGCCGCATACGCAGGGCTTGCCCATGCCGCGCGTGACCACGGCCGCATGGCTGGTCATGCCGCCGCGGCTCGTGAGAATGCCCTGAGCCTGCACGATGCCGTGAATGTCGTCGGGCGTGGTTTCCACGCGCACCAGAATGACGCGCGCCCCCATGCGGCCCATGTGTTCGGCTTCGGTGGCGTCGAAGACCACGGAGCCGAAGGCCGCGCCCGGAGAGGCGGCAAGGCCCGTGGCCAGCACATGCGGATTGGCGGAAGAGTCGATCTGCCGGTGCAGCACGTTGGCCAGATGTTCAGGATCAATGCGCAGAATGGCTTCCTTTCTGTCGATGAGTCCTTCTTCCACCATGTCGCAGGCAATCTTCAGCGCGGCCTGTGCGGTGCGCTTGCCGTTGCGGGTCTGAAGAATGAAGAGCTTGCCCCGTTCGATGGTCAGCTCGATGTCCTGCATGTCGCGGTAGTGCTTTTCCAGCGTTTCCGCAATGTTGCTGAACTGCGTATAGATATCGGGCATTTCGTCGGCCAGTCTGGCGATGGGCTTTGGCGTACGCACGCCTGCCACCACGTCCTCGCCCTGCGCGTTGACGAGATATTCGCCGTACAGCTTTCTTTCGCCGGTGGAGGGATTGCGCGTGAAGGCGACGCCGCTGCCGGAGGAGTCGCCCATGTTGCCGAACACCATCGACTGGATGTTGACCGCGGTGCCGAGGTTGTGGTCGATCTTGTTGATGGTGCGGTAGACGATGGCGCGATGGTTGTTCCAGGAGCGGAACACAGCCTCAATGGCGAGCAGAAGCTGTTCATGCACGTCTTCCGGAAATTCCCGGCCCACTTCCTGACGATACAGTTCCTTGTAGCGTTCAATGACCGTTTCCAGCGATTCCACGCTGAGCTCCTGATCAAGCGTCACGCCCTGCACCGTCTTCTGCTCCTGCAGAAGATGCTCAAACTTTTCCTTGGGAACTTCCATGACCACGTCGGAGAACATCTGGATAAAGCGGCGATAGGTGTCGCAGGCGAACCAGAGATTGTTCGTCAGCCTGGCAAGGGCCGGGAACGTGGTCTTGTTCAGACCGAGGTTGAGGATGGTGTCCATCATGCCGGGCATGGAGAACACGGCGCCGGAACGTACCGAAAGCAGCAGCGGATCATGTTCGTCACCAAAGCGCTTGCCGACCTTCTTTTCCACTTCGGCAAGGGCGGCCGCTACCTCGTCGGTCAGCCCCTCGGGGAGTTTTCCGCCGTGCGCGTAGTAGTCACGGCAGGCGTCGGTGGAAATGGTCAGGCCGTAGGGAACGGGCAGGCCGAGTCTGGTCATTTCCGCCAGATTGGCGCCCTTACCGCCTAAAAGGCTCTTCATCTGCGCATTCCCTTCGTGGAACAGATACACGTACCGCATATGCACGCTCTCCTTATCGCTTGAGGGTGACAGTTCTTTGCTTCAGAATACGAAACTCGTGTCTTCCGGTCAATACGGGACGGCGTTTTTGAAAGCTTTCCCGGCAGAAGCAGGACTTCTCGGAGGACATGAATGGGCAGAGCTGTGCGGCAACCTGCGAAAGAACGAAATAGGGCCGGATGCCCGAAGACATCCGGCCGGAATAAGCGGAAGGGAAGAGGAAAACGGAAAAAGAGGGAAAGGGAGCGAGCGTCAGTCGGCGCTTTCCGCCGCCTGCTGTTCAAGGAGCCGGCGGCCGCGGCCGCCCTTGACGGATCCCGCGCTTTCAACGGCGGCGGAGATTTCAATGCCGGGGATGTTCAGAATGCGGCGGTAGAGCTCGGCTGCGGAGAGTCCATTGTCGGCGGCAATTTCGGCCAGAGTGCGGCCGGATTCCACTCCGGAAAGTCCGGCTTCCGTCAGGCCCGTTTCAACGGAGACGGCATTGAGTCTCATGAAGGAGCAGAATTCGGTGAGCGTGCTGTTTTCGGCGCGGCTGTAGGGAGGCGTACCGTACTTTTCCTCCTGCGCGGTCTTGATGCTCTGGCCGAAGTCAATGATGAACTGAGCAGGCTGTACTTCGGCAATGGTGGTGGCATAGATCAGAACGCAGATCGCCAGCGAAACGGCAAGAGCGATGCGGGCGGCCGCTGCGGTGAGATAGAAGCGGAGAGGACGGATGTTCAGTCCCATGTGCCAGAAAGAGAAAAACAGAAAGAGCATGCCTCCGGTGATGTGCACGGCGCTCCACTGGTCCTTGTCGAGCAGAAGAAAGCTCCAGTCTGCCCAGGAGGCGATGCGGCTTTCCGGTTCGACGTAAAGCACAAGGGAGCTGAGCAGCAGCAGAGCAAAGGAGAAGAACATGCTGAGAGAAACGAATTTGCGGATCATGAGGGCTCCTGGTGGAAAATGTGAGGCCTTGCTATCAGAGGAGATGGGAGCTGACAAGTTACAAAGCCTTGCAGAGTTGTTGCATGCTGAGGGCGGGAGAGCAGGAAGACAGTAAATGAGGCAGGTTACGAGCTTTCAGAAAAAATGACCGGAACATGTTTGAGGACGGAGAAGAGAAAGCCGGGAGCTGTAACTATTTAATGAAATTGAAAATCTTTTTCATTTAACTTGACAGAGGTATGATTTTGCGCAAGGTTCTGTTTTGCGTTTTGTACACCGCGCAGCAGGAGTGAACGGGAGCAAAGGCAGGGGAGCCGGAGAACGTTTCTGCGCGGCGGCGTTTTTCAGCCGCCTTTGCGGCATAATCATAGGGAAGGAAGCGTATGAAAAAGCTTGTGACTCTCCTTCTGGCGGCCGCCTTTGTTGCGTCCGCCTTCGGCCCCGCCTCTGCCGTCGACGTCAAGATGGACGGCGAATATCTCTTTCAGTTTCAGACCGGTTCCGAAGGCTTTCGCGGCCGGAATACCGACTACTCGGTGCAGCGACTGCGTCTCGGCATGACGTTCAGCGCCAGCGAGGATCTGGCCGGATACTTTCAGCTTCAGGTCGGCGACTATCATTGGGGAGAGGGGGACTATTCAGGGCCGAACGGCCCGGTGAGCATGCGCCAGGCGTATGTGGACTGGACGATGCCCGGCACGGACGTGAAGATACGCATGGGACGCCATGCCTTTGATCTGCCTGCCTATACGGGCAACTCGCCCATGATAGCCGATCTGGTGGCGGACGGCGTTGTGGTGGCGGTTCCTCTTGGAGAAGGCTGCGACCTGACGGCGTTCTGGACTCGTATGGCCCGGGGAGTCAACCGGGAGGAAGTGTCGGATGTCAGCGCTCCGAAATATGACTTGTTCGGCCTTGTGGGCAGCGTTTCCTTCGACAGCTTTTCGGTGTCGCCGTGGGTGATTTACGGCGCGAAGGGAGACGGTGAGGGTGCCGGGGGAGGGCGTTTTCAGCCTTCCATTATGACCGATCAGGGAAATATCAGCGGCAGCGGCCGGGCCGACATCGTGGTTGCCGGTGCGGGCATGGAATGGAAGCCCTTTGATCCCGTCACGCTTGCACTGGACGGCGCCTGGGGACGCGCTGCCTATTCCGACTCCATGGATCAGGAAGGCTGGTATGCCGCAGGCCGTGCTTCGTATGCCATGAGCTTCGGCGAGCCTTCGCTGCTGGCCTGGTATGCTTCCGGCGACAAGTCCGGTCGTCCCGTGAACTCCGGTCAGATTCCGATCATTTACGGCGACTTTGACGGCACGAGCACCTACTTTGATGCTGCATGGGGGCTTGTTGGCGGTCATCGCTGCAGCTTCGGCGGTACCTGGGGTATCAGCGCCCAGGTGAACGGCATGTCTTTCATAGACGGTCTGTCTCATGACTTTTCCGTGACCTATATTGCCGGTACCAACGATAAGAAGAACGGGAGCTACGGCGAGGGATACGACTATCTCACCAGCGAGGATGCCGCCGTGGAATTCGATCTGCTTTCCACGTATGAAGTCTATAAGAATCTGACGGCGGCTCTGGAGCTTGCCTATATTATTGAAGACTTCGATACGTCGGCCGCGCACGGCCGCTCCGGCAGGTTTGAGAACGACTGGCGGACGGCGCTGCTTTTCCAGTACAGCTTCTAGTCGGCGTTTTCCGGCGATCTTCAGAGGGGAAGAGCGCCGGAACTGCCGGTTCGGATGGCTGTCGGCGGCATGATCATGCGGTACTGGAAGGAAGCCGTTTCGGTTCGTGCTCCGGCAGCTTTAAACGATCAGGCCCGTTTTTCCGCAGGGGAGTGGAAAAACGGGCCTTTTTTCCGGACGGACCGGACACCGCATTCGGCCTAGTGGCGTCGGTGCAGGAGGTTGAGGGCAACGAAGGGCCGCGCGGCGATGAGAGCTTCCCATGTGGGAATCATGGAAACAACGGAGGCGACAAGCATGAGCGCTATGCCGAGCCACATATTCCACGGAATGTTTTCTCCAAGCACGAGCATGGCCAGAATGGGAGCCAGCACGGGCTTGAAGAAGAAAACGAGAGAACCCTGCATGGCGGAAGTGGCTTCCATCCCCATGAAGTAGCAGGCGTAGCCGCCTGCGGTGACGAACACGCAGATGTAGAGCACGTTCAGGATGTTCTCGGACGTGTAGCCGGAGAAGAACGGCATGTTGGCGAACATGGGGGCGCCGGCTGCCGTGAGGGCGTCGGCAATGAATCCAACATGGCTGAGGAGCATGAGCACGATCATTTCCGCGCTGGCCGCCAGACAGCTGAAGCAGGTGACGGCGACGCCGGAATACTGCGCGCACTGCTTTTTCCCGAGAACGGCATACAGGGCGAAGGTGGCGGCGGAGAGCAGCACCAGCAGAATGCCCAGCGGATCAAGGCTGGTGTGCAGAGGATCGATGATGATGACGGCGGCCGCGACTTCCAGCACCAGCGCGGCGATGTGCTGGGGGCGGATGTCGGCGTGCAGGATGAGGAAGGCGAAGGCCAGCACGAGAACCGGATTGCAGCTGAAGAGCACGCTGACCACGGAGGCGGGCGCGTAGAGTATGGAGACCTGATAGAGCATCATGCTGACCACGAGGCCAACGAAGCCGAGACCTGCAAAGCCTTTCCAGTCGCGCAGCGTGACGGTTGCGCCGTGCTGACGCAGACCGCGCAGGGCAAAGGGGATCAGCAGCAGGCCGCCGATGAGAAAGCGTGTGCAGGTGAGCTGCATGGGATGGAAGGCATCGGCCACGGTCTTCAGAGCCACTTCCATGGAGCTGAAGAAGATGGTGGCAAGAAAAATGAAAATATATCCGCGATTCATGATATAAGGTCCTGCCCTGAGGCTTTTTCCGGATGCAGATGTGCCGGGAGCTTCGGCTCCGCATTCGTCTTGCCTATAGCAGGGGGGAATGATACGGTAAAATACTCATTTGATATGACAGTTATATCATAAACGCATAACAGGGCTTGCCCATGGAACTGAACTGGGAACTTTGCCGGGTGTTTTATCATGTGGCGCGCTGCCGGAACTTCAGCCGGGCGGCGACCATGCTGTTCACGAGTCAGCCTGCGGTGTCCCGGTCCATGTCGGCGCTGGAGCGGGAACTCGGATGCCGTCTGTTCATCCGGAACCGGCGCGGCGTGGAGCTGACGCCCGAGGGGCGGATGTTCTACGTCCATGTGGAGGCGGGGTACGAGCAGCTTCGTCGTGGAAGGGAGGCCGTGGCGCAGGCCGTGGGGCTGCAGTCGGGCAGCATTGCCATAGGCGCGAGTGAAACGGCGCTGCGCGGCTGGCTTTTTCCGCGGCTGGATCGTTTTCATGCTCTCTATCCGGGAGTAAAGCTCCGTTTGTACGGGGGAACGTCGCGTCAGGCGATGGAGGAGCTGAAGTCGGGAGCCATAGATTTTGCGGTGGCTGCGGTGTCGGGAGGGGAATTTCCGCCGCTTCGGGAAACGCGCCTGTGCTCGTTCCGTGATGTTTTTGTGGCGGGAGAGGAATTTTCCTCCTTTAAAGGAAAGAGCGTGTCTCTGAAGGAACTTTCCCGGCAGCCTCTCATCTGTCACAGGCGCGGAACGCTGACCTTTGAGTTTCTTGAAGACATTTTCAAGGAACACGGTCTGGAGCTGGAACCTGCCATGGAGCCGGAAACGTCGGAACTGGTTCTGGATCTGGCCAGACACAATCTCGGCATAGGCTTTCTGCCGTACCGCACGGCGGAAGAGGCGCTGAAGAGAGGAGAGCTTTTTGCGGTGCAGACGCGCGAGATGCTGCCGGAGAGAAGGATCAGTCTTCTGGAGTATGAAGGGCACAGCCTGAGCGTGGCGGCGCGGCGTCTTCGCGACATGCTTGAGGAGGACGCGCTTTCCGAACGCTCAGCGGTGGATCACGCCGAGAATGTTGGGCAGGGGAATGGCGTCGCCCCGTGAGGAGAACATGTAGGAAGCAGGGCTCATGCCGTGCCAGAGCCGGAACTGTCCGGGCAGACGCAGAAGAAGTGAGGCTTCGCTGCCGCCTTCGACGTACATGGCGCTGTTGATGTTGAGTTCCCTGTGCGCCGCAAGGGCCTCCACGAAATCATGCACCGAGGCAGGATCGGGACAGTGCAGGAAGAGAATGCGCCCGTTCAGGTCTTCGGCAATGGCGGCAATGGCGTGTTCCGGGCCGTTTTCAGGCCACAGCGGCTCGCCGTCCGGTCCCATCAGGCGGAAGTTCTGCACGACGATGTCGTAGCGGGGTAGAAGATGTTCCCAGTCGTCGGCATCGCGGTCGAGCACGGCGGCACGAGGCAGGCCTTCTTCTCTTGGACCGGCCACGAAGAACGCGCCGTAGCGGCTGACGATGCGGCCGTTGTTGGTACGTTCGCCGCTTCGCATGTATCCGGTGGAGGTCTGTCCGTCCTTGAGATACATGCTGGCGTTGATGGCCGCCGTGAGATTCTTTTTCTCCGCCCATTCCCGCATGGTGGGGACGCCCTGATCCTCCCATCGGGAACTGAACAGCCGGAAGTCGAAATATTCCGTATCGAAGCGCAGCGCACGGATGACGATGCGCCGTGAAAATTCGCCGTCCCTCTGTCCGGTGTAGACAAGACGCGCCATATCCAGCCCGTTCTCCAGCGTCAGCCAGGCGATGTCCTGACCGGGCATGGTCGGTTCGGGTTCCGCTTCTTCCGCACAGAGCGTGACGGGCAGCAGCAGAAGCAGCGTCATGAGGACGATGGACCGGAAAATGTTCATGCTTCTTTTGTATGCCACTACGCAAGGATGGGCAAGAAAAACCCTGCATGAGTCCCGTTTTGCTTCCGCAGAATCTCAGCATCGCCGTCTTCCGAAACGGTGGAATATCCCGGTACTTGACGATCGGGCTTATTTGTCCTACGCCCATATTTTTACAGCGCAGGAAAGCGGGTCTCTCGTTGCGACCTTTTCGGGAGCGAGCCGCTGCCATGCATCCTATATGAAAGAAGGCAGAGTCTCTGCCGTCCACGGAGTGTCTTTTGGAAACGCAGAAGAAAGCCCGCAAGCCCATCAAGCTTGCTACGAAGTCGGAACACGCGGCATATTTCATGCCCATGCTGGAAAATTTCGCCGATCACGGGGAACTGAATGAGGTCGTGAAGAACTGCGTAGGCAAGGCCTGCGATCTTCTGGACGCGGGTATCCCTCTGTATCCCAATGACTTCAAGCGAAAGCAGAACGCCGGGGACGTATGCACGCAGTACGGCGGGATGAGCGATGAGGAACTCGCCGCGCTGAATGAGGAATTTGCTCTGGCCGGTCGCATGATGTCTTCCCGCTCCTTCGGCAAGGTGATCTTCTTCCATGTGATGGACCGCAGCGGCCGCATCCAGTGCTACGCGGAAAAGAGCGTGATGGGCGACGAGGCCTTTGCCGCGTTCAAGAAGCTCGACGTGGGCGACATCGTCGGCGTGACGGGCCGCCTGTTCCGCACCAAGACCGGCGAACTGACCCTGCGCTGCGACAGCGTGCGCCTGCTCAGCAAGTCCTTCCGCGCTCTGCCCGACAAGCACAGCGGTCTTACCGACGTGGAATCCCGCTATCGTCAGCGCTACGTCGACCTTGTCATGAATCCCCGCGCCCGCGAGATCTTCCGCAAGCGTTCGCTCATCGTGCGCGAATTCCGCCGCTTCATGGAGCAGAGAGGCTTCATGGAAGTGGAAACGCCCATGCTGCACGCCCTTGCCGGCGGCGCTACGGCAAAGCCCTTCGTGACGCATCACAACGCGCTCGACATTGATCTCTACCTGCGCATTGCGCCGGAACTGTATCTGAAGCGCCTCATCGTGGGCGGCATGGAGCGCGTGTTCGAACTCAACCGCTGCTTCCGCAACGAAGGTATCGATACGCGTCACAACCCTGAATTCACTTCCTGCGAGTTCTACTGGGCCTATGCCACCTTTGAAGATCTCATGGATCTTACCGAAGAACTTTTCGCCCATATCGCCCGCGAAGTGTGCGGCAGCACGGTGATCACCTATCAGGGCAGGGAAGTCGATCTTACGCCCGGTCACTGGAAGCGCATGACCTACCATCAGGCGCTCGAGGAAATAGGCGGACACCGTCCCGAGTTCTACAACGACATGGAAGCCGTGCGCGCCTATCTGCGTTCCCGCGGCGAAAAGTACATGGAAAGCGAGGGCATCGGTAAGCTTCAGTCCCGCCTCTTCGATCTCGACGTGGAAGACAAGCTCGTGCAGCCCACCTTCATTTACGCCTATCCTGCGGAAATTTCTCCGCTGGCCCGCCGCAACGACGTCAATCCCGAGATCACCGACCGCTTCGAGTTCTTCATCTGCGGCTGCGAGTACGGCAACGCCTTCTCCGAGCTGAACGATCCCGTGGATCAGCGTCTGCGCTTTGAGGCCCAGGTGGAAGCCAAGGCCGCCGGCGACGACGAAGCCTGCCCGCTGGACAACGACTACCTGCGCGCCCTTGAATACGCCATGCCGCCCACCGCGGGCGAGGGCGTGGGCATCGACCGTCTGACCATGCTGCTTACCGACGAGCCTTCCATCCGCGAAGTGCTTCTCTTCCCGCTGCTCAGACCCGAGCTGTAATCTTCCGGAGCGGTTTCCCCTGGAAACCGCTCCGCTTCTGCCTTGAGGCCCGCCCGCACGGAAAAGACGCGGGCTGCTTCGGGCGATCATCGCAAGCCCTTTTTCCCGGAACACTTTCAGCCTTTCGGATATAACGCTCCGGCGTTCTGTCGGAGCTTCCACGAAAGAGGATCCGTATGTCGTATTCGCTGTTCATCGCTTCGCGGTATCTCACCTCGCGGAACAAGCGCACGTTCATATCCGTGATCTCGCTCATGTCTGTGCTTGGCGTGGCCATAGGCGTGGCGGCGCTCGTCATCGTCATGAGCGTGTACAACGGGGTTACGCAGGAGATGCGCGAGAAGATACTCGGCGCGAATCCTCACATCATGGTCATGGCCACGCAGGCCGGAGCCTTCGGCGCCGATGCGGCCAAGGGCCGCGGCGAGGCCATCGAGCGCATACGCGAGACCCCCGGCGTGGTGTCCGCCACGCCTTTTCTGTATGCCGAAGTGCTGCTTTCCACGCCGCAGGGCGCGACGGGACTCGTGGTCCGCGGCATTGATCCTGAACTGGCCGTCGAATCCATGCCCATGCTGCAGCACCTGGAAAGCGGAAGCGTGGAGAATCTTTCCCGGGAGCAGGGCCCTGCCGGCATGCTTGTGGGGCAGGAACTTGCTCGCCGCTTCCACCTGAGCGTGGGCAGCAGAGTCAATCTCATGTCCCCGGCAGGACAGCGCACCACGGCAGGATTCGTGCCCAAGCTTCGTTCCTTCAGGGTGGAAGGCATCTTCAAGTCCGGCATGTCCGACTTCGACAGCCGCCTTGCCTATGTGCCCATCGCCGCCACGCAGGATCTCATGGGCTATCCCGACGGACACATCTCCGGCGTGGAGGCCTTTGTCGAGGATCCCTACAAGGCCCGGGACATCGCGTCGGATATCGTGGAACGTCTGGGCGCTCCCTTCTATGCCAGAAACTGGATCGACATGAACGCCAATCTTTTTGCGGCGCTTCAGCTTGAGCGCTTCGGCATGTTCATCGTTCTTCTTATGGTGATTCTCGTGGGATCTTTTTCCATCATCACGTCTCTTGTCATGCTTGTTATGGAAAAGACCAAGGATATCGCCATACTGATGTCCATGGGCGCGACCACGGCCGGCGTAAGGCGCATATTCATGCTTCAGGGAGCCATCATCGGAGCTGTTGGCACGAGCATAGGTTATGTGCTAGGAATCGTGCTGGCTCTGCTCCTCAAGAAGTATCAGTTCATCGAGCTGCCCCCCGGCGTGTACATGATGGATACGCTTCCGGTCATCATCGATCCGCTGGATCTTCTCATCATCGGAGCGGTGTCCATGCTGTTGTGTTTTGTGGCCACCATCTATCCTGCCAGGCAGGCTTCCCGCCTTGTGCCTGCCGAGGCTCTTCGCTATGAGTAACGACATGGATGCTCCCTTTGAAAAAACGCCGCTCTACCTTGTCCGGCACGCCCGGAAAACGGTGGAAAGTCCGGCAGGCGAGCTGACCATTCTGCGCGACGTCAATTTTGAGGTGCAGGCAGGAGAAGCTCTTGCCATTGTAGGGTCTTCAGGTTCCGGCAAATCCACGCTGCTGCATCTTTTAGGCACTCTCGACAGAGCGACCGGCGGCAGCATTCTTTTTGAAGGTCGGGATCTTTCCGCCCTGTCCGCCCGCGAGGCGGCGCATTTCCGCAACAGGGAGCTGGGATTCGTGTTTCAGTTCCATCACCTGCTGCCCGAATTCACCACCGTGGAAAATGTGGCCATGCAGGCCGTTATTGCCGGCATGAGCCGTCGCGAAGCGATGGAAAGGGCCGCCGAAGCTCTGGAGAGAGTGGGGCTGGCCGAAAGACTCACGCATCATGTCACCACGCTTTCCGGCGGCGAACGCCAGCGTGCCGCCATAGCCCGCGCCACGCTCATGCAGCCCAAGGTGCTGCTGGCCGACGAACCTACCGGAAATCTGGATGAAAAAACGGGTGAGCGCGTGGCCGAGGTGCTCAGGCAGCTGAACCGCGACACGGGCATGACGCTTATCATAGTGACGCATAACCGGGAACTTGCGGACAGTATGGACCGCAGCCTTGAATTGAGATCGGGAGAACTTTATGCGCAAGATGCTTTCTAGTCTGGTCTGTCTGGCGCTGTGCCTGCTTGTGCAGGCGGCAGCGGCCGGCGCGGCCGAAACCCGTGTGCTGGTACTGCCTTTCGCCGTCAATGCGCCGACGGCGCAGGCTCAGCTGGCCAAAGACATTCCCACGCTGGTACGCCAGAGTCTGGAGGACCGCGGTCTTAAGGCCATTCCCACATCGTCCGGCAAGCAGGCTGCCCAGAATGCTGAGACCGCCAGAAGCCGTGCCAGATCCGCCCGTGCGGGCTATGCCGTGTTCGGCAGCCTGAACCAGCTCGGAGAAAACTTCAGCCTCGACATGCAGGTTGTTTCCGCATCCACCGGTTCTTCCCGTGTCTACCACAGAGAAGGCGCGAATCTGCTGGAACTGCAGCCTGCGGTCAACAGCCTTGTGGATCAGATGGTGGTCGAGCTCGACACTTCCTCCCCTGTGCGTGCGGCGGCAAAGTCTGCGCGCGGCGGCATCGTCGACATCGACATCCGCGGCCTGAAGTTCATCGACAAGGACAGAGTGCTTGTTCGTGTGGGATCCCGTACCGGCGAGCCTCTCAACGAGGACGTGGTGGATGAAGACGTCCGCAATATCTGGGATCTTGGCTACTTCAACGACGTTCGTGCCGACGTGGAAAGCGGTTCGGGCGGCCCCGTGCTGATCTTCACCGTGGAAGAGAAGCCCCGCATCGAGGATGTGCGTGTGGAAGGCTCCGAGGCCGTGAGCATCGACGACATCAAGGAAGCCATGTCCACGCAGACCAGCAGCGTGCTCAATGAAAAGGTGCTCGCCGAAGATCTGCAGAAGGTGACGGATTTGTATCACAAGCAGGGCTTCTACCTTGCTCAGGTGACCTACGAAGTGCAGCCCCGTGCCGACGGCGCCGCCGCAGTGCTGGTTCTTCATGTCACGGAAGGCAACAAGCTCTATATCAAGGAAGTGGCCATTGAAGGCCTCAAGGAAATTTCTCCCGATGATGTGAAGGACTACCTCTCCCTCAAGGAAAGAGGTTTGTTCTCGTGGTTCACCGGATCCGGCGTGCTCAAGGACGATCTTCTGGAGCGTGACTCTCAGGCCATCCGCGCCTACTTCATGAAGAACGGCTATGTGGACGGTCAGGTGTCCGCTCCTGAAGTGCAGTACGATGACGACGGCATCCGCGTGGTCTTCCGTGTGAGGGAAGGCGTGCACTACAAGGTGGGTGAAGTCATCCTGCAGGGTGATCTCATCGATACTCAGGAACGTATCCTCGAGCAGATCTCGATGGACGAGCATCAGGCTGCCGGCGACTTCTTCGACGTGGAAGTGCTGCAGAACGACGTGAAGGCGCTTACCGACTTTTACAGCGACTACGGTTATGCCTTTGCCGACATCAACGTGGATCCCCGTCCCCGCCCTGAAGCCGGTGTGGTGGATGTGGTGTACACTGTCAAGCCCGGCGAACGCCAGTACATCCGCCGCGTGGAAGTGGAAGGCAACGACCGCACCCGCGACAACGTCATTCTGCGTGAAATGCGTCTGGCGGACGGTCAGCAGTTCAGCGGCGCCAAGATGCGTCGTTCCGCCCAGCGTCTGGAAAAGACCCGCTACTTCAGCGAAGTCAATCCCACGGTGGTTCCCACGGGCGTACCCGGTGAAGTCGATCTGAAGATGGGTGTCAAGGAAACCGAAACCGGCGTGGTGAGCGTAGGCTTCGGCTACTCCACCTACGACAAGTTCGGCGTCATGGCGTCCATCACGGAAAACAACCTTTTCGGCCGCGGCTATACGCTTGGTCTGTCCGGCTATACCGCTTCGAAGGAACAGTATCTCGAAGCCTCCTTCGTCAACCCCCGCCTGTTCGACACCTACTGGGGCTTCTCCGTGAGTCCCTATACCATCGACGAAGAATGGTCGTACTTCAACAAGCGTTCGACCGGTGTCCGTCTCGGCCTGTTCCACCCCATCGGTGAGTACACCAGCGTGAACTTCGGCTACGAGTTCGAACGTTACAACCTGTACCATATGTCGGATAATGCCTCGAGCATCATCCGCGCCTACAAGGGCAAGCACTGGGCCAGCACGGTTTCCATGGGCATTACCCGCGACACCACCAACCGCGCATCCTTCCCCACCGAAGGTACCCGCGTGTCGATCAATATGCAGTACAGCGGCCCCTGGACCGCCAGTGACGACAGCTTCTTCAAGCCCATTCTGGAAGCCGGTTTCTACTACGGTCTCAACGACACCAACATTCTGCACGTCCGCGGACGCGTGGGCGCGGTGTACAAGGCCGACAGCGACAAGACCGTGCCCGTATTCGAACGTTTCTGGATAGGCGGCATCCGCAGCATCCGCGGCTACTCCTACGACGACATTTCCCCGCGTGACCCGAGAACCGGTGAAACCATCGGTTCCGACCGCATGGGCTATGCCAACTTCGAATATATCTGGGTGGTCAAGCCCGATCTCGGTCTGGCCTTCGTGCCCTTCTACGACATCGGCTTCAACGCCGACAGCGCGCAGTGCTCCAGCGTGTTCGACAAGGTATACTCTTCGGCCGGTCTGGAAGTGCGCTGGCGTTCGCCGATGGGCGATCTGCGCTTTGCCTACGGTTATCCGCTTTCGAAGAATGCCGACGGTACCAAGCGCAACAGCGGTCGCTTCGAGTTCTCCATGGGCCAGCCCTTCTAGGAACGGAATCCGGTTTCGGAGGCGGAAACATTGCCGGGACCGGGTGAAAACAGCATATATGGCTCTGCCTGAGGGCGAAGCCTGATACGAGGGGGAGGGGGATCCTTCCCCCTCTTTTTGTTCCGGCGGAGGGAATCTGACGCTCCGGCTCAGCGCGATCGAACGCGGCGGAAATGGTATGCCGCGTTCGGCAGCGCCGTGTCGGAGGAGCGTAGGGCTGTCGATCTTGTGGCCGTCATCAGGGGTTCACGGTCGGCATGTATTCTTCTGCCGCATGGATGACACGGAAATTTTCCGAATGGTATGGATGGAAGCATGAAAAGGTACGATACGATTATTTTTGATCTGGACGGTACGCTGCTGTACACGCTTGAAGATCTGACCATCAGCGTGAACCATGCGCTTGCCGGCTTTACGGATGTTCGGCGCAGTCTGGAGGAGGTGCGTGGTTTCGTGGGCAACGGTGTGCGCAGGCTCATGATCCGTTCTCTGCCCGGCGGCGAGGAAAATCCCTGTTTTGAGCAGGCCTTTGCCGAGTTCTGCAGACACTATACCGTGCACTGCCGGGATCATACGCGTCCTTATTCCGGCATACAGGAACTGATTCAGCAACTTTCCCGGCGCGGAAAAAAGCTTGGTATCGTGTCCAACAAGCCCGACAGGGAAGTAAAGGAAATGAACGAGGCCTTTTTCGGCGGTATGTTCGGCGCAGCACTGGGAGAGCGCGAAGGAGTGAGGCGCAAGCCTGCGCCCGACAGTCTCCATGAAGCCATGAAGGAGCTCGGCTCCGATCCTGAGCATACGTTGTATGTAGGAGACTCCGAAGTGGATATTCTTACTTCCGCCAATGCCGGTGTGGACTGTCTGTCCGTGACGTGGGGCTTCCGCACGCAGGAGCACCTCCGCGAAGCCGGGGCCACGCGCTTCATTCACGCTCCCGGGGAGCTGCTTGAGGTGCTGTCGGAGCTTGAGCGCTGACGAGCTGCTTCGTTTCAGGCTGAGTTTGTGGACGCCGATCTCTCAGGAGAGGGCGCTTTTCCCAAAAAATTGAATTGAAAGATAACAAAAGCCCCTTGCGACGTCGTGTCGAAGGGGCTTTGTCGTTGTCCGATGTTCGGGGATAGAGGATAACAGGCAGGAGTTACTTCTCCTTTTGGTCTTTCGTAGGACCTGTGCCGGGACCGGACAGGCTGCTTCGACCGCTTCCTTCCGGCGTGACCCGTATCTGCAGGCCTATCCGCTCACGCACAGCCTGCACATGGGAGATGATGCCTATCATCTTGCCCTTCTGATGCAGGGCGGCGAGCATGTCGAGAGCGGTGTTCAAGGCTTCCTCATCCAGAGTGCCGAAGCCTTCGTCCAGAAAGACGGAATCCACGCGCACGTTCCGGCTGGCCATCTGCGCGAGTCCCAGGGCCAGCGCCAGACTGACGATGAAACTCTCGCCGCCGGAAAGATTGCGTGAGGAACGTACCGCATCCGCCTGATAGCGGTCGACAACGTTCAACGTGAGGTTCTCCTCTGTGCTGTGCACGAGCACATAACGGTCGGTCATGAAGGCGAGCTGCCGGTTTGCAAGAAGAAGGAGCCTGCGGAACGTCAACTCCTGAGCGTAATTGCGGAATTTCTTGCCGTCTGCGGATCCGGCCAGATCGTTCAGAGCCGCCCAGCGGCGGCAGACGGTTGCCTGTGCTTCCCGCCGTGCCCGGATATGCTCTGCCTGATCCCGGCGTTCGTTGTTCGCATCCAGCTTTTCCTGCAGAATGCCGGTCCGTTGCAGTACGTTTTCCCGTTTGATGCGGATGTCCTCCAAAGCCTGCATCGTTTCTTCCCGCGAGGGCAGGGGAAGCGTTTCTTCTTCCTGCCGCCTGCGCATAAGCTCTGCGGCCCGCGCCTCAAGGCTGACGCTGCGGTCGGACAGTGTCTGCTCCTTCTGCTCCAGAGCCTGCAGCACGTCTTTTTTCAGCAGAGCCTCGCACCAGGCCTGCTCGCTGCCGAAACCTTCGGCGGCAAGCCTTGTTTGAAGATGATCTTCCAGGCGTTGCAGAGTCTCGGCTCTCTGCTCCATGTCTGCCGCAAGAGAGGCATCCACGCTCCGGCTCTCGGCCAGTGCTCTTTCTGCCTTTTCAAGCGCCTCCCGGCAGCTCTTTTCGTTGGTTTCGAGTGCCTGCAGGCGTTTGTCGGCAGCCTTTTCCTCGTCATCGACAATGCGTTGTCCGAACAGCTCAAGCCGACTCTGCTCCAGTGTCTGCACTTCCTTTTTCCTGAGCTGCCGTGTCTTGTCCGTATGTTCCAGTTCTTTGCCTGCTGCGTTGACCGCTTCGGCTTCCACGGCAAGATTGCGGGCGTGTTCATGCAGACGCTGAAGGGCGTCGTTTTCCTTCTTCTTCAGGGCGGCATAACGGTTGCGGCGTTCGACAAGAACCGGGACGGCAAGGCGAAGTTCGGGCAGGGAAGAGGCATGAACGCCGAAAGGCGCGGTATCCTCGCACAGAGCACGGCAGTCCTGCTCCGTTTTCTGCTCTCTGAGAGAGACCTCTGTTTTCAACGTTTCCGCTGCCGTACCGAGTCTGATTTCTTCCTTTTCCAGAAGGGCGCTTTCCTGCGCGGCCTGATCCCGCAGAAGATTCAGTGCTTCCGTACGGCGCTCAAGTTCATGGCGGCGATCTTCCTGTTCTTCGGCCGCCTGCAGCTTGTCGGCGGCATTCTTCAGACCTTCTTCGGATTCGGTTTGCAGGCGCTCAAGAAGCGGAACAAGTTCGGGCGTCTGTTCCGTCAGAACAAGTGCATTGAGAAGTTCCTGCGTATCCTTTCCGGAAAGTCGCGGGCCAGCGCTTGAATCGTCTGGAGAATGCGAGGCGTCAGGCGGGCAGGAAAGTTCCGTGACAAGCGTACGCAGTCTGGTTGTCAGCTGTGCTTCGGCTTTTTTGTTGTCCGACAGGGCATCGGTTGCATGTACGGCGTCCCGGCGATGGGAGATGAGGCTGGTGGAGAGAGCATCTAGCGTGTTTTCCAGATCGGCAATCTGCCGCTCCTCGTCGGCGGGAAGGGGAAGAGCTTCGGGCTCGACAAAAGGATGCGTCAGCGATCCGCACAGGGGGCAGGGCTCTCCTTCGCGCAGATGCGCTCTTTCTTCCTCGTAGGACCGTATTCTTCGCTTCAGTTCCAGAGTTTCCTTCAGAGAGGAAAGGCGGATGCGTCCGGCTGCAAGTTCGGTGTCCTCCTGATGCGCGATCTGTTCAAGGCGTCGGAGTTCTTCCTCTATGTCGGCTCTGTCCTTCATGAGATTTCTGCGCAACAGAGCGTTTTCCAGAGCGCGGGCCAGCAGGTTCTTCTGCTCGGAAAGTCCTTCTTTCAGACTGCGCCAGAAAGACAGCGGCTTTCCTTCAAGAAGAGCTTCCTGCTGACGTTTCAGCTCCTCTTTGCGATGGCGGATGTCGGCCAGTTCCCGTTCCGCGGCTTCGAAGGCCTTTTTCTTTTCCGGAAGATCGTTCTTCAGCCTGTTGAGCCGGGCAAGCGTGTCCTGCAGCTTCTGACGGGTGCTGCCGAGTTCTTCCGTATCCTTTTCCAGCATGACCAGACGCGCCTGCATGCTTCCTGCCGTATCCGCAAGCGCTGCATCGGATGCTGCGGCATCCAGTTCCTGCCGGATCTTCGTCAGGGTGTTTTCCGACTGCTGTCTGGCTGCTGCCGCAGTGTCACGAGCAAGAATCTTCAGATCCAGCGCATGCTTACGCTCGAAAAAGTCCTTGTCCAGCTCTGCCAGATCCCTGCGCTTGGTTTCCAGCTCGGTGTCCAGTGCCCGCACCCGGGTCCACAGCGTCCGTTCCTGAGGGCGTTTCTTTCGGGCTTCCTCCAGTTCCTTCTGCGCAAGGGACAGCGCCTCCCGTGTTGTTGCCGCCTCCTGGGTCAGCGTCGGCATGGCTTCGGCAATGGAGCTGCGCTGTTTCCGATCCCGGTTCTGTTCCTCGCGATGTACGGATACGGACTCAAAGAGAGGGGAAAGGCCTGCAGCTTTTCTGGCGAGCGTCAGTCTGGCTTTTCCGGTGGAAAATTCGGCCTCGTCCACCTTCAGTTTTTCCCGCTCCTGTGCCAGCTTTTTCTCTTCGTTGTTCAGAGCCTCGGCGCGGTCCAGACGTTCCTTGTCCCTGCGTTTTTCTTCTTCCTCTTCGGCAAGAGCGGTCGCTGCTTTCTGAAGCTCGAGACGTTCCTGCTCAAGCTGCCGTTCTTCTTCCTCGGTCAGAAGCTGCCGGGCGGCCAGTTCGTCATCCAGCGCGGTCAGGCGCTGCGCTTCCTCTTTGTTGCGCTCATGAATGGCGCGGGAAATGACGGAATAGATTTCCGTGCCGGTGATCTGTTCCAGAAGTGGCGCCCGTTCATCGCCGTCTGCCAGAAGAAACGAAGCAAAGCGTCCCTGGGCCAGAAGCATGGACTGCGTGAAGCGGTTGAAGTCCATGCCGGTCAGCTCTGTGACCTTGGCCGTGACTTCCGTGGTCTTTTCGGCAATGGACAGCCCTTTGTCGTCATAGAGGCGGTGTCGGGGCTGCTGAAGATTGCCGGAAAGCTTTTTCCCCGCCCTGTTCTGACTCCAGCTGCACAGAAATTCTCCTTTCAGCGTGCGGAACCGTACTTCAGCCAGACAGTCAGCCGTTTGACGGGACATGATTTCGTTGCCGCTTTTGGCCACTTTGCCGAGACGGGGCGTACATCCGTACAGAGCCAGACAAATGGCGTCGAGAATGGTGCTCTTGCCTGCGCCCGTAGGACCGGTGATGGCAAATATGCCTCCGGCTTCGTACTCTGCGCCGTCGAGGCGTATGGTCCAGTCTCCGACCAGAGAGTTCAGATTGCGTATGCGTACGCTCAGAATGCGCATGAGTCCTCCTCGTTCCGCCTGGCTGCGGCTTCCGCTTCCCGGAAGACAGCGCGCAGCTCTTCCAGCGCCGGATCCCTGGCGTCTCTTTCCGGAAAGGCTTCCCTGAGTCTTCTTTCAAAAACTTCTTCTACGCCGAGCTCTTCAAGGTCCTCGTCTTCCGGATTTGCGTCGAGACCTCCCGCAAGCGTGCGCATGTTGCGGATACGGAGTATTTCCAGTCCGTTGCCTGCGTATTTTTCCACGCGGTCCCTGAGATCGGGAACAGGCTCGCTGCCGGTATGGATCACTTCCGTCCAGATGATTTCTCCGCTTTGCGAAAGCTCTTCGAGACGGTGTTCCAGTGCGGGCATGTCGCCTTCCACTTTTTCAAGGCGCTGAAAAACGGGCACATCCACGTTCTGGCAGGTGACGCTTCGACCTTCCACGTTGAGCAGGCATACTTCCTTCGTGCGTGATCCTTCGTCAAAGCCCATGGGCAGGGGAGAGCCGCTGTAGCGGATGTTCTCCCGGCCGTTCACCTTCTGCGGAAGATGCAGATGGCCGAGCGCCACATAGTCGAAATCGTCCGGAAAAATATCGGCTGTAACCTGGCCGAGAGAGCCTATGCGCAGGTCGCGCACGCCGTCGTCCGGTACGGTAAGACCTCCAGCCGCAAAAAGATGACCGGTGGCCACGGCGGGAATATCGCCGTATTCGGCGCGCAGAGTCCGCACCTGCGCCGCAGCCCGGTGGTAATGTTCCTTCATGCCTTCCGCCATGCGGCGGTCACGTTCTTCCGGATCGTCTCCGTCGCAGGCTCGATAGAGGTCCCGGTCTCTGAGAAAGGGGATCGCACTGACGATAAGTTCGGCTTGTCCGTCCGGGCTGCGCAGAAGCATGGTTTCCTCTTCCGGTTCTCTGGCTCGCCCTGTCACATGAATGTGCATGGCGGAAAGAAGGGTGCCGGGAGCGTCGATAAAGGCGGGAGAATCGTGATTGCCGGCAACGATTACTACATGGCGGCAGCCGCTTTCCGGCGAGGTGACCTCGCGCAGAAAATCATAATACAGCGTCTGCGCCGGATTGCCTGGAATGGCGTTGTCGAACACGTCTCCTGCAATGAGAAGAACGTCGACCCGCTCTCTGCGGACAAGGTCCAGAAGCCAGGAAAGAAAGCTTCGGAACTCTTCATGGCGTCGCCTGCCGAAGAGACTGTGTCCGAGGTGCCAGTCGGAAGTATGAAGAATATTCATGGTTGCGGGATCCTGAATGGAATAGTCCGTATGGGACGGACCGGGAAGGTCCGGGCGGAATATGCCGGAAAAAAGGAATTCCGGAAAAGCCCGTGCAGCATAGGGCTGCGTCCTGAGCTGTGTATCACGCGGCGGGGGGGACTGTCATGTGGAAAAGGCAGTGCCCCGGCTGTGGTCGGACGGACGGCGGATAGCTGTTTGAAGCGAGGCTGACGCAGAGAACGAGCGACTGGAGAGAGTCCGTAGGCGTGTTTTTCCGGAAGGGAAAGGGCGGCAGAGGGGCAAGCGGATAAGGAGAAAACGCAGCGCCCAATTGCCCGCTTCTTGTCATATTTTCTTGTCAGTTTGTCTGGTTGGAAAACGGAATCTGTGCCCTTTAGAAAAAGAGGCGTGCAGCGTCATTATATTCTGTATGACAGGAATGGGTAGCGCAATGATGCTTGTCTGTTTTTAAGGTCTGATGTCGTGAGGGAGAAGGCGTGCGGAGCGAATTGTTTTTTCAGAAAAGACTCTTTGGAAAGCTGTATGGCTTGACGGAACGGGCTCAAAGAAGGGGCTGAATAAGGAATTTTTCTTTATGAATCTGGCAAAGGTTTGCCTTGTACGAAGAGCATACATGAGAATGAGATGCACAAAAAGCGGAAAACCCAAAAGGGGGTTTCCGCTTTTTCATCCTTCAAGCCTGCGATATGCAGGCGTTACAACTACTTATAAACCTTAGAGGCAAAGATGCCAACACATACAACAACAGCCATAAGAGCGGCACAAATCGTGAGTACCAAGCTTCCGAGTTCCATACCTTCCTCCTTGATTACATAGAAGATTATCGTCTTACTGTTGTCATAACGACATCATGCAGCATGAATTTTTTATACATACGGATGATGTCGTCCTTGTTTTTTTTAGAACATAGCAGGGTGGA
>USBZ01000028.1 GCA_900553065.1 uncultured Desulfovibrio sp. | reverse complement strand
CACTTAAATAGCCTGCCCATGCCAGATTTTTGTAAATCTCTGCATTCATCTTCTCATCTGCGCAAAGTGCAAAGCGGATATACTGACGATTTCCACCGCATGGTGTGATACGGCCTAACTCAGCTAACTCCTCAAGTTCCTGCATAGTCATTTTTTTACTCTGATCAAAGCGGCGATATGAACGTGCGCCAGCTACTAAATCGTGAAATTTCTGTGTCATAATTATTTTTCTCCTTTACGCTTTATGGAATCCACTTTCATCAAGCCCTGCCAAAAGCTTTTCTAACTCTTCCATTGTCTTTGGCAGATCCTCGCGAATATAGCGAAGTGCCGTGATTATATTTAAACACCACTGTGAAGTGAAGTTTGTCGTAATCCATGGAATCTCGTGAAGCACTTCTTTATTTCCTGCATCAAATATGTCATGCGCCAAAAAGCCCTCTGTATTATTATGAGTGCAAAGTGCATGAAGAAGAATCTTCCATGTAGTCTGTGCCAGCCACTTATCGTGCAGACGAGCTGGGCGCTTCTCACTCCGAGATGCCCGAGCGGAATGTTTCTTTTTCGGAAGCATGGAATATGTGCGCCTTTCGTACGACGAGAAGGGTAAAGAGCGCCGTCTGTTCCGGGTCTTCGGAACCGACCGGTGCAGGGGAGAGGGAGCCTCTTGTCCCGGCTTCCCCTTTGACGAGAACGCCGATAAGGCATACACCTGAACTTTATTGCTTATCGATTTCAGGTGGTACTATGGCGCTTTTTACCGGACTTCCCGAATCCAAGAGAAATGTTCTGCTGTTCATGGCCATGCTCAACTTCGGCTCCACAGTGGCCATGCAGGGCTGGACCATGCTTTACAACAACTTCGTGGTCAACTATGCGGGCCTCAGTCCCGCTCAGAGCGGTCTGGTGCAGGGACTTCGCGAGCTGCCCGGACTGCTCGGCGTCACGCTCATATTCTTTCTTTTCTTCATGAAGGAGCACAAGCTTGCGGCGGTGTCCGTCATGGCCGCCGGTCTCGGCACCATGCTTACCGGCTTCTTTCCTTCCTTTGTTCCCATCATTATCACGAGCATGCTCATGTCGTTCGGCTTTCATTATTTTGAAGCCTTGAACAACTCTCTGGCCATACAGCATTTTGATCTCAAGCAGACGCCCATCGTCATGGGAAGGCTTCGCGGCCTGGTGGCCGGAGGCAGTCTGATGATTTCCGTGTTCGTGTTCATCTTTTCGGAAAAGCTGAGCTTCGTCTGGCTGTTCTTCGTTCCCGGAGCCGTGGGACTTATGCTCGGATTTTTCGGTCTTGTGCATCCCCTTACGGGCAGCCGGGCGCCGGAGCAGCGCCGGAGAATGCTCCCTCAGAAGAGATACTGGCTCTTTTATGTGCTCAACCTGCTCATGGGCGGGCGGCGTATCGTGTTTTCGGTATTTGCCGTCTTTCTCATGGTGGAACAGTTCGGTTTTTCCGTGCGCAGCGTTTCGCTCATGTTCATGTTCAACTATACGGTGAACTGGCTGTTCAATCCCATGGTGGGAAAAATCATCAACCGTCTGGGCGAACGGCGGCTCATGACCATAGAGTATATTGCCGCCTTTCTCATTTTCGTGGGCTATGCAACGACAAAGAGCGAGTACCTCATTGTTCTGCTGTACGTGCTCGACAGTCTCACGTTCAACTTCTCCATTGCTGTACGCACATTTTTCCAGAAAATAGCCTTTCCTGAGGATGCGGCTCCCAATATGGCCATAGCGCAGACCATCAACCACATTCCTGCCGTGACCATACCGGCTGTGGGCGGATGGATGTGGACGGTCTGGGGCTATCAGTCCGTGTTCCTGTTCGGGGCGACGCTGACGGTGCTTTCTCTTCTGCTGGCGCAGCTTGTGGACAGGGAAATTCGTACGAAGAATACACAGAATCTGAGAAGAGGGTGACATGAACAGAGATTTCTGGGCAATGGCTACGGGAAGAGCTCCTGCGGATCTGCGCATCGACAACGTACGCATCGTGGATGTTTTCAGCGGAGAGATCCGTGAGGGAAGCGTAAGCATAGGGCAGGGACGCATCCTCGGATTCAGCCGCCATGAGGCCCGGGAAGTGGTGGACGGCGAAGGTCGCTGCCTTCTGCCCGGACTTATCGACGGTCATGTGCATATCGAATCCTCCATGCTCTGTCCGTCCCGCTTTGCCGAGCTGGTGCTTCCGTTCGGTACGACCACCATTGTGGCTGATCCACATGAGATCGCCAATGTGAAGGGGCTGGAAGGCATACGCTATATGCTGGAGGCTTCGAGGAATCTGCCGTTTGATGTGCGCATTATGCTGCCTTCCTGTGTGCCCGCGCTTTCCGTGGAGGATGCCGGTGCCGTGCTCGGAGCGGAGGATATTCTTCCTCTGCTTTCGGAGGAAGGCGTGGGCGGTCTGGCGGAAATGATGAATGTGCCCGGACTGCTTGGCGGTGATCCGGATGTGCTGGAGAAAATGCGCGGAACGCTGGCGGCCGGCGGAGTCATTGACGGTCACGCTCCGATGCTTTCGGGGAAGGATCTGGAAGCCTATGCGGCGCTCGGCGTGCACACCGATCATGAGTGCAGCACGGTGGAGGAAATGAAGGAGCGCATTGCGTGCGGTATGTACGTGCTTTTGCGGGAAGGCTCCGCCGCCCGCGATCTGTTGAAGCTGCTTCCCGCGCTTACGCCGGAGAATCAGCGCCGCTGCCTGTTCTGCACCGATGACAGGCACGTGTCGGACATTCTTAAGCGCGGGCATCTCATCAACAATATTCGTCTGGCCGTATCGGCCGGAATAGATCCGGTCAGCGCCGTGCGCATGGCTACCCTGAACGCTGCGGAATGCTACGGTCTGAACGACAGAGGAGGCATAGCTCCCGGACGCCGTGCGGACCTTGTGCTGGTGGACGATCTTACGGAGTTCAAGGTGCATGCCTGCTGGGCGAAGGGCGAGCTGGTGGCCCGGGAAGGGCGGATGCTGCATGAGCTTCCCGTGGCGGACGAGAGCCGGATGAGAAACAGCGTCGTGCTCGCGCCGCTTCCCGAGCGTCCGTTTTCCGTCCGGGTTCCGTCGGGAAAGGCCAGAGTCATCGGTCTGCTGCCGCATTCTCTGATCACCGAGGGACTGGTGGTTCCGGTGAATACCGCGCCGGACGGAGAAGTGGAGCTTGCGCTCAATCCGGGCATGACCAAGGTCGCGGTACTGGAGCGCCATCATGCGACGGGCAAGATCGGCACGGGCCTGCTCAATGGGCGTTACGGACTCAAAAACGGTGCCATAGCCACCACCATTGCTCATGATTCGCACAATATCGTGGTGGCCGGCGACAATGAGGATGACATGCTCTGCGCCGTGCGCGAGGTGGAACGCCTGGGCGGCGGCATCGTCATGGCGTCCGGTTCCCGCATTCTGGCGTCGCTGCCGCTTCCTGTGGGCGGACTTATGAGCGATCGTCCGGCGGAGGAAGTTTCGGCCAGGCTGAAGGAGCTTCTGGCGCTGGCGAGCTCCCATTATCATATCTGGGAAGGCGCGGATGCCTTCATGTCGCTCAGCTTCCTTGCACTGCCGGTCATTCCTCATCTCAAGATCACGGCCCGGGGCCTGTTCGACGTGGACTCCTTCTCCTTCGTTGATGTGGATGCGGAGCGATAGACGACTCCTGCCCGGAAGGGCTGCTGATGATTAATACAAAATCCGGCTGCACGACGTTTTTCGTGCAGCCGGATGCTTTTTATATGGCCCGGATGATCTGACGCTCGAACGGCGGCGGATCGGCCAGACTTGTTATTTCAGCATGGGCATGGGGCCGAAGGAGGCCTCGTAGCGGGCCCGGAATTCTTCCGGAGTGAAGTTGTGCAGCTGCGTGCCGTACTGCTCCACGCAGAAGCTTGCGGCCACCGTGCCGAGACGGGCGGAAAAAGCGATGCCCATGCCGCTGTGCAGGCCCTTGAGCAGACCGGCGCGGTAGGCGTCGCCCGCACCCGTGGGATCGGAAATCTGTTCCAGAGGCACGGCGGGAATGTCATAGGGGCGGTCGCCCTTATGCAGAATGGAGGAACCCTTGCCGCCGAAGGTGACGATGAGATATTCCACGCGGTCGAGCAGGGCGTCGCGGTTCAGACCGGTCATTTTTTCAATGCGTTCGATTTCATAGTCGTTGCCGATGAGCACATGGGCGCCGGTAAGACCGGAGGCAAGCTGCTCTCCGCCGAGCACGGTGATCTGCTGACCGGGATCGAAAATGTAGGGAATGCCGTGTTCTCTGTAGAAGGCGGGCAGGTTCACCATGTCGTCCACATTGCCGGGAGCCACCAGTCCCCAGTCTCCGTCGGCGACGGGAGGCGTCTTGTCGGGGAAGGAGGGGGTCTTCATGGCCGAAGGCGAGAAGGCGTTGATCTGGTTGCTGCTTTTGTCGGTCATGATGTAGCAGCAGGCCGTGAAGTCGCTTTCGTCGGTTTTGATGCCCTGAAGATCAATGCCCATGCGGGAAAGACGTCCGGCGTATTCGGAAAAGTCCTTGCCCACCGTGCCGTAGATGGCGGACCGTTCGCCGAGGAGCGCCAGCGTGTAGGCGATGTTTCCGGCCGTGCCGCCCATTTTTTCCTCGAGGCGGTCGATGGGGAAGGAAACATTCAGAAAATGCAGTTTTTCAGGAAGTATATGATCTTCGAAGTGACCGGGAAAGGTCATGATGCGGTCGAAGGCGAGAGAACCGGAAATATGGATCATGCAGGACTCCGTGAGGATGGGTTCGAGGGCCGAAGGCAATTTCGTCGGATATTTTAACGGCAGGCGGATGCTTTGACAAGTCTCTCATGCCGGCCCGGATCCATGCGCAGGGATGACCAAGCCGGCCGGAGGGAGGGGGGGGAGAGATACATCCGAGCGTGCGTCATGACGAGCCTGTACGGAAGAGCTCTGCAACTGACGCCTGCCTGCTGAGAGCTCCGGGACGTTTTTTTTGTGGAGCGAGGTATCGTGATTGTGATTCTTGACAAGGCGACCGCTTTCGTGTAATTGATTCGACATCAAACCATTTTCATATCAAACGGCGTCACGTCCGAAGGCCGGATCGAGGATGCAGCCTGCCTTTGTCGGTCCGTCATCGTCGACCGGATGGGGAAAATAACAGTTGCCTTGCCCTTTTGAAAATAGGATGATTTCGACCGCAGCCTGCGTTTCCGGGACATGCCTCTCCGGGAAATGACCGGTTTTCCGGCCGCTTCCGTGTCTGTGCCTGTTCGGAGCGCAAGGCGTTCTGCATTTCGGAGGAACATCTGATGAAAGCAACGGACAAGGCGATCCGGGCCATGAAGGTTCTGGAGCTTCTGAAGAAGCGCTATCCCGTGCCGGAGACCATGCTCGATCACAGGAATCCCTGGGAGCTGCTGGTCGCCACGGTGCTTGCCGCCCAGTGCACGGATGCCAGGGTAAACACCATCACGCCGGAACTGTTCCGGCGCTGGCCTGATCCTGCCGCGCTGGCAGCCGCCTCTCAGGAGGAGCTTGAAAGCGTCATTCGTCCCACGGGATTCTACCACAACAAGGCAAAGAATCTTCTGGGCGCGGCGAAAAGGGTGACTGAGGTCTTCGGAGGGGAGGTGCCTCATACGCTGGAGGAACTCATCACGCTTCCTGGGGTCGCCCGCAAGACCGCCAATGTGGTGCTCTGGGGAGGATTCGGCATCAATGAAGGACTGGCCGTGGATACGCACGTCAAGCGTCTGTCCTTCCGGCTGGGCCTGACGAAGCATACGGATCCGGTCAGAATAGAACAGGATCTGATCAGGATTTTTCCCCGTGAGGAATGGGGCGACGTCAATCACCGTCTGGTCTGGTTCGGGCGCGATGTGTGCGATGCCCGCAATCCTGCATGCGGAGACTGTGAACTTGCGGAACTGTGTCCGCGACAGGGCGTGGGAAAAAGGAAATCATCCGGTCGGGAGGCCTGACCGGTTCCGGCGAATTCCGGAAGGCGTCGAGCCTTCCGTCATGTGAAGAAGGTTGTGTCATGAAAAAGTATTGTGCCTGCCTGGCTGTTGCGGCAGCCGTCTCTCTGCTTTCCGGCTGCGCGCCGAGGGATTGCCGCATGGTGGATGCTCTGAACGGCGGGCAGTTTGTTGCCATGTCGCGCGCCATGCGCCCGGTGATGCTGAAAAAGAACATGGTCGATGAGAACGGCGACTGGTATTCTCCTTTTTTTGCTTTCCGGCCGGATGACGCCGGAAAAACGCTGGTGGATCGTCTTTCACCCGCGTTCCGGTTTCCCGATGCCCGGGTACCCGTTCCTCCCACGTTTCGCGCGACTCTGACGCCTGAGGCCAAGGTACAGTACGATGGCGCCAGAGCAAACATAGAGCAGGGCATGAATCGGGTGTCGCTGGAACTTGTGGCCGTTACCGACTGGAACAACGACGGGAAGGACGACTGGCTCGTGCTCTGCCGTACGGGCTATACCGATACGCCGCAGCGTTACCGGGAGTACTATCTCGTCATCATCGATCTTACGACGCCGGTGCTCAAGCCCTATGTGCTCATGGTTCTCGACCATGTGTACGGCAAGGTGACGGTGCGCAACGATGCCTCCTCCGGAGAGCTGGTGGAAAGCACGGCCGTGGAATTTCTTCAGGGGCAGGCGACCATGACGCAGGCTCCGGATACCCGTTCCATGCAGCGTAAGCTGGAAGAGGGATCCTCCCTGAAGGAAACTTCGCTGAGTCAGTGAGATAAGGAGCGTTCATGCCTGATTCCTGCGTCGTACTTGCCCGCAGACAGCGTATCAGGGCCCTCTGGAGGCCCGCTGTTCTTCTTGTGCTCATGGGAGCGCTGGTCTGGTGGTTTGCGGATACCGCTTCCGAACAGTACCGCTGGCAGTGGTACAGAGTGTGGCGATATATCGGCGTGTGGGAGGACGGTTCGTTCCATCCGGGCGTGCTTCTTGAAGCCCTCGGAGTAACGTTGCAGCTTACGGCGGCGAGTCTCGTGCTCGCGCTGCTTTCGGGCGGCATCATGGCCGCCATGCGTCTTTCGACGTCTCCCGTGGCCGGAGTGCTGGCCACGATGTTTCTGGGGGTTCTGCGCAATACGCCGCTGCTCATGCAGCTGTTCATGGTGTATTTTGTCGTGGCTCCCGTGCTTGGAATCGGCCCGTTCTGGGCGGCGGTGATCTCGCTCGGCCTTTTTGAAGGCGCCTACATGGCCGAGATATTCCGTGCGGGCATCATGGCCGTGCCGCGCGGACAGTGGGAAGCCGCCATGAGTCTCGGCATGCCTGTGGGCATGACGGCAAGGCTCGTCATCATTCCTCAGGCCCTGCGTCAGGCTTTGCCTGCGCTTGCCGGGCAGATGGTATCCCTCATCAAGGACACGTCGCTGGTCAGCGCCATTGCCGTGGCCGATCTGACCATGAGAACGCGCGTGGTCATTACGGATACCTTTCTCAGCTTTGAACTCTGGCTGCTGGCGGCAGCCATCTATCTCGTTCTTACGTCGCTGGTCAGCATTCCTGCCCGACTTCTGGAGCGAAAGGAGCATTCATGAAAAAGTGGTTCACCGCATTCCTTCTGATCCTCGGCCTGTCCTTCTGTGTTTCCGCTCAGAGCCTCGCCGCTCCGAGGGGATCCGTCATCGAAAAGGTCATGCAGCGCGGAACGCTCCGCGTGGGCTTTTCCTCGTTTGTGCCGTGGGCCATGCAGGATAAGGAAGGCAAGTACATCGGATTTGAGATTGATGTCGCACAGCGTCTGGCCGACGATCTCGGCGTGAAGCTTCAGCTTGTGCCCACGAGCTGGGACGGCATCATTCCCGCGCTTTTGTCCGGCAAGTTCGACGTCATCATCGGCGGCATGAGCATCACGCCGCAGCGCCTTCTTTCCGTGAATTTTTCCGTTCCCTATGACCATGCCTATGTCGATCTTACGCTGAATCGTGAAAAGACGGCGGATATCAGCAGTGTTGAGGACCTGAATCGCGAAGGTGTGGTCATTGCCGTGCGTACCGGAACAACTGCGGCGGCTGCCGCCTCCAAAGTCTTTCCCAAGGCCACGCTCCGTATGTTCAACGATGAGGCTCCCGCTGTGGAGGAGGTTCTTTCCGGTCGTGCGCACGCCTTTGTGTCCAGTGCGCCGCTTCCGGCCATGGAAACGCTGCGCCATGCGGACGTTCTGGAGCAGAAGTTCGAGGTTCGGCTGGATGCTCAGCCTGTGGCTTTCGCCGTTCCTAAGGGTGATTTCGATACCGTCAACGTATTCGACGGCTGGATCCGCCTCATGGAAGCTGAGGGCTGGCTTCAGGAACGTCGTGATTACTGGTTCAAGTCCGACGCATGGCAGAGCAGACTCAACTGAACGTCATCCCCGGTCATTCCCGGAGGCGAGGCTGGCGTGAACTGAATTCATGGGACGCCGTCCTTCTGCTGGCCGTCGTTGTTCTGACGGCGGCCTTCTGCTGGCGCGCCGCGGATGTGATGCGGCATGAATGGGACTGGACGGCCGTGTGGTCCTATGTCGTGTCGCGCGATGCGTCCGGCGCATGGCAGCCCGGCATGCTTCTGAAGGGCTTTTTCGGCACGCTCCGGCTGGGCTTCTGGTCGCTTCTTGTGGCGCTTGTTTCCGGGGCGCTGGTGGGAGCGCTTTCCGCCGGACAACGGGGCTTTGCCTCGTGGCCGGCTACGCTGTACATCACGGCTCTGAGGAATACGCCTCCGCTGGTGCTGCTTTTCCTCGTTTATTTCTTTGCCGGATCTTTTTTCACCGAGCCTTTTCTTGAGATCGAGGATGCGGTGGCGACGCTTCCGACATGGGGGCAGAGTTTTGTTGCAGCGTTTTTTGCGCCTTCCGGACAGATGGACCGCATGGCAGCCGCCGTGCTGACGCTGGGGTTGTATTCCGGCGCCTATGTGGCGGAAATCGTGCGAGGATCCATTGAGGCCGTGGATAAAACCCAGTGGGAAGCTGCGGCTTCGCTCGGCATGAACAGCTGGCAGCAGCTGCGCTGGGTCATTGCTCCGCAGGCGTTCCGGCACATGATTCCGCCCCTGACGGGGCAGTGCATTTCGGTCTTCAAGGAGACGGCGCTGGCGTCGGTCATTTCCCTGCCGGAGCTGACCTTTCAGAGCCTTGAGGTCATGGCCGTATCCCGCATGACCTTTGAGCTGTGGTGTGTCACTGCGTTCATGTATCTTTGTGTATCTTTTTTTTGGGCGTGGCTCGGCAGAATGCTGGAGCGGCGCAGACGCTACTGAGAAGCGGACGAAGAAGGATTTCCGTGCCGCTCCGGGCGGAAGCGTGGAAAGGGCCTTTGTTTTTTGACCGGACGCAAAGAGGCGGATCATGTTTTGATCCGCCTCTTTTTTATGTCCGAAAACAGGATTGGGAGGCTGCGACAGGCACCTGGTCAGCTGCGACAGGCATCCACGAAGTTGCGGGCCCAGTGAGGGACGGCGGGAGCGAAGAGATGCGTCCAGCACCCGAAGGTTCGGCGGGTCAGCAGACCGTCGTAGTGCCTGCCGTGCTTTTCGTACATGCCTGTGCCCGGAGCAAGCTCAAGGCAGCAGACGGGCTCCGCCCCCTGCGGCCATTCGCAGCGGGAATAGTGAAATTCATGGCCGCGCCATTCGCTGCCCAGAGGATGGAAGGGATTTTCCGCCACGACATGAACCGTGACATAGCCGAGTCCCTGCGGTCTGGAGAAAAAGCGCGCCCGGGCCGGAAGCAGGGAAGCCATGGGCATGGGGCCGCGATCGAGAACGAGCGCGTCGCACAGCAGCATGAAACCGCCGCATTCGGCATACACGGGGCGACCGGTCAGGGAAAGATGACGAATGTCTTCCAGATGGCGTGAGGCACTGATTTCTTCCGCAAAGAGCTCGGGATAGCCTCCGCCGAGATAAAGACCGTCGAGCTCCGGCCAGGGGGCGGGGTCGAACAGGTCAAGACGTACCAGATCCGCGCCGGCCGCCCGAAGGGCTTCCAGATTCTCTTCGTAATAGAACCAGAGGGCACGGTCATGCACATAGCCTATGCGGGGCCTGTCTTCCGCACGTTCGGAGAACGTCGGCGTCGCTGCCGGAATGTCGGGAAGTTCGGGAGACTGGCGGGAGAGCTCAAGTACCTGCTCCCAGTCGATGTTGTCCCGCACAAGATCGGCCAGCGTGTCGAGAACGGCGTGCACCGTATGATCGGCAGCATCGAGCGACAGCCCCATGTGTCTTTCCGGCAGCGGGTTCTTCCGCAATCTGGGCAGGATGCCGAGAACGGGGATGTCGGTATAGCGTTCTATGGCCTGGCGCAGCATGGAGCCGTGACGTTCTCCGGCCACGTTGTTCAGAATGACGCCGGAAAGATGCAATTCGGGATCGAAGCGGGCGATGCCGGATACGATGGCGGCGGCCGTACGCGTCATTTTGGCGCAGTTCATGGTGAGCACCACGGGCGCCTGCAGCACGCGCGCCACATGAGCGGTGGAGCAGGAACCGTCGACGTCGCGGCCGTCGAAAAGGCCTCGGTTGCCTTCGATGACGGCTACATCGGAGGGCCGGGAACGGGAGATGGCCGTAAGCTGCCGCAACAGGGCCTCATCATCCAGAAAGTAGGGATCAAGGCAGGCGGCAGGCCGCCTTGCGGCCAGAGCCAGCCAGGCATAGTCGATGTAGTCCGGGCCTTTCTTGCAGGCCTGCACGGCAAGGCCGTGCCCGGTGAAAAGGCGCGAGAGGCCGAGAGAGACCAGTGTCTTACCGCTTCCGCCGGAAAGTCCGGAAATGACGAGTCGAGGCTGCTGCATGGGGGAGAGGTTCATAAAAGGGTAAGGAAAAGGGGAAGATCCCGAAAGATCTTCCCCTTGATGTTTCCAGCATGCTGGAAGGTGCCGGGGGACACCGTCAGACGTCCCGCCGAAACCCGCCTACGCGGGGGCGATATTATTCGCCTTCTTCAGTGGCACCCTGCTTGCCGGCACCCTTGAGGCCGTACATGGTGGTGGAACCGGAGGACCAGTAAGCCACCTTTTCGTCGTCGACCAGAGCGGTGAGGACGTTCTTGACCTTGCGGGGGCTGGCGCCGGGGAACAGTTCGAGGAACTGGTTGAAGTAGAACTTGGTCTTGGCGCCGGGCTTGCTGGTCTTGTCCACCAGCCAGTTGTACACCAGAGCCTTGTCTTCTTCGGTCACGCCGGCATTGGAAGCTTCGGCATGAGCTTCAGCGCCCTTGTAGGCTTCAGCGGCCAGTTCAGAGAACTTGAACTGGGTGGACTGACGCCAGCTGAAGTAGGCCTGTTCGCGGAAGTCGTCGATGAGCTGGGGGGTGAATTCCAGGTCGGTGAGTTCGAAGAACTTTTCCCAACCGATGCGTTCGGCCCAGTCGCCCAGACGTTCGTACTTGTTGGCGTTTTCAGCGTACACATCGAGGATGCGCTTCACAGTGGCGCACAGCGTGGGCCAGCGGGGCGGTTCGTTTTCGATGTAGGACACGACAACCTTGGAGAACTTGGGACGGCTGATACGGTTGGAGATCTTGCCGCCGACCATGACGAGCACGCCGTCGCCTTCGCCGTCGGAGATGGGAAGGGCGGGGCACATGGTGTAGCAGTTACCGCAGTACATGCAGCGTTCCTGCTTGATGGCCACGGTGTTGATCTTCTTGCCGTCGAGTTCTTCCTTGGCGGGACGCACGGCGGCCACGGGGCAGGCGGCGACGGCCAGAGGAATTTCGCAGAGCTGGTCAACCCATTCCTGGTCGATCATCGGGGGCTTTCTGTGGATACCCACAACGCCGATGTCGGACACGTGCACGGCGCCGCACATGTTGAGGCAGCAGGCCAGGGAGATGCGCACGGGGGCGGGCAGACGATGGTTCTGGAAGTCGGAGAACACGGTGTCCATCAGGGCCTTAACCGGGCCGGAGGCGTCGGTGGCGGGGGTGTGGCAGTGCAGCCAGCCCTGGGTGTGCACGATGTTGGTCACGCCGGCACCGGTGCCGCCGATGGGGAACTTGTAGGAGCCGCCGGCGAACTTGCGGGAAGCAAGGTCGGCCTTGAGTTCTTCAAGAACCTTGGGATCGGTCACCATGAACTCGATGTTGTTACGAGTGGTGAAGCGCACATGGCCGTCGCAGTACTTGTCGGCGATTTCGCAGATTTCGCGAATGTGCACGGTGGTCATGGTACGGGCGCCGCCGCAGCGGACGGTGTACACCTTGTCACCGCTTTCGGCCACGTGCATGAGCACGCCGGGTTCCAGAATTTCGTGGTACAGCCACTTGCCGAAGTTCTTGGCAATGACCTCAGGGAAGAAGGAGTCGTACTTGCGGGGTCCGATATCGGAGATACGACCTTCCATGGGTTTTGCAGGATTGTAACCGGAAGAAATAAAAGCCATTTTTGCTCTCCTCTCTGATTAGCGCAGGTGACGCTGACGGTAAGCAGCGATGTCACGGGTCCAGCCGCCGGGCACGTCCTCTTCCTTGAAGAGAATGTAGGGGTTCGTGCGGGGCTCGATGACGTGCTGAGGAATGGCCGGAATTTCGGTCACTTCAAGCAGCTTCTGGAAGGAGAGACGCTTGATGGTTTCGCCAACACGTTCGCGGTTCTTGCCTTCTTCCATCCACCAGTCCCAGATCTTTTCGATGACGGACTTGATTTCGTCGAAGGGTTCTTCCGCAGGAATGAAGGGAACGAGCAGGGAGCCCATCTGAGCGCCGTCGAGAATGGGGGCCTTGGCGCCGACCAGGATGGAGGCACCGCGGTCGTCACCGATATGCAGAGCGCGGGGCATGGTGTTGATGCAGTGCATGCAGCGCACGCAGTTGGAGGTGTCGATGGACAGCTTGCTGCCGTCCCAGCTCATGCAGTGGGTCGGGCAGAGGTCGATGACTTCCTTCTGCAGATCGAACTTGCCCCAGTCGCGACCGGAGTGGGCGCCGGCATTGGGCTTGAAGCCTTCTTCACCGGCCACATAGGCCTTCACGGCTTCCTGGTCGATCTTGATGTCGTCCTTCCAGGTGCCGACCACGGCGAAGTCGGAACGGGCCATAGCGGCCACGCAGCCGTTCGGGCAGCCGTCGAACTTGAACTTGAACTTGTAGGGGAAGGCGGGACGATGCAGTTCGTCCTGGTAGTCCTGGGTCAGCTGATAGCAGGCGAGCTGGGTGTTGTAGCAGGCGTATTCGCAGCGGGACATACCCATGCAGGCAGCAGGCGTACGCAGGTTGGAGCCGGAACCACCAAGGTCGACGTCCATCTTGTGGGTCAGTTCGTAGAAGATTTCTTCGAGCTGAGGAGTCTGGGTGCCGATGAGCACCATGTCGCCGGTGGAGCCGTGCAGGTTGGTCAGACCGGAACCGCGCAGATCCCAGATGTCGCAGATGCCGCGCAGATATTCGGTGCTGTAGAACTTACCGGAAGGCTGAGCCACGCGGACGGTATGGAAATGGGCCACGCCGGGGAACTTTTCGGGCTGGTCGCAGTAACGGCCGATAACGCCGCCGCCGTAACCGAACACGCCCACGATGCCGCCGTGCTTCCAGTGCGTTTCCTTGTCTTCATAGGAAAGTTCCATAACGCCCAGCAGGTCCTCGGGGGAGTCGCTGGGAATCTGATAATCCAAGCCCTGAGCGTTCTTGGCTCTGCTTTCGGCAAGCTGCTTGATATCAGATACAAAGCTGGGCCAGGGCCCGGATTCGAGCTGGTCCAACAGGGGGGTTGCATGTTTCGCCATTGCCTTACCTCCACATGGTTGATTATGGGTCTGTCGCTTTGCCAACCAATGAGCCGGAAAAAGCTTCCGTTCAGACAGAGCGACCCCTGATACACCAATACTGGGCCGGATGTGCGAGGGCACAATACGAGCCCGGCCTTACAGCGTGTAAACCCGTTACTACCCTATTTTGGGGGCGAGCACAATAGCTCCGGCTCTGTTCACAAGCCCGCAGAAGGGCAGGAAAGCTGAATATGGCAAAAAAGTGTGTATTTTCAAATGGTAATTGTTGAAATGCCCCCCTGGGGCCGGATGAGGGTCGGCCGGGGTGGTTCCAAACAGGAACGAAGTCGGAATATTTACCGGAAGGGGCGGGAAGTGCGTTTTTAAAACCACTTGAAATATAAGATTTATTTTTTTTTGGAAAAAAGAACGGACGGTAAGAAGGGGGAAAAGATCAAGAGAAAAAAATAACAAGCCGAGGGTCGTATATTAATTTTTCGTGACCGGGGGATGAAAGGACTTTTCCGCTTCCTTGAAATTACCCCGGCCGGAATACTTTATTTTTCGGATGGTAACGGATAGTATTTTCCATTCGTATAAAAAGGGCCTGTCCGAGCTGACGGCCACACCGGAGGTACAATGATCCTTTTCAAGAAAAGTGCTGAGCGTCGTCTTCATCTGGAAGACAGAGCCGACCCCCAGCTCTACCGCGAACTTTTCCCCTACACGAGAGTCGGACGCATAGGGTTCGACGGCAACATCATTGCTCCCCGTCCGGCCGATCCATGCTTCATCACCGATACCACGTTCCGGGACGGACAACAGGCGAGGCCTCCGTATACGGTAAAACAGATAGCCCATATTTTTGATCTTCTGCATAAGCTCGGCGGCAAGAGCGGACTCATTCAGGCCACGGAGTTCTTCATGTACTCGGCCAAGGACCGCAAGGCCATCGAAACCTGCCGGGCCAGAGGATATCGTTTCCCCCGCGTCACGGGCTGGATCCGGGCCAATGAAAACGATCTGCGCATCGCCAGAGACATGGAGTTCGATGAGGTGGGCATGCTCACCAGCGTGTCGGACTATCATATCTACCTTAAACTCGGAAAGGATCGTCGGCAGGCCATGGACGACTATCTGCGTATCGTGGAACGCGCGCTGGAGTGGGGTATCGTGCCGCGCTGCCATTTCGAGGACATCACCCGCGCGGACATTCACGGTTTCTGCCTGCCTTTTGCCTCGCGCCTCATGGAGCTGGCCCGTCAGGCCTCCATGCCGGTGAAGATCCGCCTCTGCGATACCATGGGCTTCGGCGTTCCCTATGCCGGGGCGGCGCTTCCCCGTTCGGTGCAGGGCATCGTGAGAGCCTTCACCGATGAGGCCGGCGTTCCTGGTCAGTGGCTGGAATGGCACGGTCACAACGACTTCCACAAGGTGCTCGTCAACGGCGTGACCGCATGGCTGTACGGCTGTGCTGCCGTCAACGGCGCACTCCTCGGTTTCGGCGAACGCACGGGCAATACTCCCGTGGAAGCGCTGATCATGGAATACATTTCGCTGACCGGCAACGACGATGTGGCCGATACCACCGTGATTTCCGAAATCGCCGAGTATTTCGTCAAGGAACTGGAATACATCATTCCGCCGAACTATCCCTTTGTCGGCAGCGACTTCAACGCCACGAGCGCGGGCGTGCATGTGGACGGTCTGGCCAAGAACGAAGAAATCTACAACATCTTCGATACGGCCAAGATCCTCAACCGCCCCGTTCCCATCATCATTACCGACAAGTCCGGCCGTGCCGGAGTGGCATACTGGATCAACAGCAATCTCGAGCTGGATGAGGAAAGGCGGGTCACCAAGAAGCATCCTGCCGTGGGACAGATCTACAACGCCATCATGCAGGCCTACGAGGCGGGACGAAACACTTCCTTCTCCAACAAGGAAATGCTGGCTCTCGTCAAGCACTACATGCCCGAACTCTTTGTTTCCGAGCTGCAGAAGCTCAAGAGAGTGGCCAGTCGTCTTGCTTCCGGCATCATGACGCGTCTTGCCGAGGCCTGTCGCGCCAGCCGCACGGATCAGGAACGCTGCGATGCCATGCAGAGCTTCGCCGATCATTATCCTTATATTCAGTTCATCACGCTCACCGATGCCAAGGGCAAGCTGCTTCAGGCCGTGGTGACCGATGAAGCCAATACCGACAAGTACGGTCATCTGCCCGATCCCGGATATGATTATTCCGACAGAATCTGGTTCAAGATGCCCATGCGCGACGGCGGACTGCACGTTACCGATCTGTACCAGTCTCAGTACACGGGAGCGCTCATTCTTTCGGTTTCGCAGGCCGTCACGGATGAAAAGGATGAAATCGTGGGCGTGCTTTGCGGAGATATTCAGCTCGAAGAAATTCTCAAGCATACCGAAGATCTGGAGGCCGAGGAAAAGGACGCCGAAGCTCAGGCTTAGGATTCGTCTTCTGTTTCGGGCCATGCGTGTTCCGGGCGTCTTCGGCGCGGAAATCACGCATGGCCCGGATTCTGTTTTTTGTGGCCTTCCATCTGCAACCATGAGGAGTCTATCATGCGGCCCATTACCACGTCGCTCTTTTCTCTGTTCAAGATCGGGCCGGGACCGTCGAGTTCCCACACCATAGGGCCCATGACGGCCGGTCGCCTTTTCTCCCAGACCTGTGCGGAACTGCCGCGGGAACTTCTGGCCCGGGCCGCCCGCATACGGGTTCGACTTTTCGGTTCGCTGAGCGCCACGGGCGCCGGACATGGTACCGATGCGGCGGTTGTGGCCGGTCTTCTCGGCGTGAAGCCGGAAGACTGTCCTTCCGGTTTTTTGACCAGGCTTTCCGACAATCCTCTTGAGCAGCATCGAGTGGAACTCGGCGATGCTTCCGTCATGGTTTCGCTTGCAGACATCGTGCATGATGCCGTCATTCATGATTATCCCTACAGCAATACGCTTGTGGCGCAGCTGCTCGATGCCGGTGACGACGTGCTTTTTGAAAAGGCCTATTACTCCGTCGGCGGCGGTTTCGTTCAGTGGGACGGCTGGAAGGCTCCGGAACAGGGCGAGCCGGTCTATCCGTACAGCAACATGAAGGAGCTGCGGCAGATCGTCCGCAGCCAGGGGCTGAACCTCTACGAGATCATGCTTGCCAATGAAATGGCCATCACGGGGGCGTCCCGTCCGGCCATCATCGACGGTCTGAACAATATTCTGGACAGGATGGAGGAGTCCGTCCGGCATGGACTCGACGGCAGCGGCTATCTTGCCGGGCCGCTCAAGGTGGAGCGCAAGGCCCATATGCTGCTCGAACGTGCACGGGCGCTTCATTCTTCTCCCGTCAAGTTTCTGACGGGACTCAATGCCTACGCCTTTGCCGCATCCGAGGAAAATGCCTCGGGCGGCGTCATCGTCACGGCGCCGACCTGCGGTTCTGCCGGCGTCATGCCTGCCCTCGTCTATGCCATGCGTCACGATATGTTCATCGGCGACCGAGCCATCCGCGAAGGCTTTCTTGCCGCAGCCGCCGTGGGCTTCATCGCCAAGCACAACGCCAGCATCGCAGGCGCGGAAGTCGGCTGTCAGGGCGAAGTCGGCGTGGCTTCGGCCATGGCCGCGGCCATGTTCACCGATGCGCAGGGCAATCCTTCCCGCTATGTGGAAAATGCCGCGGAAGTTGCGCTGGAGCATCATCTCGGCATCACCTGCGACCCTGTAGGCGGCTATGTCCAGATTCCCTGCATCGAGCGCAACGCCATGGGCGCTGTCAAGGCGTTCAATGCCGCCCTCATCAGTACGGGTACCAGTCCCGAGGCGCATCGTGTTTCGCTGGACGCCGCCATCGCCGCCATGGCCGAAACCGGCAAGGAAATGAGCCATAAGTTCAAGGAAACGTCCATGGGCGGCCTTGCCGTGAGCATGGTGACCTGCTGAGTCCGGATCGCACGGATGCTGATATATTCGCTTTGAGTCCGATGGCAGGTATGCGCTTTTTTTCTGTGCATGTTTCGGTCGGAGCATGAGATTTGCGCGGATCCGGCATGAATATGATCCGCAGGCCGAGGGACATGGATGAACCGGTAATGATACAGGGCACGGATGTTCGCCGAATATGCGGTTGGATGTCCGTGCCTTGTCAGTCCTGTATGAAAAAGCTATAGTGCCCCCCAAAGGAGCTGATTATGTCTTTATTTCGTCATATATGTCTGGCTTTCGTGCTGCTTGCCGGAAGCGTTTTTGCCGGAACGGCACAGGCTGCGCCCGCTGCGGATCCTGCCGCGCAGCTGGAAGCCCTGCTCAAGGAGCATCCCGAGCTGATTCTGAACGTGCTGAAGGATCACAGCGAAGAGGTACTCGATATCGTTCAGATGGGATCGGATAAGCGTCGGCGTTCCGTATTGCTTCGTCAGTGGGAGGAGGAGATCAACCAGCCCAAGCAGGTGGCCATTGAAGGTCGTCCTGCCGGCGGAACGGAGGATGCTCCCGTCACCATCATTGCCTTTTCCGACTTCCTCTGCACATACTGTCATCAGGCTGCCTTCACCGTGGGCAACATCATGAAGCGCTATCCCGGGAAGATTCGCCTCATTTTCAAGCAGATTCCCAAAACTCAGTCCGGACGCATCGCCGGAGAATGGTTCATTGCCGCCTATCAGAAGGATAAGGCCAAGGCCTGGAACATGTATGCGCTCATTTTCGACCGGCAGAAGCAGGTGGAAGACGATCCGCTGGTTTCTCTGCGCGCCATTGCCGCTGAGGCAGGTTTTGACGCCAAAGCGCTGGAAGCCGATGTGAAGAACAAGGCCAAGGAACTGGATGCGCTGCTTGCCGGTGATGCGGCTGATGCCAGCGCGCTCGGCTTTGTCGGCACGCCGTATTTTCTTGTGAACAACATGGTCCTGCGCGGCGCTCTCCCCATGGAGAACTTCATAGACGCCGTGGATATGGCCCTCAAGCATACGGCGGCAAAGTAACATCATGCTTGTAGGTTCCGATCCGAAAGCGCTTCGTGAACAGGGGGCGTGGACTTTTTGTGCGGCCACCGTCGGTAATTTCGACGGCGTTCATCTCGGCCATCAGGCGCTGCTGCGTCGCACGGTGGATAAGGCCCGGGAACTGTATGTTCCGGCTGTGGCCGTGACGTTTGATCCTCACCCCGTGTCGGTGCTCTCGTCGAACGCTCCGAAGGAGCTGTGTTCTACGGCGCAGCGCCTGGAATATATGGATAAGCTGGGCGTGGATGCCGTGCTGCTGCTCCCTTTTACCAGGGATCTGGCCTCGGAAACCTCCGAGCAGTTCTGCCGCCGGGTACTTTTGGAAGGGCTGGGCGTTCGGGATCTGTTTGTCGGCTATGATTTCCGCATGGGCCGCGACCGTGCAGGCGCCGATATCCTGCGGAAGGTGATTCCGTCCGTATCGCAGGTGCAGGCTGTACTGGTGGATGATGCGCCCGTCAGCTCCACCAGAATCAGAAAGGCTCTTGCGGAAGGGCGTCTTGACGAAGCGAACAGACTGCTCGGCCGTCCTTTTTCCGTACAGGGCGAAGTGGTGCACGGCGAGGGGAGAGGCGGGCCGCTGCTGGGGATACCCACGGCCAATCTCGACATTCCTCATACGCAGGCCATGACTGCTCCTGCGGTGTATGCCACATCGGCGCGTCTTCTGGATGGCGAAGGAGCCGGAGAATGGCGTATGTCGGTCACGAGTTTCTGCAAGAATCCGACCTTCGACGGATCCGCGCTTACGCTGGAAACGCACATCATGGATTTTTCCGGTGATATTTATGGTAGGAATCTGGAAGTACGCTTTCTGGCTCGACTCAGGCAGGATCGTCGTTTTGACGGACTGGATGCTCTGATTGCGCAGCTTCATGCCGATATGGATGACAGGAGAAAGTTGCCGCTGTAAGCTTCCTCGCTGGAGCGAGAGGCGAGTGATGAATTTTTGCCGGAGCATCGCAGAAAGAGAGTAGCAATTCCGGCAATACCTGCCTGATGCAGGCGTTCTTCTGCAATGGCTTTGGGACACGAGCGGGAGAGGTGTCGAACTCAGAAGTGCTGCCGGAAAACATCCGACTCTTCTGCAGGGCGGCTTCTCATCACCGTTCCCTGTACCAGAGGGAAAAAAGGCTTGCCCGAAGGTCGCTCTTCGTGTACAACACTCCGTTGTGGAAAGGTAGCGAAGAGGCCGTAACGCGCTCGACTCGAAATCGAGTTATCGGTGATGAGCCGGTACGTGGGTTCGAATCCCACCCTTTCCGCCAGGATAGATACCAAGAAAGTCCCATAAGGTACATAAACCCTTGTGGGACTTATTTTTTTTAAAAAATTATAGTCCCGCATAATCCAGGAAGCAACATGGACATACCCCCAAAATTGGGGGTACATTTGGGGGTATCTTGCGAAAATATCGGATGGCCCCTTTGAAAATACCCCCAAATGGAGTAAATCATGCGTAAAGTCAATATGTTATCGGCTAAAGAAGTCGAAAAAGCCAAGCCTCTGGAGAAGCCCTACAAGCTTATAGACGGAGAAGGTCTCTACCTGTATGTCACGCCTGCCGGAGGCAAGTTCTGGAGGTTGAAATATAGAAGACCTGATGACAAGGAAGACACTTTGAGTCTGGGGATGTTGGCTCATGTCTCGCTGAAAAAAGCGCGTGAGCTTAAGCTGGAAGCCAAAAAGAAACTGGCCGAAGGGATTGACCCGAAGGAAGAGCAAAAGCGTCTGAAAAGCGGCGCAGAGGCTGAGAAAAGGAAAACCGTTCTGACCTTCGAGAGGATAGGTCGGGAATGGTTCGAAAAGAGGAGCCTCGATAAACAGGAAGGGTATAAGAAGCTTCTGAAGAATCGACTGGAGAATCAGCTTTTTCCCGCCTTTGGCTCTATGGCTATGGAAGACGTCGACGCGCCCGTCATTCTTACGGCTTTGAGGGTAGTGGAAAAGCGAGGTGCCTATGATATGGCTAAGCGACTTGCCCGAATCACCCGCCAGATATGCAGCTATGCTGTTGCCTGTGGATATGTGAAGCACAACGCAGCTTCTGAGATTATGGCAGGATTGTCTTCTGGGGGATCCGTCCAGCATCGGGCGGCAATTACTGATCCAAAGCAGGTAGGTCAGCTTCTCCGGGCACTGGAGGAGTATGATGGCTGCCTCACCATAAAATACGCCTTGCGCATCCTTCCGTATGTTTTTGTTCGTTCTCAGGAGTTGCGGGGAGCAAGGTGGAAGGAAATAGATCTTCAGAAGGCTCTGTGGACCATTCCGGCGGAGCGCATGAAAATGAAGAAAGTCCATGTGGTCCCGCTGGCTCGTCAGGTTAAGGAGCTCCTTGAGGAGCTTTATGGTCTGACTGGAGCTGATGAGCTGGTTTTCCCCAGCCCTCAGAGCAGATCCCGGTGCATTTCTGATATGGGACTTCTTAATGCCTTGCGTCGTCTGGGCTATGATAAGGACCAGATGTGCATTCATGGGTTTCGGGCTATGGCCTCGACCTTGCTTAATGAGCAGCAGTATCCGTCCGATATCATTGAAATGCAGCTTGCACACTGCGAAAGAGATAATTCCCGACGCCCCTATAATAGAGCGCAGTACCTGAAGGAGCGCCAAAAGATGATGCAGGAGTGGGCGGACTATCTGGACGGACTAAGGACTGCCGCCTGAGTCGCTGGATATGATTGGCCCCCTGTGAAGCGACACTTTGCTCATGGAAAATTCTTGACGCGAGAAGGTTGTGGATCATACGATGAGAAGGCTTGTGGGGATCGCCGTTGTCGTTTTCCCCCTGCTACGACAGTCCAGCCAAGATGACCTCGTGGAGATGGGTCGAGTGTGTTACGACCGTTCTGCGTTCACTATCCAACTGATCTTTGACAATTGATAAGGGATGGCCGGGAAGTCCTCCTGCTCACGAGGCAAAGTGGGGACGATATTGAGGTATGGCGGGCTTGTCGTTAGTCTATTTTTAAAATTTACATGAAATATTATCAGTGGTTACCTCTTATGACACGAAATATGACAGATGATGAGGGTGTTAGAAATATGCTGCATGTATGGGTAAAACAAAATGAAAAATTCTTCTCGGAAGCCTATAGTTCGCTATTTGTCCGCAAACGAGTGTGCGCAGTACCTTGGAATTGGTAGGTCGACTTTTTTGTCATGGGTCAAGCAGGGGAAGGTCTCTTCTGGAGTCCTGCTATCTGCCCGTGCAAGACGCTGGTCCGAAGAGGAACTCCTTGAGTTCATAGCGAAGAGGAAGCAGAGTACGCCCCCGCTGGCTGATGACTTCTAGTTTGTGACAGATGCCCTTGCGCTTTGCGTGAGGGCTTTTTTGGTATGCGGACTTGAGACTGATGGCGCGCTGCCTTAAGAGCGTTCAGCGCATATTACCTGTATGGCATTCCTTGAGAGGGGTGGAAGTTTCAAGTTGGGGATTCCCTGCCCCCTACCGGTGAACTGGTGGGACTGCGTATGCCATATCAATTTCCCCTTGCGTTTTTTGGGAAGAGGTCCTATGAAGTTTGTGTACGCGGACCTCAACGCGTACTCCGATCTACTGCAGAGATTGAGAAAACAAAGGGCTTTGACCCATATAATTATGAAATAGCCGTCCGGCCCGTACATCCGGATGAGCATGATTAGCTACAATACTTTGAATTACTTGAATTAATTACTTGAATTACTTGAATTACTTCTGATCTATCTTAGCTAATTAAGTTTTTCTCTTCGAGACAGGGAGTTTCTCCCGAAGCCTGCTGTTTTCCGTTTTCTCTCGTTTTCGGGCCGTCTTCGCTTCAAGGTCGTTGCGCGCCTTCCTTGCGTTGCTGCGAAGGGCTGTGCCTGTTTCGGGGGCACACGGTATTGAGGTTTTACTATGCCAAGCTATCGCCCGCGCTTTTCGCGGAGTATTCGTGTGGCCGTTCTCGCCGATGTCTTAGGTGTCAGGCAATCAACCATCTGGCATTGGCGGGCTGAGGGCAATCTGCCCGATCCTTTCTGTCTTTCAACTCGTGTAACAGTCTGGGCGCTGAAGGAAGTTCTCGCCTTCGTTGAGCAGAAGCGCGACTTCTCTCTTTAGGCCTATCTTCGAGTACGTCATGCCGTACAGGGTAGGCTTGCTATTGCGCTTCATCAGCCATCCTTATGCTGCTCCTGATGCAGCCTTTCTCGGCATGCATACGTACTCTCTTGTCATCCTAGGCAGAGCTGGTCTCTGCTGGCTCTGCTCTCATTCACACTGGAGTCGTTATGCTT
>USBZ01000027.1 GCA_900553065.1 uncultured Desulfovibrio sp. | reverse complement strand
CCTTCACCACATACATCTCGCCGGTCACGCCGTGAAAGCCCACGACGCCGCGGATAGCACGGGCATTGCCCTTTTCGTGCAGCAGTGCGTCCACCATGACGCGGTCCACGATTCTGACGCCCTTGTCCTTGCAGACTCTGCGCATGACTTCCATGAACTGCGGACCGTGGAACATCAGCGTCTTGATGGGGCGCTTGTCCGAAGAGCCCTGTCCTTCGATGCGATGATAGGTTCCGTCTTCGTTCTTCTCGAACACCACGCCCCAGGATTCCAGTTCCTTCACCCGGTCGCCGATGGTGTCGAAGTGCTTTTTCAGCCAGTCCTGATCGTTGATGTAGAAACCTTCTTCCACGGCCTTGCCGTACCACAGGTCGAGAGAGTCCTCTTCCTTGAGATAGGCCTTGAACGAACCCGCGCCGAAGGTGCCGCAGCCGCTCTTGCCGACATAGCCCTTGTCGAGCAGAAGGACATCAGCCCCGTTTTCCGCGGCCTTGACCGCCGCGAAGGTACCGGCCGGACCGCCGCCGACGACCACAACATCGCATTGCAGAGTTTTCATACTTTTCTCCCTGGTGAGGCAGAACGCTCTTCCGTCGACACCCGGCGAAAGGTGCATTTCCGCTGTTCCGAGGATAGCCGACGCCTCCGGAATGTTCAACAATAATTTTCCGGTATTCCGCACTTTAGCGTAAACCCGTGCCCCGCTGAACATGCTCCTGAATGTCTACGAAAAAAACGGAAACTATCTGACGGACAGGTCCGGCTTTCCGTTGTCGTGCAAAGCAGGCTGCAGTCCCTGCCGGTATTTTCAGGCTCCTTTTACAGATGCCGACCTTTCGTTTTTCGTTCTGCTCCATCACTTTGCGCGCGAGAAGACATGTTGTGTCCGATCGAAAAACAGGCTTTTGCCGGTTCCGTTTTCCCGTCATAAACAAGAAAGCAGCATACCGAGCGCATGAAAAAGGCCCCGTCCTTCCCTTTGCGTGAAAAGACGGAGCCGACACCCCGGCCGTGCAAAAACATGACCGGAACTTGCGGAACTATGCGGATCTAGTGCATGGAGCACGCTTCCAGCGCCTTGTCCAGCGTCGCGGTATGATCGCGCAGTCGCCCGTAGGCAAAAAAGTATCGATGCAGCGTCCACGCCTCAAGATCAAGAATGTCCAGTTTTCCCTCGCTTTCGTCGCAGAGAAAGGGCTTGAGGGCCTCGACGACTTCCTCATCGGGAAAGACTTCCCCCTCGTAGCTGATGCGCAGAAGGTCGCCCTTCAGCTCCACGGCTTCCGGGATATACCAGTCTTCCAGCACCGCGCGGACGGCGCGCAGCGCCTCTTCATCGGCCGGATTGAGTGAGCCGTAGGCCTTGACGAGAACAGGTCTCATATCTGCTCCGGATCAGGATGTGCCGGGCGGCGGGCCGCCGGGCGTGATGAACAAAAATGCCGCGCCCGGTCAGAGGCCGGACGCGGCGGAAAGCTTCGTCACTTCGCTCAGCGCATGGAGCTCATGATGGAAAGAGACGCATTCTTGAGCACGTCGTTCAGCGTGCCGGCCAGCGTCTGCTCAGCCAGCGAGGCGCCGGGAATGCCGGTCTTCTCCTGCTGGGAGGCGAAGTTCTTGGTCACGACGCCATGCTTCTGGCTGTAAAGGCGGGTCTGAATGCGGATGACGGCATCATACTTGCTCATGCTCTGTTCGGTGAGCCATACACGCTCCACCACGCCGCCGACGATATAGTCCGGCTGACCGGCCTGGGCCTGAGCCATGGACGTAGCCAGAGAAACCTGAGCGCCCTGACGGGCCAGTTCGTCGGCCAGGGACTGGCTTACCCATTCCGCCACGCTCGAGCTGGGCTGGAAGGGGCTGCCGTCCTTGCGGACGCCGACATCGAGACGGCCGCGCTGATCCTCGAACACGACCACGGCCACACGGGGAGCCGTAGCCACGGGCAGTGCGGCGGCACCGCCGGCATTATAAAGCAGACGGACGTTGTTCTGAGCCAGGCAGCCGGTGAGCGCCACGGCGGCAAAAAGCAGAACGGCACAGAACGACAGGGAAAGACGACGGAAATGATTCATACCTCAACTCCTGAAAAAGGGGATTGGATCACCTTAGCTTTTTTACGGCCGGGACGCAACGCGGCAGACATGGCCGGTTACAGTACCATCCGTGCCTGATAGAGACGCCCGCCCCTCAGAATCTGAAGCAGGATCTGGCGTTTGAGAAAATCTCTGCGGAAGGAATCCAGAAAATCCCTTGTATTCGTAATGGAGCGCCCGGAAATGGCCGTTACGGTATCGCCCTTTTCCAGACCGAGCTGAGCGGCGGGAGAATCCTTCCGCACCTGATCGATGACGGCGCCCCCGTTTCTGCCGTCCCGAACGGCAATACCCCAGCGGCGCAGCGCCAGATTTTTTGCCGTCGCATCGTCGAAATCCGCGGTCTTCATGGTAAAGGACTTCTCCGCGCCGTCGCGCCAGACCTTCACCCTGATGGGCGCGCCGGGCTGATGATTGCGGAGCAGCGAAAGATACTTGTCTCTGTCCGTCACGCTGTTGCCGGACAGTTCCATAATGACGTCGCCCACCCGGATGCCGGCATCGGCCGCGGGGCCGTCCTTGAAGACTTCCGTCACCAGAAGGCCTTTCGCCGAAGGCAGGCGCAGATATCGAGCCGTGCGCGGATCGACGTTCTGGCCGATGAGCGCAAGCCACGGCGTGCTGACGTGCCCCTGATCGAGAATTTCATCCACCACCCTGCGGGCCTTGCTGATGGGAATGGCGAAGCCTATGCCCTGCGCCTTGCCGTAAATGGCGGTATTGATGCCGATGAGCTCACCGAGCACATTGAGCAGAGGACCGCCGCTGTTGCCGGGATTGATGGCGGCGTCGGTCTGAATGAGATCGGTGAATATGCCGTCTTCCGCTTCTATGGTACGGTCGAGGGCCGAAATCACGCCCGTGGTCACGGTGTGGGAAAAGCCGAAGGGGTTGCCTATGGCGATGACGCTTTCGCCGGGCATGAGATCGGTGGAATCGCCCATCGCCACGGAGGGCAGATTCTTCGCGCCCTTGAGGCGCAGCACCGCGATGTCGAAGTCCGGCTCCGCCCCCACGACGTCCGCGTCGAAGGTGCGGCCGTCGAGAAGACGAACCGATATGGACGACGCCCCGTTCACCACATGGGCATTGGTAAGCACGAGGGACCGCCGGCTGTCGATGATGATGCCGGAACCTATGCTTTCGCTGCGCAGATCGCGGCCGGGCATGTTGAAGAACAGATCAAACGGCGTGAGTTCGCGGGCGGAGCGGCGCTCCACAAGCGTACTCGTGATGTTCACCACGGCGGGCGCCACGGCGTTCACGGCCCGCACCGCCGGGGTCACTCTGGCCTGCTGACGCTCCGTCAGCGACGGCGCCGTGGCGGCATGGCAGCAGGACGAAACGGACACAAGGCAGGCGACAAGGAAAAAGCAGGCGAAAGAACGGGCGGTTATCAGTCTTTTCATGATGAAGAAAGCTCCAGTGATGCAAAACCGGTTTTCCTGCCGCATCCGGCAGGAAAACCGGGGAAAACGCCTCATAATCGAATCAGCGATTCAGGCCCGGGGCAGATCGGGAGGCAAGGATGTTCAGCCCATCTCCGCTCCGGAAAGAAACGCGGAGAAAGCCCTTTCATCAATGCCACCGGGGACCTCCGTGCGGAGGCGGGGGCGGAAGCGGTCTGCCGTGGGGATGGTCATAGGCCGGACCGCGATGATACGGATGATGCCCCACACAGCCGGCAAGTCCCGCAAACATGACACAGATCAGTATCACTCCACAAAGACGAAGCATAGTTATCCTCCCGGCAGACGTTCCTACTGCCTTTTGAACGTGGCTGTAGCCTTCAGACCGCCTTCAGGTCTGTTTTCCAGCGTTACGTCGCCGCCGTGCATGCGGGCCATGCTGCGGGCGATGGACAGGCCCAGACCGGTGCCTCCGGTGCTGCGGTTGCGGGAGCGCTCCACCCGGTAGAAAGGCTCGAACACCTTCTTGAGTTCGGATTCCGCAATGCCCGGCCCGCTGTCCGAAATGATGACCGCAAGCATATCGTCGCCGTCGACCACATCCACAACGACATGACCGCCGTAACGCAGCGCATTGTCCATAAGGTTCGCAAGGCAGCGCTTCATGCTCAGAGGCCTTGCCGACAGCGGACGGATGGAGAAGAGCGCCTCAGGCTCCTGCAGTCTCTTTTCAAGCTGAATGTCCTGTCCCATGTCCTGCCTGTCCTCGACAAGACTCTCGATGAGGGACATGACGTCCACCATGGCCATATTCTCGCTCTTGCTGCGGGCGATGTCGATGGTGGTATCCATGATCTGCTGCAGCTCGCCGATATCCTTCTGAAGAGGAATGCGCTGACTTTCGTCGAGCTGCTCCACTCTCAGACGCATACGGGTGAGCGGCGTGCGCAGGTCATGGGAAACGGCGGCAAGGGTACGCTCCCGTTCGTCGAGAAAATCTCGGATGCTTTTCTGCATGCGGTTGAAGGCCTGGGCCGCCTCGCGCACTTCCGTGGGGCCCGTTTCGGGCAGCGCGGGCGTTCTTATGTCGCGGCCGAAGCGGTCCGCGGCCCGGGCAAGCCTGCGCAGAGGCTTCACGCACAGGTAAAAGGCCAGCAGGCTGATGGCCACGAAAAACATCTCGATGGCCATGATGCTGGTAAAGGGAAAATAGGGCATGGGAGGATAGCCGGGGGCGGAATCCTCAATGACCACCCAGGTGCCGTCGTGCAGGGGAACCACGGCCGTTGCCTGATACACGGAAGGTCCGCGCGCCTTCTTGTCCTTGGTGAAATACTGGCACACCGACTGTCCGAACGATTCCATCGGGCTGGGAAGATTCAGGGCGCGCAGCACCAGAACGCCGCGACGCGGAACCTCTTCGCTGCCGCTGCCGAGATGTCCCTCTCCGTGCATCTTGCCATGCTTGGACGGCATGTCGCCGTAAAGACGCGAAAGAGAGACATTCAACATATATTCCATGAGTTCGGAAAGCTCCTTCAGGTCTTCATGAACGGCCACCACCGGACGGGAAGACATGAAGCGCACATAAAAGCCGCGGCTGTTGAACTGTTCGCGCAGCACAAAGCGGATCTCCGGCGACGTGGCGTCAAGCAGAACCGCCACTTCGGCCATGCGACGGGCGCGATCGGCCATGAGGCCGCGCATGAAATAAAAATGACGGGACTCTCCCGCGTAAATGGTGGTGAGCAGCAGCAGGGCAAAGAACCCGGCGGAAAAAATAAGAATAAGGCGCGCCAGAAGAGAGTCGGGAGAAAGGCGCAAAATCAGGCGCCTCATGCCTGAAAGCAGACCCCGCTTTTTTTCGGGCTTCGTCTGGCCTACCGCAGCGGACATGACTACTCCACCGTAATGGCGCTGGTGAACACATAACCGTCACCGCGCACCGTTTTGATGAGCTTGTTCTCACGGCCCTTGTCGCCGTCGCCGGTATCGCGCAGTCTGGCACGAAGGCGGCATACCTGCACGTCGAGGCTGCGGTCGAAGGGACTGCGGTCGGTTTCCTGTCCCTGCAGTTCGTCCTGAATGAAATCGCGGCTGAGCACCTTCTGCGGATGTTCGAGGAAAATGGTGAGCAGGCGGTATTCCGCGCCGCTCAGATTCACCACCATGCCGCCGGGCGCAATGAGATGACGGGCGGAAATATCCAGCGTCCAGCCGCTGAAATGATAGGCCTTTTCCGGACGTCCGGCTTCGGCGGAAGTATCGGTCGTTCTGCCCGAACGGCGCAGAACCGCACGGATTCTGGCAAGCAGCTCGCGCGGCTGAAAAGGCTTGACCACATAGTCGTCGGCGCCGAGCTCCAGCCCCACCACGCGGTCGGCCGTATCGCCGAGCGCCGTCAGGAAGATCACGGGCACGGAAGCAAGGCTGTCCATGGAGCGAAGGCGGCGGCACAGCGACAGGCCGTCCTCGCCGGGCATCATGATATCGAGCACGATAAGATCAGGCACTTCGTTCTCAATGGCCTCGAACATGGCCTTGCCGCCGTCGGCCACATGCACGATGAAACCGTGCTGGCGAAGGTATTCGGCCATAAGATCGCGGATGTCCTGATCGTCATCGACAACAAGCAGAGAAAGGGAAGGCATCTGTGCAGTATCAGTATCGGGCATGGTAAAGTCCTCCAGAGCATTCTGGAAAGACTATAGCCGGGAGCCGGTTAAATCGCACCTGTTTTCCTGTTACAATATGTTTCAGGAAACTTGCCTCTTCTTGCCTACATGAGGCGCAGCTTCCTTTCCACTTCATCAATGATGTACCGGGGCGTGGAGGCTCCTGCCGTCAGTCCCACGGTGCGCACGCCGGAAAAGTCGGCGCTGCTGAGCTCATCCGCCGTTTCCACCAGCACGGTGGGCACGCCGCGCATGCGGGCCAGCTCGGCCAGTCTCCGGGTGTTGCCGCTGGACTTGCCTCCGGCCACCACCATCGCCTGAACGCGGGCCGCCACTTCTCCGGCCTCCTCCTGGCGTTCCCTTGTGGCGTCGCAGATGGTGTCGAGCACAACGAGGGATGAGCCGAGCCGCGAGGCAAGGCGCCTGTGCATTTCATCAAAGATGAGTCTGTCCTGCGTGGTCTGGGCGGCAAGCACCGTGGGCAACTGCCCCAGAGGCGCTTTTTCGAGCAGCTTCTCCAGCTCTGCCAGCGAGGAAAAAATATGGCTTGCTCCCGCCGCGTAGGAAATCAGCCCTCGCACTTCCGGATGCTCGGCTTCGCCGTAAAGCAGAAGATCGCGTCCCGAGGCCGTGGCCTCGGCAATGGCGAGCTGGGCGTTCTTCACTCTCGGGCAGGTGGCGTCCTCCACTCTGGCGCAGCGCGACCGAAGCTCCTCCTCCACGTTCCTGGGAATGCCGTGCGCCCGAATGAGCACGGACATGTCCTCTTCGGCCTCCTCCACGGAGTGAAGGCAGTGCACGCCCTTGCGCGCGTAATCGTCCAGAACCTGAGGATTGTGGATGATCTCGCCGAGCGTGGCCACCCTCTGTCCGGGACGCGAGGCCACGATGGTATCGAGCTTGTGCAGGGCGAGCGCCACGCCCATGCAGAAGCCGGCGTGACTGGCGCGTATGACATTCATGAGAGAAAACCTCCGTCAGGATTTCCGGAATTTCCCTGCAAGCCGCAGGAAGGGAGACGTCACGAGATCAAAATAGTCGCGATGGAAGAACCGGGCGATCAGAAGCCACGATCCGAGGAAAAGCAGGCCGCCCACGGCAAGCACGACGAACTGCTGCAGCAGAGGATGCCAGCCGTCCATGAGATGGAAGCCGTCATGCATGACGGCAAGCATGATGCCGCAGCCCGGCATGGAGATGAGCGCGCTGCGCCACGCCGTGCCCCACAGTTCCGAAAACGCGCCCGCCGCCCAGCGCCGGCAGGCCACGGCCATGAGTACCAGCGCGTACAGGGCGATGCAGAACGTGGTCACAAGCGCCACGCCCTTCGCTCCCATGACGGGAATGAGCAGAAGATAGCCCGGCACGGCAAGAAGCGTGGCGAGCGTGCCCACCACGGCAGGCGTGAGCGTATCCTGCATGGCGTAGAACGCGCGTCCCGTCACCTGCTGCAGAAGCCAGAACGGAACGGCAAGAAGCATGATCTGCAGAAGCGGCGCCGCGCCCATCGTATGGGAAACGGAAAAGCTGCCGCCCTCGAAAATGAAGCCCAGCACGGGCCCGGAAGCCGTTATCATCCACGCCGCCACGGGCACGGCCACGATCATGCTGTTCTTCATGGTGCGTCCGAGCGTGGCCCTGAATTCGTCCATGTCGCCCCGGGCCGCCAGAGACGCCAGGAAGGGGAACGACGCCACGCCGGCGGCCTGCGCCACCACGCCCACGGGAACCATCATGATGCGGCGGGCATAGTTGAGCAGACTCACCGCGCCGTCTCCGGCAAGGCTGCCGAAAATGCGGACGAACTGCTCATCCAGCACCACCACGGACTGCCCTATCATGAGCGGCAGGGCCATAAGCAGAAACTTCTTCATGAGAGGATGCAGAAGGCCGGGCATGAACTGCAGTCCGCCTTCCCGCACGGCCAGAAGCGGCAGCACGAAGGCGCCCACGGCCGCGCCGAAGAGCACGCCCCAGCAGAAGCCTTCCATGCCCTGCGCAAGGCCGAGGGCAGGCATCCCTACGCCGAAAAGAAGAATGAAGCCGTTGTAGACAAGCGGCATGAGCGCGGGCACCGTGAACTGACGACGGATGTAGAGCACTGCGGAAAGGCAGGCGCCGGGCAGAAAGAACACCTGTGCCGGAAGCACGATGCGCAGAAACTCCGAAAGCCTTGCGCACTGCTCAGGACTGAAGCCGGGCGCCACCAGAGGCGCAAGCTCGGGCGCGGCCAGCCAGGCCAGCGCCGAAAGAAGACCTATGGAAAGCGTTGCCCAGGAAAACACCACGCCGAAAAAGCGCCAGCCGTCGGCCTCGCTTTCCTCGAACCGCCGGGAAAGGAGCGGAATGAGCGTAATGGAAACGTAGCCGCCCGCCAGAAGATAGTTGAGGAAGTCCGGAACCACGAAGGCGGCGAAATAAATGTCCGACTCGCCCCCCGCGCCGAACTGCCAGGAAATGATCTTGTCTCTGAAAAGTCCCATGAAGCGGGAAATCAGAACGCTGAAGGCCATGATGAGAGCCGCGGCCCCCATCTTCTGTCGAGAAGTCAGAAACATACTCATACCGGCAGCCCCGAGAAACGGGAAACGGACAGGATCCTCACGCTCTCCGGAGGGATGACCACGTAGTCCCGGCTGAGCGGACGCCAGGCATCCGTCAGTTTTGCATAGGGCAGGCAGAAAAGCGCGCCCGCCTCCAGGCTGCAGTCGAGAAAATGCAGCCCCTCCATATCCATATAATGCCCCACCGTCCAATGATCCACATAGGGCTTTTCCGACGGAGGCGCCATGCGGAGAAAACGGAACACCGACACCAGCGGCATGGGCGGCCTTGCGCTCGACCGAAGCGCCTCCCATACCTGATCGCAGGATGCGTCCGGGCCGAAAGGAGCGCTTACGCGAAGATCGGGAAACTCATGCCTGCGCACGTCTTCCAGCATGAAGTCCACCAGCGACACATAGTCCGTTCTGTGCTCGAGAATGTTCCGAAACGTTTCGGGCTGAACGGCCTGGGCCATGATCACGCGGTTGAAAATGCGTCTGGCCTCATGCGGCGTCAGACTGAACAGAACCTGAAGGGCGTTGAGCACCGCGTACACGGCACAGAAATTATCGATTTTTCCCTGATAGAACGGCTGCATGGACGACCCCCCGTACGCGCCCGGTGAAGCAGGAGGACCCGTCGGCCCGCGGCAGGAGCCTTCCTTCTGTTTTTCCTTTCTTAAGGGCATAACGTTACGTCTGTATCCCGTCAAGAAGCTGGACAGGCTACTGCTCCGTGTGTATAGTATCGGCGTTACAAGGCATATTACCATAGCTTGATATAAAGATATGCCTTCCTGCCATTCCGCCAGAGGCGTCCAGCATCCGCACCATGACACGGATGACCCGATAACTTCAAGGAGAGACCATGATCCCCTCTAAAGGCAAATATCTTTTCACGTCCGAATCCGTTACCGAAGGCCATCCCGACAAGGTTGCCGATCAGATTTCCGATGCCGTGCTCGATGCGCTGCTCATTCAGGATCCCGACTCCCATGTGGCCTGCGAAACGCTGGTGACCACGGGCATGGCCATCGTGGCCGGTGAAATCACCACCAAGGGCTACGCCGATCTTCCCGCCATCGTGCGCCGCACCATCCGCGACATCGGCTACGTCGGCTCGGACATGGGCTTCGACGCCCAGACCTGCGCCGTCATCTCTTCCATCGACAAGCAGTCCCCCGACATCGCTCAGGGCGTGATCCGGGAAAATCCCGAAGATCAGGGCGCCGGCGACCAGGGCATGATGTTCGGCTTTGCCTCCAACGAAACCGACACCCTCATGCCCGCTCCCATCTACTGGGCGCATCAGCTCTCGCTTCAGCTGTCCCGCGTGCGCAAGAACGGCATCGTCGACTTCTTCCGTCCCGACGGCAAGACGCAGGTCTCCTTTGAATACGTCGACGGCAAGCCCGTGCGCATCAACAACGTGGTCGTTTCCACCCAGCACTCTCCCAAGGTGAGCCACGACGACATCGTGGAAGCCGTGAAGAAGGAAGTCATCCGTCCCATTCTCGAGCCTACCGGCTACTTCGACGAAAAGGACTGCGAAATCTTCATCAACACCACGGGCCGTTTCGTCATCGGCGGCCCCATGGGCGACTGCGGTCTCACCGGCCGCAAGATCATTCAGGACACCTACGGCGGCATGGGCAACCACGGCGGCGGCGCCTTCTCCGGCAAGGACCCCTCCAAGGTAGACCGTTCCGGCGCCTACATGGCCCGCTATGTGGCCAAGAACATCGTGGCCGCCGGCCTTGCCGAACGCTGCGAAGTGCAGATCGCCTACTGCATCGGCGTGGCCGAACCCGTTTCCGTGCTGGTGCACACCTTCGACACCGGCAAGCTTCCCGACGAACAGCTCACGAAAATCGTGCGCGAAGTGTTCGATCTGCGCCCCTACTTCATCTGCAAGCGCCTCGACCTGAAGCGTCCCATCTACAGCAAGACCTCCTGCTACGGTCACTTCGGTCGCGAACTGTCCGAATTCACGTGGGAAAAGCGTGACGCCGTGGCCGATCTGCTCACGGCCGCCAAGCTGTAATCGTTCATTACAACAGGAAGACGGAAACACCGTTTTACTTCAATAGGCGAGGCTCCGTGAAAGGCACATGCGAGCCTGCGACAAGCCATCCTTCGGCACGGGCACGCCGCAGCATATCCTCCCGCACATGCGCGGCCGCTTCAGGCTCCATGTCGAAGCTGGCGGAAATGGAAGGCATGGACTGCTGAGCATCAAAGGCATGGAGCAGATCGCTCCAGAACAGAAAGGTTTGTCCCTCCGCCGAAACCATGATGCCCACATGCCCGGGCGTATGCCCCGCCTCATCCACGGCCTGCACGCCGGGAAGCGCAGGAATGAAAGCCGTTCCCGGCACAAAGGTGCGGACACGTTCGCCATAGGCGCGGCGGATGTCCTCAACGCTCTCAAAAATCCTGCGCATGCCGTCGGACGCAGACTTCGCGGCCTCGGCATCGGACCATGCGGCCAGCTCCCTTTCGGAAAAAAGCACGGTCGCTCGGGGAAACGCCGCAGCACCATTCCGCACAAGTCCTCCCACATGGTCGCCGTGCGCGTGGGTGACGACAACATGCGTCACGTCTTCCTTCGCCAGTTCCGCCTGCGCAAGAGCCGCATCAAGCGCTTCAATCGTCCAGTCATATCCCGTGTCCACCAGCGCCGTCACGCCGTTGCCGAGAAGAAGCAGAATATTCAGAACGTTGTGCACCGCGCCGTCGGGATACGCCCGGGCGACTTCGTTCCGCTCCGCCTCCGTGACGGGACGCAGAATGGAGGCATTCAGATCCTTCTGCACAAGGGAAATGACCCGGACGTTCACATCGCCCATCGAAAACTCATGGAAAGGAACATGTTGAGCCCGCGCGGGGCCTGTCGTCGAAACCGTCATCATCAAGACTCCCAGAAGCTGAACAATAGGTTTCCACATGGCGACCTCTTTACCAAAACAGAGCAGACGCCTCCTGCTCTTTGACGTCACATTCCTCATGAACATACCGCCGGACGCTCCACGCAATGTCTCCACAGGCAGCTCCAGCTGAATATCCCCGGGCATGCCCGGATCTCCGACGTTTTCTCCTTCAGCCCGCCCGGCAGAAACAGCACGAAGCAGGCTTTTCTTCAGATTTCCAGTTCCTTCAGGCGCGCCTCGATGTCGTCGGCGCGCTCAAGCAGGGCCAGCTGTTCCTCCTCGATCTGCGGCAGGCGGGCGATTCCGGCATTGAAGGCATCGGGATCACGGCTGAACAGATCGGGATCGGCCAGGAGCTCTTCCAGCTTCTTCTGCTCCTCTTCCAGAGCATCGAGCCTTGCCGGCATCTCTTCCTGCTCCTTCAGAAGCGCTTCCTGCTCGCGCTGTTCCTTGTAGGAAAGTCGGTGTTTCTTCGGCGCATTCTCCTTCCACGACTCGCGGGAGGACGTGACGGGCTTCTTTTCCTCGGGCTTCTCGCGCTGGCGCAGCCAGTCGGTGTAGCCGCCCACATATTCGCGTACCTTTCCATCCCCTTCCAGCGCTATGGTGCCGGTCACCAGCTCGTCGAGGAAAGCTCGGTCGTGGCTGACCACGATGACGGTGCCCTTGTAGGACGCAAGCATTTCCTCCAGAAGGTCCAGCGTTTCCGCATCAAGATCGTTGGTGGGTTCGTCGAGCACCAGCAGGTTGGAAGGCCGGGTAAAGAGCTTTGCCAGAAGAAGCCTGTTGCGCTCACCGCCGGAAAGAAGGCCGACCGGCGTTCTCAGGCGGCTGGAATCAAAGAGAAAGTCCTGAAGATAGCTCGCCACATGACGGGGTTCTCCGTTGATGGTCACCCGGTCGTTTCCTTCGGCCACGTTGTCCATCACGCTCTTCTGGTCATCCAGAGAATCGCGCAGCTGATCGAAATAGGCGATTTCAAGCCCCGTGCCGAGACGCACCGTTCCGGACGTGGGGGCAAGCTCGCCGAGCAGAACGCGCAGGAAGGTGGTCTTGCCTGCGCCGTTGTTGCCGATAAGACCTATCTTGTCGCCGCGCTGAATGATGAGATTCGCGCCCTCGAACACCTTGTAGCCGTCCGGCCAGGTGAAGGAGACATTCTTCATCTCCGCCACCAGCTTTCCCGACTTTTCCGCCTCCTGCACGTTGAGCGTGGCGGTTCCCATGCGCTCCCTGCGGGCGGCGCGCTCTTCGCGCATCTTCAGAAGCTCGCGGACGCGCCCCATGTTGCGGGTACGGCGGGCCTTGATGCCCTGACGTATCCAGACTTCCTCCTGCGCCAGCTTCTTGTCGAACACGGCATTCTGCATATCCTCGGCGTGCAGACGCTCTTCGCGGCGTTCCAGATAGGCATCGAAGCCGCAGGCATAGCTGTAGAGCTTTGCCCGGTCGAGCTCCACCATGCGCGAAGCCAGGCGACGCACGAAGGCGCGGTCGTGGCTGATGAAAACCAGCGTTCTGGCCTGTCGTGCCAGATATTCTTCCAGCCAGCTGATGGTGCTTATGTCCAGATGGTTCGTCGGCTCGTCGAGCAGAAGCACGTCGGAGGCGATGAGCGCACGGGCCAGCGCCACGCGGCGGCGCGTTCCGCCGGAAAACGTGGAGAAATCCGCCTCCGGATCAAGGGCCAGACTGTTGATGACACCAAGCACCTCGCCGTGCCGCTCCCAGACCTCGCCGTGCGCCATGACGCGATCCGCCTCTCCGGCAAGCTCGGGATCAAGCAGATCGCGCCTGTCGGAGGCGATGAGATGCGCCGCCGCCAGAAGATGCCCTTCCCGGCCCAGGGCGTCGGCCGTCACGCTGAACACCGAGCCCTTCCAGTGATCGGGCACGGCCTGCTGCACATAGCCTATGCGCAGTCCCGGTTCCTCGTGCCTCTCGCCGGAGTCGAGGGGAAGACGCCCTGCCAGCACCGAAAGAAGCGAAGACTTGCCCACGCCGTTGCGGCCCACAATGCAGAGTCTGTCGCCCTGCTCCACGAATATCTCAGTATGATCCAGAAGCTGCCTGTTGCCCAGCGTAAGGCAGGCATCCTGAAGGGAAAGAAGTGCCATAATGTCTCACCTGTGCCGGGAAAGAACCGCGGCAGGAATATGCGTAACGTTTTTCATGAATGCCGGATCGGGCAAAACGGCAGCGTCGAAGAGGCACCGCAGAATCCCGTCGGCTTTTTTCACCGGAAAGACGGCCGGAAAAAGCCGGCGCGCCGCTAGTGCGCCTCGCCCCAGCTGTGCCCCATGCCCGCATCCGCCACCAGCGGCACGTGCAGCTCGACGCCCCACGCCCGGGTATCGGTCATGAGCGCGGAAAGACGGGCGGCCGCCCTCTCGGCATTCTCTTCCGGAACCTCCACGATGAGTTCGTCGTGGATCTGCAGAAGCAGTCTTGCCTTCATGCGGCGAAGCTCGGCGTCCCGGTACACCGACAGCATGGCGAACTTGATGAGGTCCGCGGCGGAGCCCTGAATGAGCGTGTTCACCGCCTGCCGTTCGGCAAGAGCTCTGGCCTGTCCGCTCTCGGAAACGATGTTGGGCAGAGGACGGCGACGACCGGAAAGCGTGGTCACATAGCCGTTTCTGCGGGCTTCGACCTCCACGCCGTCGAAGAATTCCTTGATGCGGGCAAAGCGCGTGAAGTAGCGCTCGATGAACATTTTGGCCTCCGACATGGGAATGCCCAGATCCTGTCCGAGCTTGGACGGCCCCATGCCGTAGATGAGTCCGAAGTTGATGGTCTTGGCCTTGCGCCGCTCGTCCGGGCCGATCTGCGAGGGATCGACGTCGTGCAGGAGCGCGGCCGTGCGGGTGTGGATGTCCTCTCCGTTCCGGAAGGCGGAAAGCAAAGTGGGATCCTGCGAATAGTGCGCGAGCACTCTGAGTTCCACCTGCGAATAGTCCGCGGAGATCAGCGTCATGCCGGGCCCTGCGGTGAAGCAGGTGCGCATGCGCCTGCCGAGATCGCCCCGCACGGGAATATTCTGGAGATTCGGATTGCTGGAGGAAAGCCGCCCTGTGGCCGTGGCCGTCTGATTGAAGGTGGTGTGAATGCGGCTGTCCGGCCCGGCGAGCCTGGGCAGCGGTTCCAGATAGGTGGAACGCATCTTTTCAAGCTTGCGGAACTCCAGAAGCGCATCCACCACGGGATGCTGTCCGGAAAGCTTTTCCAGCACCGCCTGCGACGTGGACGCCTGACCGCCCTTGGTGGACTTTGCCGCGGAAAGGCCCAGCTTGCGGAAAAGAATTTCGCCGATCTGCTGGGCGGAACGAATATTGAATTCCTGCCCGGCTTCCCGGTAGATGCGCGCCGTAAGCTCGTTCAATTCCGCCTGCACCTCGTCGAGGAAACTCTTGAGCGCCGCCTTGTCTATGGTGATGCCCGCATCCTCCATCGAGGCCAGCACGGGAATGAGCGGCATTTCCATGTCGTGCAGGAGACGGAGCAGGCCGTAACTCTGCAGCCTCTTTTCCAGGTCTTCGTGCAGGGAAAGCGCGAGTGAGGCGGGCCGCTCCAGAGGAAGCCCGCTCTTTTCCGCATGACGGGCGGACAGGCTGGGCCATCCGTAATCCCTGTCCTCGGGAGCCAGAAGATACGCGGCAAGCCCCAGATCGAAGCAGCGTTCCGGTGCCAGCATTCCCCAGGCGGGATGTTCATGCAGAAGGCGCTTCATGTCCGGCGTGACCATGAGCCGGGAGGAAGAGGCCCAGGCCACCAAAGAGCGACTGTCTCCGGTAAAAAGCCATTCCCTGACGCCCGAAGCCTGCTGCACGGCCACGCACAGGCCGCGGCTCTGCGAGCGCTTCACCACGGGCGCAGGCGTCACGGCCACACGGCAGCCCTCGCAGGAGGGCAGGACGGAAATATCTTCCACGGCATCCGGCACGGGCACGGCAGGAGCCTCGTCGAACAGCGAAAGCTGCTGTCCGGCACGCACGGCGCCGCTTCCGGTCGCGGCCGCTTCCTCGGCTCCCTCGCCCCGGAAGGCCACGATGCCCTGACGCATGAGGCTGTCCAGTTCGCGCAGAAGCGCATTCATCTCGAACTCGCGCAGGAACGTGCGCGCATGCTGACGCTCAAGCGGCTCCACGGCCAGAGAAGAGAGCTCCTCATTGCAGCAGTCGGTGTGAAGGCGCGTCAGCTCCCGGTACAGGAACATGGCCTCCTCGTTGCCTTCAAGCTTCTTCCGGATGGAAGGCGGCACCTCGGACATGCGGTCGCGCACGTCCTCAAGGCTGCGAAAGTCGCGGAACAGCTTTTCCGCCGTCTTCTCTCCTATGCCCTTGACGCCGGGCACGTTGTCGGACGTATCGCCGATAAGGGCCTGAACGTCCGGCCACTGCGAAGGCTCGAGCCCGGTATCCTCGCGGAAGGATTCGAGCGTGACGAGCTTTTCCTCACGGGATGCGGGATCCCACATGACCACGCGGGGAGAAAGACACTGCTTCAGGTCCTTGTCCATGCCGATGATGACCACGGGCCGCTCTGCGCCGTAGCGCGCCGCAAGGCTGGCAATGCAGTCATCGGCCTCGCAGCCCTCGGAAACCAGCACCCGCATGCCGAGCGCCCGTACAAGATTCTGAAGCGGTTCTATCTGCATGAGCAGCCCTTCCGGCACCGGAGGACGATTGGTCTTGTAGGCCGGAAAGAGCTCATGCCGGAAATGCTTTCCGTGCCCGTCCATGATGAAGACGAAATGCTTCGGCTTCTCCTCCCGGAGAAGTTTGAGCAGAACGCGCCCCACAATGTGCAGCGCTCCCGTGGGAAAGCCGTCGGAACGCGACATGCTGGAGTTGGCAAAAAATCCCCGGAACAGGAAGGCATTGCCGTCCATCACGTAGAGGGGTTCTTCGGTAAAGCCGAGGCGCTGCTTCAATGACATGACTCTCTCCTGAAAAAATATCTTCAGCATCCTAGCCCGTTGCGACTCCTCCCGCAAGAGTCCTCCGCAGCCGGTTTCTGCAAGGCTTCCGCAGGCCCGAAGACAGCTCGCGAACCGCCCTCAAGGCTTGTCATCGGCGGGGAATTTTTATATCGTTGGCAATCCTTAAATACGGGAGTCCCGGGCAGGCTGGCCTGCCCGTCCATTTTTCGGTTTTTCCACTTTCAGCCTACCTGTCGGGGGTATGTATGACTTTCTTCTCTCTGGTAATCGTCTTCGCGTGTGCGGCCTTCGCGCTGTACTACGCCTTCAAGACGGCCAAAAGCATCCTCGCCGCCTCCACCGGCAATGAGGATATGCAGCGCATCGCCGGCGCCATTCAGGAAGGCGCTCAGGCCTATCTGAAGCGCCAGTACCGCACCATCGCCATCGTGGGCGTGGTGGTTGCCGTGCTGCTTCTGTTCACCATGTCCTTCCTCACCGCTCTGGGCTTCGTGCTCGGCGCCGTGCTTTCCGGCCTCGCCGGCTTCATCGGCATGAACGTGTCCGTGCGCGCCAACGTGCGTACCGCCGCCGCTGCCGAAAAGGGCATGGTTCCCGCGCTGAACATCTCCTTCCAGTCCGGCGCTATCACCGGCATGCTGGTGGTCGGCCTCGGCCTGCTCGGCGTGTCCGTGTACTACGCCCTGCTCGCCCTCTTCGGCGTGGCCACCGAGGAAATCATGCAGGCACTCGTGGCCCTGTCCTTCGGCGCCTCCCTCATCTCCATCTTCGCCCGTCTCGGCGGCGGCATCTTCACCAAGGGCGCCGACGTGGGCGCCGACCTCGTGGGCAAGGTGGAAGCCGGCATTCCTGAAGACGACCCCCGCAACCCCGCCGTCATCGCCGACAACGTGGGCGACAACGTGGGCGACTGCGCCGGCATGGCCGCCGACCTCTTTGAAACCTACGCCGTGACCGTGGTGGCCACCATGCTCCTGGCCTCCATCTTCTTCGACGGCGCCCTCCAGGCCAAGATGATGATGTTCCCCCTGCTCATCAGCGGCGTGTGCATCATCGCCTCCGTGCTCGGCACCTTCTTCGTGAAGCTCGGTGAAGACGGCAAGATCATGCGCGCTCTGTACAAGGGCCTCATCGCCACCGCCGTCATCTCCGCCGTACTCATCGCCATCGTGACCATGTTCGTCTTCTGGGAAGAAGACAACATGACCATTCAGGACATCAGCTTCAACGGCTTCAGCCTGCTGCTGTGCTGCCTCACCGGTCTCATCGTCACCGGCCTCATCGTGCTGGTCACCGAGTACTACACCTCCACCTCCTACCGCCCCGTGCGCAGCATCTCCAAGGCGTCCACCACCGGTCACGGCACCAACGTGATCCAGGGCCTCGCCGTCTCCATGGAAGCCTGCGCCGCTCCCGTGATCATCATCTGCGCGGGCATCCTCTTCGCCTACACCCAGGCCGGTCTGTTCGGCATCTCCCTGGCCGCCACCACCATGCTGGCCCTCGCCGGCATGATCGTCGCCCTTGACGCCTACGGCCCCGTGACCGACAACGCCGGCGGCATCGCCGAAATGTCCGGTCTGCCTGAAGACATCCGCGAAACCACCGACGCCCTCGACGCCGTGGGCAACACCACCAAGGCCGTCACCAAGGGTTACGCCATCGGCTCCGCCGCTCTGGCCGCTCTCGTGCTCTTCGCTTCCTACACCGAAGACCTGAGCCGCTACTTCCCCAACCTTGACGTCACCTTCGCCCTGCAGGATCCCTATGTGCTGGTCGGCCTCTTCATCGGCGGCCTGCTCCCCTATCTGTTCGGCGCCATGGGCATGAAGGCCGTGGGTCGCGCCGGCGCCGCCGTGGTCGTGGAAGTGCGTCGTCAGTTCCACAACATCCCCGGCATCATGGAAGGCACCGGCAAGCCTGACTACAGCGCATGCGTGGACATGCTCACCAAGTCCGCCATCAAGGAAATGATCCTGCCCTCCCTGCTGCCCGTTCTCGCCCCCGTTGTCGTGTACTACGTCATCATGGCCTGCGGCGGTCAGGCTGCCGCCTTCGCCTCTCTCGGCGCCATGCTCATGGGCACCATCGTCACCGGTCTGTTCGTGGCCATCTCCATGACCTCCGGCGGCGGCGCCTGGGACAACGCCAAGAAGTACATCGAAGAAGGCAACTTCGGCGGCAAGGGTTCCGAAGCCCACAAGGCTGCCGTGACCGGCGACACCGTCGGCGACCCCTACAAGGATACCGCCGGCCCCGCCGTCAACCCCATGATCAAGATCATCAACATCGTTGCGCTGCTTCTCCTTCAGGCTCTTGCCTAAGAAGGCATGAGGGCGGCTTGGCCGCCCTCCGACGAGAATATCTGCAGAAAGCCGCGGCCTGCCCGCGGCTTTCTGCTTTGTCCGCTCTTTCCGGGGCTGCCTCCGTCCGGCTTTCCGCCAGGCCGGACTTTTTCCCGGATTCCGCTTCCGAACCAGCCGCAAGGGATGCGTCCCTTGCAAGTCTTCCCACGCCTTTTTGCCAGGATTTTCCATGAAAGCCGTCGTTTCCAGCGTGTCGGGCAACACACGCATGTATCTCTTTCTTTTTCTGCTTACCCTGGGCAGCACGATCGGCCTTCAGGGCTCCTCCCTGCTCTATACCAACTATGCCGTCGAAGTGGGCGGATTTACCGCCGCAGACAACGGTCTTGTCGTCGCCCTGCGCGAAGTGCCCGGCTTTCTCTGCTTTCTTGTCGTGCCCCTCATGCTTCTCATGAAGGAACACCGCCTCTGTGTGCTTTCCGTCATCATCTGCGGCGTGGGCACGGCCGTCATCGGCCTGTTCACCTCCTTCACGGGCATCGCAGCCGCGGTATTCGTCATGTCGGCAGGCTACCACTTCTTTGAAACCATCAATCAGTCCCTCATGATCCAGTACTACGACCTGTCGAACACGCCCATCGTCATGGGCAGAATGAGAGGTCTTGCCGCCGGCGGCAGTCTGGCTGTTTCGCTTCTGGTCTTCTTCGGTGCCGGACATCTTTCCTATGAAACCATGTTCGCCCTCATGGGACTGACGGTCGTCGCCCTCGGCACGATCTGCCTGTTCTTCGATCCTTCCAGCCCGAAGGTCGCGCCTCAGAAAAAGGGCATGGTCTTCTCTTCCCGCTACTGGCTCTTCTACGCCCTCACCCTGCTCATGGGCGGCCGCAGGCAGATCTTCACCGTGTTCTCTCTTTTTCTGCTCGTGGAGAAGTTCGGATTCTCCGTGCGCACCGTGGCCGTGCTCTATCTCGTGAACTACGCGGTCAACTGGTTCTTCAATCCGCTCATAGGACGCATCATCAACCGCATAGGTGAACGCAGACTTCTCACCATAGAGTATACCTCTGCCTTCTTCATCTTCCTCGGCTATGCCTGGACGGACAGCGCGTATCTTGCGGGCATCATGTATGTTCTCGACAGCCTGACCTTCAACTTCGCCATTGCCGTGCGCACCTTCTTCCAGAAGATCGCCGATCCCTCCGACATTGCGCCCAGCATGGGCCTTGCCCAGACCATCAACCACATTGCCGCCGTTCTCATTCCTCCGCTCGGCGGCTGGCTGTGGATAACCTTCGGCTACCGCCTGCCCTTCTACTGCGGCATGGGACTCACGATTCTTTCCCTGCTGCTCATCCAGTTCATGGACAGGGAAATCGCGAAGGCAGGAAAAAAGGCGTAGCTCCGCGCCATGCCGCCGCCCTTTCCTAAAGGGCGCCGCACCCGGAAAAGACGGCATTTCTGCCGTGAAAGGCACAGGCATAAACGCTTGAGGCGCAGGTCCTGCTGGTGTAGGTTGAAAAAAGCTGTTTCAACAGGGAGAAAACATGAGCGAACTGGTACGATTCGGAGTATCGCTGGAGCGGGATCTGCTGACCGCCTTTGACCGTCACAGTGAGCGCAAGGGCTTTGCCAACCGGTCCGAGGCCCTGAGGCACTGCATCCGGCGCGAGCTTTCGGAAGAAATCGTTTCCGATCCCGACGCGCCCGTCGCCGGAGTGCTGACGCTGGTCTACGATCATCACGACAACGATCTGCCCGGCCGCCTCACCTCTCTGCAGCATGAAGCGCACGACATGGTGCTCGCCACCATGCACGTGCATCTCGATGAACACCACTGTCTGGAAACCATGGCGCTGCGGGGGCCTGCCGCTGCCGTGAACGAGCTGGCCGACCGACTTCGTTCCTCCCGCGGGGTACTGCAGAGTTCCTGTTCGCTTACGGCCATAGAAGCCGCTCCCGAACGCCATATCTTCCACGATCATCAACATAAGGATCACGCATGACTACCTCTTCGGCTGCCGAAGGCTCCCTTTCCCTCATGGACGTTCAGAACAGTCCCTCCAGCGTGGCGCTCGACATCGACCGAGTCGGCGTCAAGAACGTGAATCTGCCCCTGGTGGTGAAGGACCGGGACATGGGACGCCAGCATACCGTGGCCAGCGTCGACATGGGCGTTGATCTGCCCGCGGCCTTCAAGGGCACCCACATGAGCCGTTTCGTGGAAGCGCTGGAGAACTGGCGCGAAGCCAGCGCGGAAGAGCTGGACTACGCATCCATGAAGCGTCTGCTTTCCGACGTACTGACTCGTCTTCAGGCGCACCGCGCCTATGCGAAGTTCACCTTCCCCTATTTCCGCACGCGCAAGGCTCCCGTGTCCGGGCAGGCCGCGCCGGTACGGTATCTCTGCCGCCTGACCGGAGAGCTGGAACAGGGCCAGGAAGGTCCCCGCTTTCTTCTGGAACTGGAAGTTCCCGTAACGACGGTATGCCCCTGCTCCAAGGCCATCAGCCGGGCAGGCGCACACGGTCAGCGGGCCATAGTGCGCATGGGCCTGCGCATGAGTCGCTTTGAATGGCTGGAAGGCTTCATAGACATCGCCGAAGAATCCGGCTCCGCTCCCATCTACACGCTGCTGAAGCGCCCGGACGAAAAATTCGTCACCGAGCAGGCCTATGACAATGCGCTGTTCGTGGAAGACGTGGTGCGCAATGTGGCCACACGCCTGGAAAACCACACGCACGTGACATGGTTCCGCGTGGAAGTGGAAAGCGAAGAATCCATTCACGGGCACAACGCCTTCGCCAGCATAGAGCGCACGCCCTCCAGAGCCTGAACACGATTTTCCGCACAGCCCCGCCCGCATGACATAAAAATGCGGACGGGCATTTTTTGATTTTATTTTTTTTAAAAACGGACTATGCTCCCCTGAAACAACTTTTATTCAAACTTTTCACACCGAGACCATTCATGAGAACCTGTCACGCAAAGAAGTCAGCCGGCGGCGGTCTGATCCCGCCATGGAGTCTTGCGTCTCTCTAGTCTCGTGTCCCTGTCCCGGCTCAGGCCGGGCTTCTCCGGCGTTCTGCCGACTCTCCCTTTTTCTTTCGAGTTTTCACCGTGAGCGACTATCAGATCTTCATATACATAGCTATCGGCATCTATCTGCTTCTCATGCTCTACATCGGCCTTCTCTGTGCCAAGCGCAACAACAACGCCCACGAATACTATCTGGGCGGCCGAAAAATGGGTCCCATCGTCACGGCCATGAGCGCGGAAGCCTCGGACATGTCTTCCTGGCTGCTTATGGGCCTGCCGGGTCTTGCCCTGTTCACCGGCATAGCCGAACCCGGCTGGACCGCCATAGGTCTCGCCCTCGGCACCTACCTGAACTGGCTCATCGTGGCCAGACGCCTGCGCGTGTACAGCGAAAAGATTCACGCCATCACCATTCCCGACTTCTTCGCGCGCCGCTTCCATGACACGAGCAGCCTGCTCATCGGCATTTCCGCGCTCATCATCGTCATTTTCTTCATTCCCTACACCGCGGCCGGATTCGCCTCCTGCGGCAAGCTCTTCTCCACCCTCTGCGATCTCGACTACGTCACGGGCATGCTCATCGGTACCGTGGTCATCGCCGGATACACCATCCTCGGCGGCTTTCTGGCCGCATCCATGACCGACCTTGTGCAGTCCATCATCATGACCCTCGCCCTCTTCATCATCGTGGCCTTCGGCATCCACATGGCCGGAGGCTGGGAAGCGGTGAAAGCGGCAGCCAGCTTTGAAGGCTACATCAGCCTCTCGCACGCCACCAACGTAGTCAGCAAGGAAGTGTCCGAATACGGTACCCTCACCATCTTCTCCACGCTGGCCTGGGGCCTCGGCTACTTCGGTATGCCCCACATTCTGCTCCGCTTCATGGCCATCCGCGACGAAAATGAAATCGCCATCTCCCGCCGCATAGGCTCCACCTGGGTGGTCATCGCCATGGGCTGCGCCATCTTCATCGGCATCATCGGCTACGCCATGATACAGGCCGGCGTGCTCGATCCCTATGCCACCGGATCCGACGCCGAAACCATCATCATCAAGATCAGCAGCCTGCTCAGCTCCTTCGGCGTCATTCCCGCCTTCATGGCCGGTCTCGTGCTCGCCGGCATTCTGGCCAGCACCATGTCCACCGCCTCCGGTCAGCTTCTGGCCGCAGCCTCCAGCGTGTCGGAAAACCTGTTCAAGGGCGTGTTCCACATTCAGATGACCGACCGCTCCACCATGCTGGCCGCCCGCGGAACCGTGCTGCTCATCTCCATCGTGGGTACCGTCATCGCCTGCGACCCCGAAAGCTCCATCTTCCAGATCGTTTCCTTCGCCTGGGCGGGCTTCGGCGCCTCCTTCGGCCCGGTCATGCTCTTCGCCCTGTTCTGGCGCCGCTGCAACCGCTGGGGCGCTCTTGCCGGCATGGCGGCCGGCGGCATCATGGTGTTCGTGTGGAAGTACCTCGTGAAGCCCATGGGCGGACTGTGGAGCATCTATGAACTCCTGCCCGCCTTCCTCGTGGCCTGCGCCGCCATCATCATCGTGAGCCTCATGACCGCAAAGCCCGATGACGAAATGCTGAAGGACTTCGACGCCGTGAACAGCGCGAAGTAACGCAGGCATCACCGCAACGCAGAACGAAAGGCCGCCGGAATACTCCGACGGCCTTTTCTGTCTCCTGAGCTTTTGTTCAGCCAGACACCCGATCTGACACGAATCGCCGGCGTCCGGAATTTTCCAGGCTGACGCTCCTTCTCCCAAACGCTTCACCGACGACCTTCCGCCACTGTGTCTTCAGCTCCCGCGCACGGGCTCTGCCCATCCGTCAGGATCTTTTCGCGAGCCGCTCCCGTCCTTCAGACGGCATGGCTCCGTATCCATTACCGCGCCCTCCGTTTCCGCCGTCATCCATCTCTTAGGAACGCTTTTCCCCAAAAGTCAGGACCGCCCCTTCAAGGGGCGGTTTGATTTGACCCTATAAGGGTCT